>JBKPMO010000040.1:0-6104 GCA_046732175.1 Verrucomicrobiota bacterium
CGGCGCGATGTGTCTGACGCGGTCGGCGTGCGTGGAAAGCTGGTAACACTTCTTAAAACCAACGCGCTGCGAATCGTCGGGATTGTAAACCGCAATCGCCTGTCCTCCGTTTTTCTTCATCACGGTGAAGCACGGGACATCGGTGGGCCCGTCGCCGACGTAAATCATGTTCGGAAAAGGAATCGGCCGAATTTCGGGGTCCATGTGATCGTTCACGTCCTGAGACATATCGAGAAACCCTTTGTTAATGCGGAACAGAAACTGGGTCTTTTGGGTGTGACTAATCACGCGCTTGGGAAAGGTGATGTGGTCTTCGGGATCGGTGGCGAATTCGCAGCCGAAAATTGCGCGGACATATGGTGCGAGCCGACTGCCGTTAATCAGCACCTTTAACCCCGATGAAATAATGTAATGCTCGACCGTGATGCCGTGCGCGATGTGCTCGGCTGTAAGTAGACCTTCGCCGCCACGAAATTCCTCAAACATTTCCGGCAATCCTTTGTAGAAATTCAACTTCGCGCCCAGCTTCTTGAGTTCCTCATTGGTGGGTCGATCCATCTCGAGCTGGTCGAGCAATACCTTCATGTAAGCGAGCTCGTTATCGTAGCCGTGATCGCGCACAAGCTCAGAACAACGGCGCCAGAAAATCTCGCTATTAATCCCAAACGCAGGAAACAGGACTTCGTCCTGCATATAGCTCGGACTCAGCGTCTGATCGTAATCGTAGACGATGGCGATGGTATTTTGCGAAGCGCTCATTGTCGGCAGGGTTAAAGCGTTAAAGGCTTAAAGCGGTTGAATGGTTAAAGCATCGTTAAAACGCTGCATTGACGCGGAAATACATGTTGCCGCAGCCCGCTCAACGCTTCAATCCTTCAACGAATTCCCAACTCGCGACATAAAATCGTCGAACAGCTCATCGTAAATCCGGCCGCGCTCCGGATGATATTGCACCGCCAGGGCAAAGGGATAGTCGCGCAATTTTACCTGTTCGATGATGTCATCTGTGGCGCACCACGATTCTACTTCGAGACCGGCACCAAGTTGGTCGATCGCCTGATGATGCGAGCTGTTTACTTTCTCGAAACGATGGCGCGTTTTGCGATCGGATCGCAGAGGCTGAATGTCGTGCGTTTTCTGCTCGGGGAGATTGTGGCCGCGGATGTCGAGATGAAGGGTGCCGCCGAGTGCGACGTTGAGAGTTTGTAATCCTTTGCAGATCGCGAATATCGGCAGGCTGCGCTCGATCGCTTTCTTAATCGCTTCCAGTTCCCAACGGTCGCGGTCGGGGTGCACGTCCTTGTCTATCACAGATGGATCAGTCACCGGCTGGTTTAAACAATCCGGGGCGATATCAGGGCCGCCAGTTAGCAACAGACCGTTCATTTGTTCGATCGGAACTTTACGCCTGGCAGCGTTCCAAACCTTCACCTCTGGATAGCGCGAGAGAAAAGGCGCGAAATATCTCTCATCCGAGCGCCGCATCCAGGTCGCGAGGTTGGCCATAGGCTGGGACAATGCCGCAAAGCCCGGCTATTTCCAAGCCGCACGGCAAAGTTGGCATACTAAGCTCCCTTCCCGCATTGTCAGGTAGGGGGGATTGACCTCAATCGATCCGAGCCGGATTGGCGGCGCGGGCGGTTCGGTGAACCGTCCCTACCTTCGATTTTCCTAGCGCCCCAATAGGATGAAGACGCCGGCGAGAATGGCGATGATTCCAGCAACAACGCCGAGGTTGAATCCGAAAACCGCAATCAAACCGTAAATAATCAAAAAAATCGCCAGCAAAAGCATTCCGATGTTTTTTGTGAAGGTCATGAGCTGAGCATGAGGCACGGAGCACGAAGCGTCGAGCAAGAAGCTTCGAGGAGTCGTTGCCAACTCCTTGCTTCTTGCTTCGTGTTACAAACCCATCAATTCTCGGACGTATTTTACCGGGGGACTGCCGAAGGAGAGAACGGTGTCGTTATATTTTTTGAGATTGAAGGCGCTGCCATCTCTTGCCCTGGCGCGATCGCGCAGGTCAAGATGCTCCGTCACACCGACGAAGTAGGTCGATAGTTGTGCGGAACTAAGCCGTGCCCGCTTCCATTTCGCGACCGCTTCGCCTTCCTGCTGAAAACCTTCGTTCATCATCAGATCCATCGCTTCTTTTTCGCTCATATTTTTGGCGTGGATGCCTTGATCGAGGATGGCATTGCAAATAACGCGCAACCGCATTTTCAACTGTTGCATTTTCACTTCCGGACCGCCGTAACTTTGTTCAGTCATCATTTGCTCACAAAAAACGGCCCAACCCTCGATGAACGTGCCGCTCTGAAAAATTGCGCGCACGAGGGTGGGGGCCCGAAATTCGTTCGAGTGGGCCAATTGCAAATAATGTCCGGGCATCGCTTCGTGCACGGTCAGATCGCGGCACATGTAATTGTTGTACTCCTTGAAGAAGGATTCCTTGCGCTGCGCGCTCCAATCTTTCGGCGTCGGCTCGACCGCGAAGAATGTCTTCCCATTCTGCTCGAGCGGTCCCGGCGAATCGCAGTAAGCGATCCCCTGCCCCCGTTTGAATTCCGGCATGACAATGACATCAAGCGGTTTGTCCGGCACGGTTACGAGGTCATGTTGTTTGGTGAAGTCGGTTGCTTCGCGGACAATTTTCTGGGCGTAACCGACGATGGTATTGTCGTCCGGATGTTGCTCCGCTAGTTTCTCGAGCACAGCTGCGGTGACCTTCTTTTTGTCAGTCAGTGCTGATTTATCGGCATTCGGAAAATACTTTTTATAAAAGGGAAGTGCGGTTTCGTAGATCGCCTTCTGGGTTGCGGCGAGATCAGCCTGGGCCCGTTGCATGATCTCTTCCATCGAGAGGTCGGAGGCAAGAGCGAACCTTAGTTTTTTACGAAACTTATCCGTGCCGATTCGGAAATCACCGTCGGAACGCGGAAGCAAATCTTCTTGCAACCACGTTTTGTAGTCTTCCAATGCTTTGGCTGCCTTTTCCTGGATCGGTCCCAAATCTTTCGCGGCCTGCGGCGCCTGATTGAGCAAAGGAGAAAGACCTTCGCGGATTAACGAGATTGCGCCTTGTGTCTGCTCAATGGCGGTTTCGGTATGAATCTTCGGCGAGTGTTTCAGATTGCTTTTTGCCTGGACGATGACTGCGGGAATTCCTTCAAGGCGTTTACCCAAATTGGGGATACGTTGCTCGGCCGGCGCGAAATCCCGCGCCACCAGCAGATAAATACTATTAGCTAGACTCTGATTGTAAACGAGCGCGTTCCATTGCCATTCCTTCAACTCTTCAAGACTGAAGATCTGGTAGTCGATCTTATCCTTGAGCAACCGGAGATCGACTTTGTTGGCGCCAGTCAGCTGCGAAAGGTCGGTTAGCGCTTCGAGCTTCTGTCGCGCCTCTTTCGCGCGCGCCAACTCCCGGGTCCGCGCTTCGTCTGAGTAATCAGTCAGTTTGCCGTCAAACCGGTGATCACCGAGCTCCGTGGCATCCTCGGGATTGGCGGCGAGGTATCCTTCGATGTAGTCGTGCGCAATTTGTTGAAACTGCTCGTCCTGCGGAGTAGCGCGAACGCTCGTGAACGGCATGGTTAACGGGAATAATGCGAGTAGGTAGATGTTCTTCATAATTGATCGCTCGAAACGTTAATCCAACGCGCTTAATCCCGGGCCGGTCGAGAACAAACTCTATGCTTCCGGTTGAACGGCAAAGCCAACGGTGGTCTCCGCCTCAACTGAAGCTTCGGCCTGGTCCTGCAAATAGGTGCGACCTTTGTAGAATGGCGTCACAATGGCAAATAGTACCGCTGTCCCCAACAGGACCCACACGAAAAACATAAAGTAGCTGGCACCGTGTAACTTTACCGTACCGTCAGGATTTTGGATGAAGAAATCGACCGCGGCGGTGAACTGATTGCCCAGCGAAACGGCGAGCAAATAAGTGCACATGCAAAGTGACTTGAGTTTCACCGGCCCCTGAGTGTAGGAAAACTCGAGATGTGTCGGCGAGACGAGTGTTTCGCCAGCGGTCAGGACCACGAACGCCCAAACTTGCCAAACGATGCTGGGCCGCGCCCCGGCGTCGATGCGCGTTTGAATCATCGCGACGATAAAAAACGAAGCCGCAGTGACGAATAGTCCGGCACCGATTTTCCGTAATGGCGTCAAAGGAATGAACTTTTCCACCAGCGGATAGAGCCAGTAGGAGAAGAGCGGCAGCATGATCAGGATGAAAATTGGGTTCACCGTTTGTATTTGCGATGACAACCACTCAATTCCGAAGAGATGCCGGTCCATCGACTCAGCCTGAACGATCCAGGAAGAAAAGTTTTGCTGCCACAGCGCCCAGAAGATGGCAACAAATGGAACTGGAATCAGAATGTTCAGCAAAATCTTGCCGGTTTCCTTGTTGAAGAGCGCGCGCGTATAGTTACGCAGGCCAGCGGGCGGGATGTGCACGAATTTTTTGCGGCCCCTCCAGAAAATGATCGTAGCGATGGCCATGAAGATGCCGGGCAGCCCGAATGCGATATCCGGGCTATGTAAACGCGGGCTCTCGAGAAAACCGACAATCGAGGGCGGCAGTTTCGCGATCAATCCGTTCGGATCCGCCGCGTATGGCTCGAGGAGCCAGGGAATGAGTAAGGTGGAAATGGCCGAGCCGGCGTTAATTGAAAAATAAAACCAATTGAAGAGACGCGTGAGCAAATGCTTGTTCGATTCGCCAAATTGGTCGCCGACGTTGGTAGAAACACAGGGCTTGATGCCGCCGGCGCCGAGCGCGATTTGAAAGAGTCCGAGCGCCAAGAGAAGACGCGGCTCGACCACGTGTGCGATTGGCGAGCCTATCAGGGCGAGGGTGGCGTGGCCTCCGCAGTAAACGATCGATAACCAGAAGACGACCCAGAATTTCCCGAAAAGCGCATCAGCCAGGAAGGCGCCGATGATCGGAAGAATGTAAAGGGTCGAGACGAATGTATGGTACCAGCCTTCGGCCTGGTGCGGCGGCATCACAGCCAGATTCCCCATCTTGTCCATGAGATATTTCGACATGAAAATGGTGAGGATCCCATTCATGCCGTAGTAGGAGAAACGCTCGGCCGCTTCGTTGGCGATGATGTACGGCACGCCCGGAGGCATGGTGGTGATCTTGGGCGGCGAAGTCAGATATTTCTCTCTGGCCATTCTGTTTTCTCTCTACGGAGATTTTTTCTCAGGGAAAAATTTTACAGGGGTTGGCGTGGCTAACTCTCCGGACGCGGGGTTGGACGATTCCTGGTCCAGCGTTGCCGTTAGATCCTTTTGAACTTCGGGATATTCGCCGAGGTGATGTTTTTCACAGGAAATGGAAAAGAGAAGTGCAGCGCCAATGAGAATGATGCCAGCGCATCGTGTGAAGTTCATAAATTGGGGGAACATTAAACGAAGAATTCCGCGATGACGCAACTTCCTGTGCGTAGGTTTCATATTTCCCTCGCCGCAAAACGCGCGAATCATGCCCCAAAACGGACATGATTTTGCGCGATATCTCTATCAAGAAGCGATCGCGACACCTAACAAACTTCCAGGCGTTCAGCATTATTTCGGATCACATGTTTTGGACCGATATTTTTGCGCGGCTCTGCCTCACAATAGATGAGGTTGATGTCCGACAAGTTTTTATGGCTCAGCCGCAACCACTTGCGCCTCAGGGCACAAAAAAACCTTCAGTTCAAATACCAAAAAGGGTAAATTTTCCAGAATGGATGTCAGTCCCCACAATTCCGCCGACGTCACTGAAACATTGGAGCAATGGGTCAACGGCGACCGCGACGCAGCCTCACGTCTGATGCTACTCGTTAACGAGGAACTGCGGGCCCGGGCGTCCGATTACTTCCGTCGGGAACGCCCTGACCACACCCTTCAGGCAACTGCTCTTGTTCACCAAGCTTACTTAAAACTGGCAATTGAAGACCAGGTCACTTCGAAGAACCGCGCTCAATTCTGCGCCGTCGCAGCGACCTTGATGCGCCGCATCCTGGTGCAACACGCCCGTGATCACAATAGGCAAAAACGCAGCGGTCGGGGAGAAAAGGTTTTCCTGCACGAAACGCGCG
>JBKPMO010000041.1:0-135348 GCA_046732175.1 Verrucomicrobiota bacterium
GAACTGACGCGGGTTCGCCGCGGTCACAACGCCGAACATCCAACGTCCAACGCCCAACGCCGAATGAAAGAAGATGGGGTCAATGCGTGAATCGTGCATTTCATACGAGCTAACAATTCTTTTTCGTCCTCACCAGCGGGATTCACAGACTGAGAGCTGTGTTTCCCACTGGTTCTTGCCGCACCCGGACGGGTGTCATCCTGAGCCGCGCAGCCGGCGAAGGATCTCGCAATTCTTGGGCACACGTCTATCGGTTGGAAGGTTCCTCGGTCCGAGCCGGACTGGCATTTCTGTCGCGGCTCGGAATGACTGAAAAGCTGTGCAATCGTAGTTCTATGGCTTTTGAGGATAACGAACTTCTTTTCGGAGCCGACAAAACGTCGCGCATCGTCGCGATCGAACTCGGTGAGACCGGCACGGTGCGCGTCTATCGCCGCGAAAAAAATGGCAGCACGACTGTTGATGTTAAGCCTTTTCATCCTTTCGTCTGGACCGATGGCGATATCACCGATCTCGGACTGGAGAATGCGCAGAAACTCGCAGGCGATCTGAAATACAACTGGCTCGTCAGCGTCGATAGCTGGAAAGAGCTAATCGCGTTGCGCAACGGATTGAAAAAGGCGGGGCGCAATTTTTTCGCGCTAAGCGATCCGGTGCAGCATTACCTCAGCGCCACTGGCCGGACCCTGTTCAAGCAATTGCCGTTCGAAGAGCTGAAGCGAATGCAGTTGGAAGTACTGTCACCGACCGGAGAAAACGATTTGGCCGAGGCATCGCAGAATCCAATCGCCAGCTTTGCCTTGTCCGACAACACCGGCTGGGAACAACTCATCGTGGTCGACCCCGCGAAGCCGGACGAGTCGGAATACGACGCGCTCAAACAGCTCACGGAAATTATTAAGGAGCGCGATCCCGATGTGATCGAAGGACACAACCTTTTCCGGTTTGATCTGCCGTGCCTGGTAGCGCGTGCGCGCAAAGCGAAAGTGAAACTGGATTGGGGCCGGAGCGGCGGATTTCTTCGCTCCCGCCCATCACGCCTCCAAATCGCCGAGAAAACCATCGATTATCCAAAATTCCAGATCGATGGCCGCCATTTCGTCGACACTTTTCTGCTGGCCCAATTTTATGACGTCGGTATGCGCACGCTCACCGGCTTCGAGCGGGTGGATGTCGCGCAGCATTTTGGATTTTGCGATAGCGCTGAGCTATCGGCTCTGACGGGCAAGGAGCTTCAGCGCGCTTATATCAATAACGACGATCGTTTTCGGCAGCGTGCTCTTTGCGCAGTGCGCGAAACCCGCGCGGTGGCCGAGTTGCTAAGCCCGAGTTATTTCATCCAGGCGCAAATTTTCCCCTACAACTACCAGGATGTAATCGTGCGCGGCAACGCCACTCGCATCAACGCGCTTTTTTTGCGAGAATATCTGCGCCAGCGGCACAGCATTCCGGAGATGCCGTTGGCAATGAGTTTCGAAGGCGGCTTTACCGCCATCTATTTCACGGGCGTGGCGCGCAATGTCTGGCACTGCGATGTCGCTTCGCTTTACCCGTCGATCATGCTTCAATTTGACTGTTTTCCGGCGAGCGATCAGCTTCAAATCTTTCGGCATTTGCTAACGGACTTGCGCAAATTCCGGCTCGAAGCCAAGGGGCAGATGCAGCTGGTCGACAGGCTGGAAGACCGGCGGCGGTGGCATCATCTCCATGCACTGCAAAATACCTTCAAGATTTTGATCAACAGCTTCTACGGTTACCTCGGTTTCGCACAGGGGCATTTTGCCGACTTCGAGGCCGCGGCGCGGGTCACGCAAATCGGCCGCGATTTATTGCAGAAGATGATTGCGTGGCTCAACGAGCGCGGCGCGCAGGTTATTGAAGTCGATACCGACGGCATCTACTTCGTCCCGCCAAATTCTGTAGCCGCGGCTCCGCTCGCGAAGGCTTTCGGAGTCGCCGGCCGCGGCAAGCGTGAAGATGCAAGATCGAAACGCCATGCGGCCGACACGGCCGCCTCTACAGCAGAGGTCGATGAACTACAAAAAGGTTTGGCAAGAGAGTTGCCGCCCGGCATCGAAGTCGAGTTCGATGAGCAGTTCGACGCGATGTTCAGTTACAAGGCAAAGAATTATGCGCTTCTCACCCGCGGTGGCGATGTGATCATTAAAGGCGGCGCCCTCAAATCCCGCGGACTGGAGAAATTCCAGCGCGTGTTCCTGGAGGAAATGATCAAACGGATCATGGAAGGGAAGGGCGAGGAGATTGGTCGATTGCGTGATCAGTTCGAGAAACGAATCCGAAATCGCGAGATGCCAATCGAGATGCTAATGAAGACGGATACGCTCCAGGATTCGCTAGAAAAATATCGGGCAAAAATTGCCGGTTCGGCGCGTAACCGTGCTGCAGCCTATGAGCTGGCCCTGGCCAGTGGCCGCAATTACAAACCGGGCGACCAGATCAGTTACTATATTAAGGCGACGCCAAAGAAGGTGGCTGCCTACGAAGCGGCGAAATTGGCGAGCGAGTTCGACCCGCAAAATCGCGATGAGAACATCGATTATTACATCGCCAAGCTTGACGACCTGGTGAAGAAATTTGGGGGAATCACCGCGGAAGCTTCGGCGCCGAAACAGGAAAGCCTGGCCTTGTGAGAAGCTGCGCGTTCAACGCAAAATCAATGAAACATTGTTTACTCGTTTTTAGTGTCAGCTTTCTGAGTTCCGTTCTTTCAATGGCCGCCGCAGATCCTGTCACCTTTGAATCGGGGCCAAAGAAAGTGCAGCTGCTGGAGTTATTTACTTCTGAAGGTTGTAGCAGTTGTCCACCGGCCGAGGCTTCGTTGAGCCGATTAGTCGGTGATTCGCGCCTCTGGCGCGACTTTGTGCCGGTCGCCTTTCATGTCGATTACTGGGATCGGCTTGGCTGGAAAGACCCCTTTGCCTCCCCGGAGTGGACGAAGCGACAAGAAACCTACGCTGCGAACTGGAAGGGAGAGAGCGTTTACACGCCAGCGTTCGTTCTGAATGGTCGCGAATGGCAAAACGCAAATGCCCCGTCGGCAAATGATGACGCCCCCGGAGTTTTGAAAATCGAGATGCGCGGGGACAATATTGTGGCGGTCAACTTCGAGCCGGTTAACGGGACTTCCGGTGAGTTCGAGGTCTATCTTGCCCGCCTTGGCTTCGGCATAAACGTCAATGTCCGTGCCGGTGAAAACAACGGTCGCAGTTTACGGCACGATTTTCTTGTTCTCTCACTAGTCCACGAAAAGATGGGTTCGGGAACGCAGGAACTTCGTCTTGTTCCTGCGTCGGAATCTGTGGGTCGTCCGGAACGCACCGCCTTGGCCGCTTGGATTACCAAAGCAGGGGACATCAATCCAGTTCAAGCGACCGGCGGCTGGTTACCTTGACTCGTTTTCAACCCTTTTGGATTGCTTGAGTCACTTTCCGTTACCCTCGCAATCGCATCTCGTTAGTGAGCACGAAGCCGAGCTGCTCGTAAAGGGTGAGGCCCTCGTCGGAGGCGTGAAGGACGAGATCGTCGAGACTTTGCTCGCGTGACCACGCGATGATCTTTTTCATGAGAAGTTTTGCGAGCCCGCGGCGGCGCCATTCAGGTTCGGTGAAAACGTTGACGATTACCCCCTGGCGGCCTTCGGCGATGCTGATTTCGCCATTTCCAGTTCGATGCGGAAATGGTGGGACCACTCGAATAATTACACCAGCGCCGGCGATGACTTTTTCTGGCGCATTTGTTTCGCTCGCCAGCCAACCGACGTAATCGCCGGAAGCGAGCGCCTGGCTCAGACGATCCAGCGCTTTCGTGCGATACGATTCGAATAATTCATCCGGCACCAAACCCATGTCCTGAAACATGCGCGCCCGATGCCAGCCGATGACGGCAGCATCTTCCGATGTGGCCTGGCGAATGCGAAATTCCTGCGACACGTGGCCGGAAGCTCTGGTGCGCCGATATCTCTTGCAAGCAAAGACGACTCGATTTCGCGTAGTTGGTTTGATAAAAATGGTGACGCGCAGAGGGCCCGAGCCGCACTGGCATTAGGTTGGCGGCGCTTAGGCCCTCCCACATTATGGCTGACCTTAAGGCAGAGATTGAAAAGTTGACGGCAGCGATTGCAGGTTTCGAATCGCGAATGGCTTGCTGTAGGAGAATCAACATGCGCCGCCGGAGAAAGTATCAGCCATTGTTCGCGAAGCCTGCGATCAAAATCGTCGAGGAGCCCATTACATATAGGTACGCTTAGCTAGGGCGGTTCGCCGAATCAATCCGAGCCGGACCGGCACGTTCAATCGCCCTACCTTTCTCGCCGGGATGTGAATTCTGTAACGGCTCTCTACAAGCGCCGAAGGTTATAGCACCGCGCTACACTAGTTGTAGCCAGGAAAGACGTAGGCGCTCGAGGGGTCCACGGCCTCTCTTCAAATCTGCAGGGAAAAGGTCGCCGCCGGTTCTTCGACGAGCGCTGCGGAGAGTGTCGGTGGAGGAGTTGGAGAAAACGCAGAAATATGACGTGGTTGCGAAGAGCGTCGCCCTACTGCCGCTCGAAATTGGTGGAGCGAGACTCCGTCGAGCTACGAAGGCAGGCGGCAGTGAAACTGACCTGGTCCCCGGCGTCGGGGCAAGGGGTCGCGCCGGCGCCTTGTTGGCCAGCGCTTTCGCGTTTCCGGGCGTAACAATTTGTATCTTCATGAAATGCGGGTGCGACTTTTCCCATGCCAGGGCCTGTGATTTTGTTTCAAAGTACCGGTCGACGACCATGGCCTCTCTTTCGGCTCGATTGCGGCCTGACAGACGCGCTGCTTGTCGGCTTACCACGGCTGGCCCGGTATCAACGGCGATTAGTTCCTCACTGCCTAAAATAATCTTGCTGCCATAAGGGATTTTCTTCGGATCGACCGCGCAATGGCCATTCCGCAGATGCGCGCCGTTGGAGGCGGCTCGGAATTGACCTTCTTCCCGCCAATAAGTGGTCACCCGGACGAGAGTGGACGGTTCGGTGGCTGGGGCGAGCGTGGCTACAACGAGGAGGCCGAAAAGCAGAGCAAAATGCGTAGCCATTTCTCGTCAAAAGAGGGTTGTCGGGACGCAAACAACCCCGGTCGGCATCCCTGATAAAAAGGGCTACCCAATTAGTAATCGGAAGTGCTTGGCATTGTGGATGCAAGCTGCCTCCGGCGGCCATATAGAAATTATGAGAATTTCGCTGAAAAACCGCTTGTCAGGCCCGCAAAATGCATTATAGAGGGCGCTCCCTATGCAAAAAGTTCTCCCCCTAACCCTCCTCTCACTCGGCTGTGCCGTGCTCCTTCCGGCCACCGCCTCGGCCGCGATGCCGTCGCGGTTGAATTCGCCGCAGCCACCCAAGTTTGTTTTCAAAGACGCTTCCGGCAAAACGACCTCTGTCGATGTCGTCGAAAAGTACCAGCCGAACAAAATCGTGCGGCCTTTTGCTAAAATTGATCGTCAACTCGATCCAAAATTAATGCATGCGGCGACCATTGCTGAGGAACGCGCCCACGCCCATTCGCGCAGCCAATGCTGGCACTACGTCAAAGAGGCGCTGCTCGCATCGGGAGTGATCCGGTCCCGCCCGACAACTCTTTACGCAAAACAAGCTGGTCAGGAATTAGTCAACACTTTCGGTTTCAAAAAGCTGACTGTTACCGATCCGTATCAGGCACCGATCGGCTCAGTTCTGGTTTACAACGCCAGCCGCGCAGCCGGCCACGTGGAGATTCGGACGAAAGACGGTTTTGTGAGCGATTTCCGATCGAAAACACCATCGCGCCGTCCGTTGCTCGGCGTTTTCGTTAAGTCGTAACCGCGACTTCCGGGATTTCCCGGCGCTGAGCCAGAGCGAGTGCGTGTTGCTTCCGCGCAAGCCAGAGACTGAGCAGGCACCAACCGGCGGTGACCGGCACAGCAAACCAACTGATGACGTTGAGACTGAGTCCAAGTCCATTTGGTCCAAGCCCTCCGTACGACCACGCACCTAACTGGTCGCCGACGCGATAACCAAGCGTATCGGTGACGCTTTTAACCTTGTATTTGTCCTCGCGTTTTAAAACCGTGAAAAGAATCTCGCGTGAGGGGCGCATCAAAGCATAGGCCGCAGCACGACGCGTCACTTGGAAAAATGCCAACATTGACAGACTCGGCGCAATCGCCATCGCCGCAAAGCCGAGCATGCTGAGGAATGGCAGCGATATGAGCGTGAACGCTACCCCGAACCACTTCAGAAAACGACCGGTAAGAAAAATCTGAATGAAGAGGGTAATCGTGTTCACCCAGATTTCCAGGTTCGACAGGAAAACTGTCCGGTCCATGCTCGTTTTTAATACTGCACCGGCGAGAGTGGTCTGTTGAAAATACGCCCATGTTGACGTGGTGGTATAAAGCAGAATGCTGGCGGCCAGCCCGAATAAATAAGGCGAGCGCGCGATGTGCGTGATACCAGACCAGGGAGTACCGCCGATTGGTTGTTCTCGAGCAGGCACAAGTTTGGTTCCTTCTGTGAAATTATTTGGGAAAAACCGCACCAAAAAGCAGACAACCGCAAACAGCGCTGCTGAAATCGCGACGAGGTTTGCCGGTCCCATACCTCGAATGAGATTCTTCGTGATGTAGGCTCCGGCAATCGCACCGAGCGTTCCGCCGACCGCAATGAAAGCATAGAGCCGTTTGCCTTGTTCGACGGTGAAAAGATCGGTCATGAACGCCCAGAAAATCGCGGTGTTGAACAAATTGAAAACGCTGACCCACACGTAAAACGCCCGGCCAGTCCAGATTTGCTGCGCGGGAGTCCCCGTCCTCATCAGCAGGAAAAAGAGAATGAGGACCAAAATAAAAAATGCGTAGGCGAACGGGATAAATTTTCGCCGCTCCATCCGGGCGACAATGGCGGCAAAAATCGTGTTGGCGATCAACATGACAACAAGCGTCGCGGTAAACATCCATGGTAACGTTTCCAGTCGATTGCTGGCTGCGATGCTGTCGCGAATCGGCTTGACGATGTAATAGGCGGTGAGAATGAGAAAATGAAAAGCGAAGCCTAGCCACAGCGCGCGGACCTCGGCCGAGCGAACATCGACGATTTTCTCTAGCAACCGCGCCATACAATAAATGCTGTCATTCCGAGCGCCAGCGAGGGACCTCTCTTACCTGGTGACGTCTCTCGCGTTTGAGAGATCCTTCGCTGGCGCTTAGGATGACCGGGCTTGTTATCCTTTGCTGACGAAGTTTGTGTTCGAGCATTTCGCCCCGCAACATCCTGGCTTCATCATTCGGATTTGATCCCTCAACCGCCTGCCGCGCCGTAGCTTTGCGAAGGTGGGTCATTCGGATTTCGTCATTTTGCTTTTGTGAAATGCGGCCAGCACTTCCTTTTCCCGCTCAGCCGTGATTCCCGCTCGCAATTTCGCCTGTCGTTCCGGCTTTTGCGCTTTGAACCACGTGAGCGCGTCGCGCGCGGTATCAGCAAGCGGTCGAGAGGTCAGGCCTTTCGCCAAGGCGCGACTGATATTCGTGCGCGACAATCCTAATTCGTCGCCGGCCCACACCGGCATGTCCGACCACGCCTGGACTTTTTGTTGTTTGAGAAATTCCGCGTCGGCCCACGTGAATGTCGCATTCGAATTCAGAGCGCTTTTGATTCCGTCGAGCATGCCGCCGACGCCGAGTTCCTTCGCCGGTCCCGTCGCGTTGTAGATTCCGGTTTCGCCATTTTCCACCATGCGAATGGTCCATTCCGCCAGATCACGCCCATCGATGAATTGCACGGGATCGTTCGGATTACCTGGTGCCAGAACCTCACCGCCGCGATCGATTCGTACCGGCCAGTAAGTGAAACGATCGGTTTCATCGCGCGGACCGACGATGAGTCCCGGTCGGATAATGAGTGATTTTCCGGGAAACCATTTTTGCGTTTCTTGTTCGCTTAAAGCTTTGAGCGGCCCGTAGGTCTTGAATCCGGAAGCCCTCATCGCTTCCAGCGTTTCCTTGTAGGGATCAGCCCCTTCGTATTTCGCCAACGTGGCGTTTTCGTCTGGACCCGTGTTGGCATCGGCGTAAACCGAAATGGTCGAAATAAAAACGTAACGGTCGATGTTGGCCTTCAGGACCTGCGCAGCGTCGCGCACCCAGGCGGGCAACGTCGTCGGGTTATCAATACAAACATCCCATTGTTTTCCTTTCAAGGCATCGAGCTGACCGTTCCTGTCGCCAACCAATTGTTCGACTTCCTTCGGTAGTTCGCCGGGGTGCGTTTTACCGCGATTGAAAACGGTAACCTTATGTCCGCGGCTCAAGGCGTATTTTATCTGGAAAGGGCCGGTGAAGCCGGTGCCGCCGAGGATGAGAATGCGCAATGGTTTCACCGAGTTTGCCGCCAACAGAGTTCTCGTTCCCGTGCTTAAAGCAAATGCGCTGGCAGCAGAGACCTTGATGAAATGACGGCGGCTGGTCTTCATTGTAATCATGGTCAGGGATGAGCCTAGCTGGGACATCTCTGATTGCTAATTTGTTGTAGGGAGTCTATGCGTGCCTCGACGGAGTCTCGCCCTACCGATTTTGCCGCGCCGCTCATTGTGGTAGGGCGACGCTCTGGGGAGCCATGATTGGTCACCAATCTAGTTCATTCAGAACGCCTTGATAAGGCCAACGATTCGGATCAGTGACCAGTCTCGCGCGCACCGGATTCATCTGCACGTAATTCCATTTTTCGGAATAGCTTTCGTTTTGTCGAAGCCGATGATGGAAACTGTGCGCCTGAAAAAGTGGCTCGGCCGTCTTCAAGCGCCGCCGCAAGCAGCGCTTCCAGAATGTTACCCATGTCTCGATCTCATGACTTTCGTCGGAGGGTACACAAAACAAATGAACGTGGTCCGGCATGATCAAATAAAAGCCGACCAGCCAACTTGAGGCTTCAAGCCACGAATCAATTAAAGCGGCGTGAATAATAGGATTATCCAATACGGGTTTCCGTTTTCGGCTACAAACTGTGACGAAAACAATCGTTGATTGACCTCGACAAACAAAGACGCCTTCAGCGGGATGGCTACGATTGAATCGTTGATGCATTTTAGTTGGTGGCTCGACAGAGTCTCGCCCTACCAATTTTTGCGTTCACCGCTTCTGTTGATAGGGCCACGCTCTGCGGAGCCATAACGCTCATAACCAGACGCGGAGCTTCGGCCAAAGCTCGCGCAGTGATGTTTTCAGGTCGCGACAGATCAGAATGCGAAGGCGCTGCTCGTTTGGCATCGCCCAAGGACTGGTTTCGACTGGTCCGCGATCTTCAACCGAACGAAACTGCTCGCGCTCGTCGGTCGCGTCGTCATCGAGCACGATGAGAATTTCGCCGGTGTAATCGCCCGGCCCCCAGTAAAAATAATTCTGGTGTCCGCTGAGGGCCGGTGGTAACCCGTATTTTGGGCCGAAGAAATCGACCGCGCCGGCTTCGCCGTAATTCTGACAAAAAATTGCAGCGCGTTTTTGCTCATCTGGAGCCAGGCCTGTGTAAACCCGCGCGACGGATTGCACCATTTCCTCCCAGCCGAACTGATCAGCAAAAAGTTGGGGCAAGGCTGCGGTATGCGACGTTTCGGTACGCGGAACCTCGAAATGAATCGCGCGCATGTAAGCGAGCAATTTCTCAGGGGGTAAAATTGGAAGGACGACTGGGACGAACACAATCGTTGACGCAATCACGAGAATTGCGATTGCGGGTCTTAACCATCGTAATCGCA
Organism: Verrucomicrobiota bacterium; assembly: GCA_046732175.1. Lineage (GTDB taxonomy): Bacteria > Verrucomicrobiota > Verrucomicrobiia > Chthoniobacterales > UBA10450 > AV69. Next base: position 9,771 of record JBKPMO010000041.1, read on the forward strand.
TCGCAAACATTCGTTCGAAGGCGACGCCGCCAGCGGCAAACAGCATCGGGTATGCTCCGGCGAGATAATAATTCTTGCCGTGCATCAGGATAAATTCGACTAACGCGATCAAATACGTGAAAGCGATGACACGGTAACGGCGACCTTCGCGGGAAGCGAGCAGCCAGATCAATCCGCCGAACCAGAGCGGAAAAGTCACCGGATTCATTAACGTGATTTGTTGCGAGAAAAACTGCCCCGGTGTGAGGACAACATTCTTGTTACTCTGCGCAATTCCGTGCAACAGCACCCAGGTCGGCCAGCTGCGCTGAAACTGCCAAATGATGTTTGGCAAAGCGATACAAAGGGCAATCGCCGCCGCGAGCCAGATCCATTTTCCCGCAAGATGTCGACGTTCCGCTGTTAGCAAGATCGCAATTGCAATCGCGCCGCCGAAGAAAGCCATCGAATGCTTGTTTTGTAGTCCGAGACCGATGACCAACCCGAACCAAAGCCAGTTGCGCGGCGGCGCGCCGTTAATAATGCGGACCAGAAAGTAAATCGCGCCGGTCCAGAACAATGGCTCGTAGACGTTGGGCGAATAAAAATTGCCAGTCGCCAGAAAGAACAAGCTGCCCAGCATCCCTGTGCAGGTCAGCGTGGCCGCCCAGATCCTGCCTCCCAGCTCTCGCGCAAGTATTCCTGTGAGGCCGATGGCAAGCGCGCTCGCAATTGCCGGAAAAATGCGCAGGGCAAACAGCGAGCTGCCGAACAGAATCATCTCAACTCGCAGGACCCACGCACTCAGGGGCGAGAAATCGACATAACCCCAGTCCGAATGACGTGCGCAAGCGATGAAATAAAGCTCGTCGCGAAAGTAGCCGTAGCCGCGATTGGTGAGTAAGTGAATGGTTAAGACCAGCAAAGAAAAACCGGCGATGATTTTGGTGTGCGCCGCCTGTTTCTGCGATACCAGCGGTGCCCTCATGCTCCCGATGTAGCGCGTATGGCCTTTGAGCAGAAGGGTTTTTTCTTCTGCAGGCTGTTTTAAAAGTCGAAAAAATTCCTTGCCGAGGGCTCCATTTCGGGGCATACGGCAATCCGTGCCAAGGAGGGTCCGTGCAAGCGCGGCGACAGCTGCGCTCTTGATCATTTTTACAACCATCGCATACGCCCAGACCCTCGCGCCTCCCAAGCTTGCGGTAACCGCCAGCCAACCGCCACCGGCGAAAAAGGATTCCATTCAGGTCATTACCAGGGAAACACCCGAAGCTGTCGTGAGAGAAAAGCCGCAGGCGATCACGAAAGAACCGCAAGTAGTCACGAAAGAACCGCAGGTGGCCACGAATGAACCGCAGGTGGTCACGAAAGAAAAGCAGGCAGTGACGAAAGAAAAACAGGCAGTCACCGCCAAAGAAAAGCCATCAATCGTGACGAAGCGAATGCCGGAAGGAATTAGCAAGCCCGCGCCACAGGTTGTGACGAAGGAAAAGAAACCCAAGACAACGCCGTTGGTCAGCGAGCCAATACGCCCGATCGCGCATTACACCTTCAAGACCCCGGAAGGCCAACGGGAATCCGTCCAGGTCATCACCCATTATTATCCCAATCAAATCGTCCGTCCGCTGGCCACAGCAGACAAACATATTGATCCAAAACTATTGCGCGCGGCCAGTATTGCGGAAGAGCGAGCCCATGCGCATTCGCGCTCTCTGTGCTGGCATTACGTGAAGGAGGCGTTGCTCGCTTCCGGGGTGATCGACACGCGCCCGAAAAGTGAATTGGCCCGGGATGCGGCGGACGACCTTGTCACCAACTACGGCTTCAAAAAATTATCTGTGCGCGATCCATTTGCCGCGCCCATCGGCTCGGTGCTGGTTTATGGAACGAACCGGAGCGTCGGGCACGTCGAGATTCGAACCAGGGATGGTTTTGTGAGCGATTTCCGCTCGCCCACTCCATCGCGTCGGCCGCTCATTGGCGTTTACGCCAAGCTGTAAGCGCAGCGGTGTTGCGGCGTTTGTGCCAAGCGCCGAGAATCGGGCGCCGAAAGCATTCGGTTCAAAAACGCACTGTTATCCCGAGCGAAGTCGAAGGATCCCAAGGTGGTAACTTGAAGCTTTCGCCATGGCATCCTTTGACGATGCCCAGGACAACCGGCGTTAGCTTTTCAATCTCGCGTTCAGCTTAATCTCGGTCCCCGCGAGAGCGACGGACACCGGGCACGCCTTCTTTGTTTGCTCTGCAATTTCCTTAAACTTCGCCTCATCGATTCCCAGCACCTCGCCCTCGGTGTCGAGCTCGATGGACGTGATCTTTGGTCCGCCACCGATCATTTCGAGATTCACTTTCGCGGTGGTGCTGATTCGCTTCGGGGTGTGTCCGGCTTTGGTAAGACCATTCGTTAATGCCATCGAAAAACAGCCTGCCTCGGCCGCGCCGATTAATTCCTCTGGATTCGTTCCGGTCCCATTCTCGAAGCGCGAAGCGAACGAAAATGGGCCTTCGTAAGCATTGCGTCCCACCTTCATTGTTCCTTTTCCTTCCTTAAGATTGCCTTCCCAAACCGCTGAGCTCGTTCGTGTCGCCATAAATGATTGCCTCCTTACCTTTGAATTTTGATTCCCAACATTTCGCGTTGGCAACGACAACTGTCCAGTGGGTTTGGTTTGCCAGACCTTCGGCGATCATTCCAAATAGCGTAATGTCGATCCTGAATTTTATCGCCGCCGAGCCGGATCGATTCGCGATGGTGCCGTTCGCAGTCCTGTTGCTGGCGATCGCACTGGGCCCGCTGATTGCGCAACATCATTGGGAGCGGCACTACCACAAGCTCTGTCTCGCGCTCGCGGGCATTGTTTGCCTCTATTACTTGTTGGTTCTTAAGCAGCCGACGCGGGTTGTTCACGCGGGGATAAAATATGCAAGCTTCATGGTTGTTGTTGGCTCATTCTTCGTTGTTGCCGGAGGTATTCATCTGCGGGCGAAAGCGCCCAGTGGTCCGCTCCGAAACACACTCTTCCTTTTTGCCGGCGCTGCGCTCGGGAATCTGGTCGGAACGATCGCGGCGTCGCTTTTGCTTATCCGCCCGTGGATCGCGATGAATCGCAGCCGAATCGCGCCCATGCACATTGCATTCTTCATCTTTGTCGTTAGCAATGTCGGTGGCGCGCTTTTGCCGGTCGGCCCGCCCTTGCTGCTCGGATTCCTTAACGGCGTGCCGTTTACCTGGACGTTGCAACACTGCTGGCGAGCATGGTCGACGGCAGTTGCGTTGATTCTGGCCGTTTTTTTTGTTTTCGATCTGGTGAACTGGCATGCGCGCCGGAAAACTGCTGCCGAGAAGGATTTGAGTCTCTGGCGATGCGATGGAGCGCACAATTTCATCTTCCTCTTTGTCATTTTGGCGGCGATCATTGCCGTTCCGGTCGGGTGGCGTGAATCTCTCGTCGTTCTAACTGCGCTTGGATCTTATCTGGCAACGCCAGAGCGAATCCGCGCGTCGAATGATTTCAGTTTCCTGCCGCTCAAGGAAGTCGCGTGGTTATTTCTCGGCATTTTCGGCACGATGATTCCGGTCTTAGTTTTCATGGAGCAATCGGCAGGCGAACTTGGGCTGCGCAGCGAGTTCGGTTTTTATTGGATGAGCGGTCTGCTGTCGGCGTTGCTCGATAATGCGCCGACTTACCTGGCATTTTTCGCTGCGATCCTTGGGCTACACGGATTAGACCTGAAGGATACCGCGCAGATTGCCGCTTTCGTTACCAGCGATGGACGCGAGCTGGCGGCGGTGTCCTTAGGCGCAACATTTTTCGGCGCCCTCACTTACATCGGCAACGCGCCGAATCTACTGATCAAGAACATCGCAGAACACGGACGCATCCCCATGCCGAGCTTCATCGGCTACGTCTGCAAGTTCGCGTTGCCAATTCTCATTCCCATCTTTGGGTTAATCTCGGTCTTGTTTTTCTCTCGATAGCACACCGACGCCTTCGGCCACGGGGTCAAGGAACGGTTCCGGTTGTAGAGCCGCTTGTGCCAAGCGCCGCTACAACATCTTGGGAGATAATCAAAATTCCGTCTATGCGTAAACCAACAGATCAATTTCTTCGGGCAACAAATCGGAAACTTCGCGGACCAAATTTCCCCGCAAGATGTTGACCAGCGCGTTTCGGCGTGGCGCGCCTAAAATCAATCGGGACGCACCCAGAGTTGCCGCAATATCGGCAATCGTTTCCGCGGCCGATTCGCTCACGGCGTAGCAGAAGAGCGGCTGGCGATCTCCCGCCTTCTTCTTCGCCGTCGCAAAAATTTCGCTCGCTTCCGGATCTTCCTCCCACTTTCGTTTTGTGTCCTGGTCGGTCATGAAGCGTTGTTCGCGGACAAATAGAAGGTACAAACGCCGTCCGGTTTCCCAAGCTTCGCGCAACGCGAAATCCAAGGTGCGTCCGGTGCCACGGATAGCGCAGAGAATGGCTTCGTCCGTGCCGGTCTCGGCTACCGTTGGTTCATTTCTCGTTAGCTGCACCGGTGTTCTGGTTGGCACTAGTGAGACCGCCTCTTTTTTAATCCGTCGCTCCTGCACCAGCCCGCGTAGTATTAATCCCACTGCCAGAATTGTGACTGCAAAGTAACGTGCGTTTGGTTTATCGATTAGAAGTGAGAATTCAATCGCGGCCATGACAACGAAAGTGGCGAACATCAATGTGCGTTCCCATGTTTTGATCACCAATTTCCGATCGGTCGACGTGGCGCCGAGATTGGTGGCAATGGCGCCGACGACGCCGACCGCGTAAAGATCGGCCAGTCCGGCCATGTCCTTGACTAACAGTACGAGCAGCATTGGGACAATGGTCGCGAGCGGCATCCCCGTGCCGGGCACGCCCCAACTGTTGAGCCGTTGAAAGATCTTTGGCAGCTCGCGATCGCGCGCCATCAGGAATTGAATCGCGATTAGATCGACAATTGCCGTATTCACCGCTGAGAGCAGCAACAGCGCGAAAACGAGACTAACGATGACCGCGAAGATGTGGCCGAGCGAACCGCCGAAACTGCCGGCGACGAAAATTTGTCCCATATAACGCAGCATGTAATCGCGCACGCCTTCAGCGCCCGGCGCGTTGACGTCGCCATTCACAATCTGCAATCCGTTCAATGCGTGCATCGCCAGCCCAAGCAGCGCGGTGAAAACGCAGACCTCGACCATGACGACCAAGATCGCGGGGGTCGAAGTTCTGGTTACCGAAGGGTGTTCGTCCGTGCTACCGAGATCAAGCTTCATTACGCCGGTGGCATTGGCGATGGCCTCCACACCCGAAAGCGCGAGTACAATTCCGACAAAACCCGCCCAATTCTTCGAGAAGCTTTCATGTAATGGTTGCAAATGGGCAATGGCTTCGCCGAGGTGTGGCAAACTGAAACACCCGAGGACGACGACGACGAGCGCGGTCGGAACCGAAACGAGAAAGGCGAGGCCGCCGGTTTGTTTCGGTCCGAGCAGGTTAAGCAGACCGATAATTAGGATTGATGACGCCGCGAATTTCTCGGGATGCGGCAGGCCCAGATATTGAAAAGCAGATAGCGCACTGATCGCCGCCGTCACCAGGTAATCCGCGATCAACAAGAACGCGCCGACGATTGAAATCACTTCGCTGCGGTGACGTACACTCGCATAAACACCGCCGCCGTCGGGATAAAGACGGCAGATGATGATGTAATTGATGCCCACCAGTGCGGTCAACACACACACATCAGGGCGATGAGCCAGAACGAGGCATACCCCGCGACAGCAAATGCGAGGCCGATGACATAGGCTTTGCTCGTGCCCCAGTCGCCGTAAAGAATGGCAGCCGCGCGTTTCCAATCGACATTGCGCGGCCGCTTAACGTTGGTCGGAATCAAATTTTACCTCAAATGAGGCGCCTCGCGCGACGAGGGAGGCCACTCAGCAAGAGCGGGTTTTGCGCTTTGCCTTTTAATGCTGCTTACGAGGTTAGCTGTCGGGCTGGAGCCATTAAATGCTCTTGATGCCGCGCATCGTTCGCCCCGATTCGTCCGGAATTATCCGGCCGGAAGTTGGTTCCCCCGTTGAACCGGCTACTCACCAGTCCATTAAGCGAAACAAAGAACTGGCAGAAACTTCTGACCAGGAATTTGCGGCGTCAAGCAAATCAGCGTGTGATATTTACGTCTTCTACAGTAAAATCACCGACTCGTAATTTGGTCTTTCTGGCGCGAAGATAATCCCATGTCGCGCGCTGAAATTCCTATCATTTGCATCGCGATGTGGTCGGGGCCGCGCAATATCTCGACCGCAATGATGCGATCATGGGGAAATCGCCCCGATACCGTTGTGGTCGATGAACCGTTTTACGCGTTTTATCTCAAGGAAACCGGCACCAACCATCCGGGGGCGGAAGAAGTAATTGCGCGTGGCGAAACCGATTGGCGCAAAGTTGTTGAGCAATGTAGGAGAAACGCCAGTCCAGTCGAAGACTCGCTGGGGCGAGCCCGGACTATCTTTTACCAAAAGCAGATGACGCATCACCTTTTGCCAGAAATTTCGCGCGACTGGCTGCGGGATGTAACAAATTGTTTTCTCATCCGCGATCCCGCGGAAGTAATCGCTTCGTATATCAAAAAGAACCCCGAACCGGAGTTGAACGACCTCGGTTTTGTTCAGCAGGCCGAGATTTTCGATTTTGTTCGTCGCCAGAAAGACTCCATCCCGCCTGTGATCGACGCTGATGATGTACTGCGCGATCCGCCACGAACGCTGCGATTGTTATGCAACGCAATCGGTGTCGAATTTTCCGATGCAATGTTGTCGTGGCGGCCCGGTCCCCGAGACACCGATGGAATCTGGGCAAAACATTGGTATGCGGAAGTAGAACGTTCGACCGGGTTTCAACCGTATCGCGAACGAAAGATCGAAGTGCCGGGAAAGCTGTCTGAAATCGAGCAACGCTGCCGCGAACGTTACGAAAAGCTTCATCAACATCGATTGCATTGAAACGGGGTTATGCAGATAGACACGGGTCCTCCTGTTGTAGCCGCGGTTGTGTCAAGCGCCGGAAATAAAAACAGTGCGCTTGGCAGAAGCGCCTCTACAACATCGGCGACATCCGCGTAATCCGCGGTAATCTTTTCTGTGGAAGCCATTCTTCTCATCGGAATCCCTGGCTCTGGAAAATCGTCCTTCTACAGAGAGCAGTTTTACGCCACGCATCTGCGAATCAATCGGGACATGCTCAAAACCCGTCAGCGGGAGCGCGCTCTGATCGAGGCTTGTCTGAAAATTAAGCAGCGATTTGTCCTCGATAACGTCAATGCCACTCGTACAGACCGCACTGAGGTAATCCCGGCGGCACATGCAGGGCGCTTTCGGGTGATCGGCTATTTCTTTCAGGTCTCAACCCGCGTTGCCGTCGCACGCAATAAGGAGCGCAGCGGCAAAGCGCAAATTCCGCTCGTTGGAATCTTCGGTGCCTATAAACGGCTCGAACCGCCTTCGCGCGACGAAGGATTCGACGAATTGTTTGTTGTCACGATTGGCGCTGATCGAAATTTCGTCGTCAACCCTGCACTGGCAGGAACGCTGGACAAAGCCCCGCCTGGTTAAATTGTAGGGCAGGCGCATCGCCTGCCATTTCTGTAATTGGCAACCGGAGCGGTTGCCCTACAAGTATCTGTGGAATTCGCGTGATCCGCGGTGACAAACAATGCTTCAGAAATTCAACGAACGAAATCGCGACCTGATCATTAATATCAACGGCCAACTCATCCATCGCAATAAGGCTGGGATCAGTCCATTCGATTCTGCCGTCCAGGGTGGGGATGCTGTCTGGGAAGGTTTGCGACTTTATAACGGTCGCATTTTCAAGTTGAACGAACATCTGCATCGCCTGCATGCCTCGGCAACCGCACTGTGTTTCGCCGAAATCCCATCACATGAGAAGATCATCGACGAAATCAAAAGGACTCTTGCAGCTAACGATATGCGGGATGGAGTGCATATTCGCCTGACCCTGACGCGGGGAATGAAAATTACCTCCGGCATGGACCCGCGCCTGAATCAATCAGGCCCAACCTTGATCATATTGGCTGAACACAAGGCGCCCGTTTACGCGAAGACGGGGTTGAGCCTAATCACCAGCAAAGTTCGCCGGCCATCGCCCGAGACTCTCGATTGTAAGATTCATCACGCCAATTTGCTGAATTCCATTTTGGCCAAGATCGAAGCCAACAACGAAGGCGCCGATGACGCTCTTATGCTTGATATTCGGGGGTTCATCGCAGAAACGAACGCGACCCACATCTTTATTGTTCGCAAAAACGAAATCGCCACCAGCCGCATCTTTGCCTGTCCCGAAGGAATTACCCGCGCTACCATCATCGAAATCTGCGCCGCTGAAAAAATCCGCTGCACCGAAACCGATTTGTCACCAGTCGACGTTTACAGCGCCGACGAAATGTTCTGCACCGGCACGATGGGCGAACTCGCCGGCGTCGTTAAAGTAGACAACCACCTCATCGGCGACGGCAACATCGGTCCGATGACGAAAAACTTAAGCGCCCTCTACGCCAAACGAACAGCGGTCGAGGGCGTGCAGGTCGTCGATTCCTAAGACCAGGGATCAGTCATTACATTCCTGGGATTCGTTAGAGTTCTCTGAAACTTGACTGGTTTAACCAGTCAAGTTCGAGAGCGTGAATGCGAATTTTCTCTGGATGTAAGCGCCTCCTATTAATTCAACACTTCTCCATCACATGCGATTCTTTATCGGCTGGCAAAGGCAGGAGCTTGTGATTTTGGTATCGGCTTTGGCCCAGAGTTTGCGGAACTTATCTTTTGTCGCCGCTGCTTCACCAAGATTCTTCTGTTGCGCCTTCAAACTACTCGCTAGGCCGTAAAGCGACCAACCGTTTTCCGGTAATCGCGCCAAGTCTTCGCGATAGACCTGTTCCGCTTCGGCATAACGGCCATTTTGCATCAGGGTCGCGCCCAACGAGTGCCGGATGGGAATTAACCAGCCCGGAGGTTCGTCGTAATTCAATGCGTCCTCGAGCTTGATCGCTTCGCGAAGTTCGGCGATGCCGGCGTCTAATTTGTTCTCCCGCACCAGAATTTCGCCTTCGACCATTCGCGCAGTCAGCGCCAGAAGGGCTTCTTGCGTGTTGTTACCAAAGGTCTCATCTTTCGGCACCAGTTTCGATTTTTCGAGGAAAACGGTTGCTCCTCGCGTGCATTCTCGGTGTCGGCCTTGGCGGCATAGGCGAGGGCTCGCGCAGCGTGATGAAAAGCCCACGTGCCCGTCATGTATTCCGGGTAATTGTCGGGCTCTGCCAGAATCTCGTCCCACATCCCAAAACGTACCATCACTTCGAGCGGCATCGCTACAAAGCCTTCCGCCTGTGTCGCGTTCTCTTTCAAAAAATCGGCGGGCATTTCCGCGACCATGGCGCGGATGTGTTTCATCGCCAGCGCGCGCTGTCCGATCATCATCGCCGCGTATGCCAGCATATGGCGATTGTGCGCGATGTAGACATTGATGAATCCAACCGGCGGACCAACGATTTGCCGATAACGGCGGTCAGCCGCGATGGCTCTCAAGTTGGTATCGACGGCCTGCTGCCAGCGCCCGCATCGAATGTCGATGTGTGATGGCATGTGCACGTTGTGCGCAACTCCTGGTTGCAGCGTGCGCAATCGATTCGCTGCCGCCGTCGCCCGCTCCGGATGAAGAGACGCTTCGTTCGCGTGAATGTAGAGATGATTGGCAAAAGGATGCGACGGTTTCAATTTCAGGACAGCATCCAGCGTCGCGAGAATTTCGTCGGTGCCGGGAGTCGGTTGGCCCTGTGGTGTCCATTGATTCCATGGATGCAAGTTCATCATCGCTTCGGCGAAGAACACACCCACGTCCGGATCGTTTGGATACTTTTGCCAGACCGTGCGCATGGCGTCGGCATAGGCTTGATCGAGCGACGCGCGGTCCTGCGGTTGCGGGTCAGCATAGCGATGACTGAGAGCCTCGATCAGGTCGCGCTCAACTGGTGAAGCGCGATCCGCATTCTGTTGGGCGTGCTGGAGTTCCTTCCACGCCAGCTCCGCCGCCGGTGGCGGCACCGCAGTGAGGTTGATGTGTGGTCCACAGGCGAGCGCGATTGCCCAATGTGCCATCGCGCATTTCGGATCGAGCCGTGCCGCTTCCTGAAAAGAACGGATGGCGGCACCATGATTAAAACCGTGCAGGAAAGCTAGCCCTTGATTGAAATAGCGCTGCGCCCTCGGCGAATCGGTTGTGATCTTGCGTGAATACGAACCGAGCCCTTCGAAAAACGGCTCCGTCGCGAGGGCCGTGATTCCGAACAGCAGAGTGCAGAGAACGGCGACGGTGCTATAAAAAAACGCAGATCTCATTTTCAAACTCCTTTGGCGACTCTCGTTCTATTCAAATACCAGGCAAGACTGTGCGACTGTTCTCGTGTTGCACGGATTTCCGGGTAGCGCAGGCGGTGTCGCGTGTAACGCCAGTCCGGCTCGGACTTTCGGCGTCTCGCCGAAACAGTCTTTCGGAAAAATCCGCGATGACGAGACGTCATCGCCAACACGCGAGGTCCGAGCCGGACTGGCGTTGCCTGCGCTACCCAGACAAGGTCACTCCGTGCGCAACGCTTCTACTGGATTGACCAGGGTGGCGCGATAGGCTGGGAAGAGACAGGCGATTAGCGCGGCGACCCCAAGAATCGTTAAAGTCGCACTTAGCAGGAGCGGATTGTATTCCGAAGTTTGATACAACTGCGAATGGATTAGTCGTCCGACGGCGAGCGCGGCCGCGACGCCGATGGCAAGCCCGAACACCACCGGCTTCATCCCTTGCTGCACGATCAATCGCAAGATGTCACGCGTTTGCGCACCCAGCGCCATGCGGACTCCGATCTCGCCGGTGCGTTGTGCCACCGTGTAAGCGACCGCGCCGTAAATGCCTACGGTCGCGAGTAACAACGCAACCCCGGCAAAGATTCCGAGCAGCATCATCATTAAACGCGCCTGTCCGAGTGCCTGCGCCACGATCGTGTCCATCGGCTGTGGCTGAGCGATTGCTATCGCCGGATCAATCCCGACCAGCGCGGTTTGCACCAACTTCATCACCGCTTCGGGTTTGAAACTGCTGCGCACCGTGATGGTGAAAAACGGAAAGTTTTCCTGCGCAGCGGGACGGTAGAGTTCCATTTCAACCGGGTCAGCTAATCGCTGCGAGCGGACGTCGCCTACTACGCCGATGATCTCGGTCGGAACACTTCCACCAGTGATCAACAACGTGTGGCCAATCGGATTTTCGTTGCCGTAAAGCTTTTGCGCACCTGCCTGACTGATCAGGACCACGTTTTGGTGGCCCTCGACATCGTGCGCATCAATGTCGCGGCCGGACAACAGCGGAATGCTCCAGGTCTTGAAAAAGCCGGGCATGATCTCGTGGTTTGGCGCGGCGGGACGCTTGTCGATCGGCGGAACATCTCCTTCGGGACGGGTGTAGAGAACTCTACTGCCGCCGGCCAGTGGGATATCACTACTGACCGACACGTTTTCAAAACCCGGCACGGCTTGTAGCGCCTTCTGAATGTGATCGACGAAACGATAGCGCGCACCGGTGTCGGGATACTGGCCCGTTGGCAAGGTCACGAATCCGACCCAGAGATTGTGCGGATTAAACCCGATGTTTTGCTGACTTAACCGCACAAAACTCGCGATCAGCAGTGCGGCCCCGGCAAGTAGTGTTACTGAGAGCGCGACCTGCGCTCCGACCAAAATCCTGCGGAAACGTTGCTGCCGCACACTGCCGCTGGTGCCGCGCCCGCCTTCTTTGAGTCCGTCAAGCAAATCCGCACGCGAACTTTGCCACGCCGGATAAAATCCCATCACCAGGCCGGTCAGGATGGATAAGGCAATGGTGAAGCCGAGCACTGGAATGGAAAGGCCGGGTCCGGTGTAATTCGGTTCCAGCGGGAGAAAATTCGCTGCCATTCTTGGAACGAGCGGGACCAATTGCCACGCCAGGATCGCGCCGACAACCCCCGCTAGGACGCTTACCAGCAGACTTTCAAGAACGAAAAGCCGCAGCACCCCGGCACGCGATGCTCCGAGGGCGATGCGCAAGGCGATCTCGCGCCGCCGACCGCTGAACCTAACGAGAAGTAGATTCGCAACGTTGCTGCAGGCGATGAGCAAAACGAAAGCGACGGCCGCAAGGAGAGTAATAAAGGCCGGACGCAAATTGCCACTCACATCTTCCGGCAGACCCTTGACCGTGGTGTATCCGTGACTGTCAACCTTGTCGGGATATTGCGTGGCGTAACTTTGTTCAAGCGATGGCAGTGCCGCCCGGACCTGTTCGATCGTCACGCCAGGTTTCGGTCGTCCGATGACGCGCAGAAAGCCGCTGCCGCGCATGATTCGTTCCTGTGAAAGTCCAGGAAGAATGAACGGCTTTGTTGTCCACACTTCGGCCACAGGATTGTTTCCGAACCATGCCGCCGGCTGGTTCGGCAGGACGCCGACGATCGTGTGCGCCACACCGTCGAGCGTGATGCTGCGACCAATAACGTTGGAGTCACCACTGAGTCGTTTTCGCCAGAAAGCTTCCGTCACGACTGCCACATCAGCGGCTTCCTCCTCATTCGGCAGAAAGGTGCGACCGCGGATCGGACGCACGCCGAGGGTATCGAAGTAATTTGAGGTCACGCGCCCGCCATTGACCTGGATGGGATCGCCCACGCCGGTCAATGTAAACGGAAACCCGTTGTCGGCGGCGAAACTTGAGAAAATCGTCTGCCCGTCGCGATAGTGCTTGAAGCGGGGCACAGAAATCGCGATCTCGGTCAGATTGCCTTCCTTGCGGTTGGCGAACATGTGGACAAGGCGTGCTGGTTCCTGAAACGGCAGCCGGCGCAGGAAAAGATCGTTGATCAAAGTAAAAATCGCGGTGTTCAATCCAATCCCGATCGCGAGTGTCAGGACGGCGAGGAGAGTGAATCCCGGCGATTTAAGAAGTTGCCGAATGGCAAAGCGGATGTCAGTCATCCGAAGTCTTATTCTGCTCGCAAAGCTTCTACCGGGTTAACCAAGGAGGCGCGATAAGCGGGAAAGAAACATGCCAGCAACGCGGCCAGTCCAAGAATCGTTAGGGTTGCGCTGAGCAAAAGCGGATTATATTCCGACGTTTGGTATAACTGCGAATGGATTAGTCGACCGACCGCGAGTGCGGCGGCCACACCGATGGCAAGTCCGAATATTACCGGCTTCATTCCTTGCCGCACGATCAGTCGTAAAATGTCCCGCGTCTGCGCACCCAGGGCCATGCGCACTCCGATTTCGCCGGTGCGTTGCGCAACGGTATAGGCGACCGCGCCGTAAATACCAACCGTGGCGAGAAGCAGTGCGACACCGGCAAAGACGCCGAGTAACACCATCATCAACTTCGCCTGGCCCAGTGCCTGCGCCATGACCGCACTGAAGGGCTGCGGTAGAATGAGCGCGAGGCCGGGATCTATTCCCCGCAGGACGGTCTGGACAGACCGCGTGACCGTCTCCGGCGGCAATGGACTGCGCACTGCGATATTAAGGAAGGGAAAATTCTCCTGCGCCAATGGCCGATAGAATTCCATTTCGTTATGCTGATTCAATTGCACTGAGCGGACATCGCCGACCACACCGACGATCTCTACGGGCACACTGCCGCTCGTGACCAGCAATGTCTTTCCAATCGGGTTTTCATTGCCGAACAACATCTTTGCTCCTGATTTGCTGACGATAACTACGTTTGGGTGATCGAGGATGTCCTGCTCGTTGAAGTCACGCCCGGCGAGCATGGGAATGCCGAGAGTGCGGAACCACCCGGGCATGAGATCATTGGATGGCGCACCTTTGCGTTCCGGAACCGGCGGGACGTTACCTTCTGCTTTCGTGTAAAGCGTCGCGCCGGCACCACCAGCGAGAGGAAAACCGGAACTGAGCGTCGCGTCCTGAAGCCCGGGCGTAGCTCGTAATGCGCTCAGCAATTGCTCCGCGAAGCGACCGCGCGCGGGTTGATCAGGATATTGGGCCTGAGGCATGACGGTAAATCCGGTCCAAAGATTGTCTGTCCGGAAGCCGGGATCTTGGTGACTCAGACGCAGGAAGCTCGCGATGAGCAACGACGCACCTGCCAGCAAGATAACGGAGAGAGCGACCTGCGCCCCAACCAGGAGTTTGCGGAAACGTTGTTGGCGCACGCTGCCGGCCGTGCCCCGCCCGCCTTCCTTGAGAGCATCGACAATATCGGCGCGCGAGCTCTGCAGTGCAGGATAAAAGCCCATCACCAGGCCGGTGAGCAGGGAGAGCGCGATGGTGAACGCGAGCACCGGCAATGAAAGTGCGGTTGCGCTACCCGGCTCGATCGGGAGGAAATTGGCGGCGAGTTTTGGGACGAACGGAACCAATTGCCAGGCGAGGACCGCGCCGAGACAACCAGCGAGCAGACTGACCAATACGCTCTCGAAAACGAAAAGCCGCAGCACACTGGCGCGCGTCGCACCCAGTGCCATGCGCAGCGAAATCTCGCGACGCCGGCCACTGAACCTAACGAGAAGTAGATTCGCTACGTTACTGCAGGCGATGAGCAACACGAACGTCACGGCCGCGAGCAGGGTGGCGAAACCGGGCCGCAGATTCTCCGTCACGTCTTCGGGCAAAGTTTTCAGCACGGTGGCGGCTTTCGCGTCGATCTTCTCCGCATATTGTGTGCGATAGCTGTCCGTCAGCACCTGAAATGCGGCTCGTGCTTGAGTTACGCTCACGCCAGGCTTCAATCGACCGACTGCCCGCAAAAATGCGGTGCCGCGCATCATACGTTCATGTGTAAAACCGGGAATGATGAAAGGCTTGGTCGTCCAGATGTCGGCGTTCGGCCCCGTCCACGAAACTGGCAACTTCGGAATCACGCCAACGATGGTATGGGATACGCCATCCAGGGTGAGGCCGCGGCCGATCACGTTTGGATCGCTGCCGAAGCGCGATTTCCAAAAGCGATCCGTGATCACCGCCACATCGGCGCCCTCTTCTTCCTCCGGCAGGAACGTCCGCCCGCGAATGGCCCGCACCCCGAGTACGTCGAACCAATTCGCGGTTGTTTTGAAAATCGGTACTTGGAAGGGATCGCCGACCCCGGTCACGGTCGCGGCGACTCCATTTTCGCCGGCAAATCCGTCGAAGATGGTTTGGCCATCGCGGAAATGGATGAAGCGCGGCGCGGAAATTGGAAAATCGACCCTCTGCTCCTTGAAATGGCAGAAGACATGGAGCGCGCGCGACGGTTCTTTGAATGGAAGACCGCGCAAGAAAAGATCGTTGATCAAACTGAAGATGGCGGTGTTGAGGCCAATCCCCAGCGCGAGCGTGATCAGGGCGAGGAGGGTGAACCCCGGAGCCTTGAGCAACTGGCGAAAAGCAAAGCGGATATCAGTCATCATGGCGGTGGTAACTTTGGAACTCTTTTAACGTTTGTATTCAAGAATCTGACGCGCCAATCTTTACGATTGGATTCAATTTATAAACGCCGCGAACTCGCAATTTTTGTCTCTCGTTCACAAGTCCCAAGTGGTTTCGTCAGAAGTCGAAGTCCGGGCAAATCGCACGCGAGACGCGCGCGTTACGCGAGGAAAGGTTAATGCGTGCGCAACGCTTCTACGTGAAATTTGGACGTAGTGAGAGCGTGACGCGGGTTCAAACACGCAGAGGCATTTTGCAAGCGCTATGCCAGGTGCGCGGTTTCGGCGCAAGTGACTCATTTCGTGGCTGTTTGCTCGCGAGGCGAGTTCGTTGAATTTCCGCGCTTGTCCCGCACCTGGGATTTTGCCGTCCCGCGAACGAAATCATTTTCAGGCCTCGGCGAAAATCCGGCTTATCCCGTGTTTTCTTGCGGTTAACAAACGCGAAGCCAAAATCGGTCTTCATAAATAATAGACGCGACTACCTTATATTTTGTGTGTGTGAGATTCGTTGACGATGGAAGCGAAAACTTGCCAGCGGTGTTTCGTGCGCTCATTTAAGCTGTATGAAACGGAGCTTTGTTTTCGTAACAACAATTGTCGCGGTCTTTGTTTGGGGTCAGTTATCGCAGGCTGCGCAAGACGATCTCGCTGACATCAAAGCGCAAATCGGGAATCAGCATGATGAATCGGTGAAGCGGCTGCAAGATTGGATCGGCCAGGTCTCGATCGCGGCGGAGAATCGCGGTTATCCGGAAGGCGCGGAATACATGGCGAAGCTCGCACGCGATGCCGGATTTCAGCAGGCGACCGTGATTAATACAGAGGGCAAGCCGGGTGTCTTCGCCACGCTTGATGCGGGTGCACCGAAAACGGTGGGTCTTTATTTCATGTACGACGTGAAACAGTTCGATCCGGCGGAGTGGTCTTCGCCGCCGACGGAAGCGCGATTGGTCGACAAGCCGCCGCTTGGCAAAGTGATTATCGGACGCGGTGCGGTCAATCAGAAGGGACCAGAGGCCGCCTTTCTGGCGGCGTTGCATGCGATCAAGGGTGCAGGAAAAAAAATGCCGGTGAACCTGGTCATGGTGGCGGAAGGTGAAGAGGAGATCGGGTCGCCACACATCAAACAGGTCGCGCACCGGCCGGAAGTACAACAGGCCCTAAAGAAATGCGTGGGCGTGTTCATGCCGTCAGCGTCGCAGGATTTGGATGGAATTGTGACCGTGAGCCTTGGTGCGAAAGGCGTGATCGAAGTCGAGCTCGTCTCGAGCGGGGAAAAATGGGGACGCGGTCCGGCCAAAGACGTTCATTCATCGCTGAAAGCGATGATCGATAGCCCGGCTTGGCGATTAATTCATGCCTTGAATACGCTGGTGTCAGAAGATGGGAATACTATCAAGATCGACAATTATCCGACTCCGCGGCCGCTCAGCTCGGAGGAAAAATCGATGATCGCCAACGTGTCGAAAGTAAGGAGTGAAGCGCAGGCGAAAAAACAATACAGCACGCAGCATTGGATCGATGATCTCCCCTGGCAACAGGCTAACGAGCGTCTCGAATCGCAACCGACGGTTAACATCGAAGGATTAGTTGGTGGTTACACTGGCCCTGGTGGCAAAACCGTTTTACCCCATCGGGCCGTGGCCAAGATCGACATGCGTCTCGCGCCCGACATGAAAGCGGCGGATGCGCTGGCTGCGTTGAAGGCGCATCTGGCTAAACATGGCTTCGGCGACATCGAGTTAAACATGAGCGGCGGCTATGATCCGACCAGCACGTCGGCCGACTCGGCCTTGATCAAAGCGCAGGTCGCAACCTACAAGCAATTTGGAATCGATCCGCTTTTGTGGCCGCGCAATGCGGGTTCGTATCCCGGGTATGTGTTTACCGGCGAACCGCTCAAACTTGCGTCTGGCCACTTCGGCCTCGGTCACGGCAGCGGCGCGCACGCGCCGGACGAATATTACGTCATCGAATCGGCCAATCCAAAAGTTCAAAACTTCGATGGCGTGGTGATGTCGTTTGTCCAGTATTTGTACGAGCTGGCGAAGTGAGTCCGAGCCGGACTGGCGGATGTCCGAAGCCGGTCCGGCGTTTGCGCTAGGGATGATGATGATCGCGACTCGCGTGACAGGATTGTTCGCGGTGATACCGTGCGCTAGATGGACGTTGCCGATTGGGCATCGCTAACCGACGAGCAGCTTCTGGAATGTCGCATCGCCAAGCTCGGGCTGCGAATTGAGGGGACCGCGCTCGAGCCTTTAATCAAACAATTTTACGACGAGCTTTCGGCCAAAGGCCTCGTCTTTCATCCGCCGTGTCATATCGGAGATGAATGGTTTGTGCCGGTTGGGATCCCGGCGATCTTTGTGCCTTTTTTTCTCGTGCACGATCGCCTGCGTGCGTTGGAACGGAAAATGATGCTCGAGGTCGAGGGCGAAACGCCCGAATACTTCATGAAATTAATCCGGCACGAGGCAGCGCACGCTTACAACTACGCCTATCATCTTCCGCACAACAAAAGGTGGGCCCAGATTTTCGGGCAAACGTCCGACGAAGAGACGCCCGATACTTATCGGCCGCGACCATTCAGCCGTAGTTACGTCGTGCATCTGGATGATTGGTACGCGCAGAGTCATCCGGACGAAGATTTCGCGGAGACGTTCGCAGTCTGGCTCACACCTGGACTCGATTGGCGGAAACGTTACGCTGGCTGGAAAGCGCTACAGAAACTCGAGTACGTCGATGAGTTGATGCGGCCGCTAATGGGGCAGCCGCCGCTGCACGCGCCGCCATATCGTGTGGCGGAGTACAATTGTCTCAACCTCAAGCTCAAGACCTATTACGCGCGTAAACGAAAGTTTTACGAAGACATTTATCCCGGGTTTTACGACGCCGATCTTCGGCAACTTTTTGCCGCGCCGGTCGGGATACAAGCGAGTTCGTATCTGCGGGTGCGGCGTCGCCGTCTGCTCAATGCAGTCTGCCAGTGGACTAACGAGAAGAAGTACCGGGTGAATGAGCTTCTTACCCGGTTGATCGAACGTTGCGATCATCTCGGGCTCCGTGTTCATAACGACGATCCGCAGCAGGATTTTCGCATTTCCGCTTATATCACTACGCTGGTAATGAATTATCTTTTCACCGGTAAGTTTAAACGGACGAAATAGTGTGAAAAAGAAACTCAAGGTCCTTGCTCTTTTTGACGCCGTCCGCCCGACCACGATCGACCAGGACCTGAGCAAGGAAATGAAGACGGAGGATTGGAAAACCGAGGCCAACGTCCTGAATGCCCTGTGCACCCTCGGTCACACCGAAGAACATCTCGCCATTTTCGATGATCTCGATCTGTTCCGGCAGAAGCTGGGAACCTTCCAGCCGGACGTAATTTTTAATCTCGCGGATCAGTTCAAGAACAACCGCGGGTTCGACCAGAACATCGTTTCTTTCCTGGAGATGCAGGGCGTGCCCTTTACCGGTTGCAGCGCAACCGGCCTAGTTCTTTGCAAGCACAAGGGCATCTCGAAGAAAATTCTCCATTATCATCGGATCCACGTGCCGAATTTCGTGGTCATTCCCCGGGGCCAGCGCATTACTCGGCCCAAACAGCTCAAGTTCCCGATTTTGGTGAAACCGGTAAAGGAGGAAGCTTCCTACGGTATTTCGCAGGCGTCGTTTGTTGAAACAGACGAGCAATTCAAGGAACGGGCGGAATTTATTCATGAGAGCCACGACGCCGACGTGATCGCGGAGGAATACATCGAGGGTCGCGAACTGTATGTTGGATTAATGGGCAATTCACGGCTGAAAGTTTTTCCAATCCGCGAGCTGGTCTTCCGGGAAGTGCCACCAGACGAGCCGAAGATTGCGACTTATCGTGCGAAATGGGACGAGGAATATCGCAAACGCTGGGGTTTGCAGAACAAATTCGCCGAGGAACTCGAGCCGGCGCTGATCAAGCGGATCGAAGGAACCTGCAGGCGCATTTACCGCTTGCTCACAATCGACGGCTACGCGCGCATCGATCTGCGGTTAACGCCGAAAAACGATATCTACTTTATCGAAGCGAATCCAAATCCGATCCTGGCGGAGGACGAAGATTTCGCACAGGCCGCGGGCAAGGCGGGCCTGCCATATCCCCAGTTAATCGATCGCATCATCCGGCAGGGAATGAATACGCTGCGGGACTGAGACTCACCACCGAGGACGCAGAGCTCACAGAGATCCGAGCGAAAACGGGCGAGTGCGCAGAGTCTCGTCCGGCTCTACAGCACGGACACCCTCGGCGCGTAAAAAGATCTCGCTTATGAACGCAGAGGGACGACGCAGCGGGGAAAAACTTTTCAGAATTCTCCGTGTCCTCTGTGCCCTCTGTGGTGATAATAGCCGACATGGCGGATGCGATTACTCCGATGATGCAGCAGTACCAGCGGCTGCGCGGGAGTGTGCCGGCGGATGTGTTGCTGCTTTTCCGCCTTGGCGATTTTTACGAGCTGTTTTTTGAGGACGCGAAGGAAGCGGCTGGCTTGCTGAATGTCGCGCTGACGAAACGCAACGGCGTGCCGATGTGCGGAGTGCCATATCATGCGGCGCAAAATTATATCGCGAAACTGATTAAGGCAGGGAAGCGGGTCGCGATTTGCGATCAAACGAGCGAGCCGCAACCCGGGCGGATCGTGACGCGTGATATCACTCAAATCATTAGTGCCGGAACGGTAAGTGAATTGGGTTTGCTGGAAGCGAAACGCGCGAATTATCTCGCGGCGATCTACGAGCACGAAAATGACAGTCCGGCTCGGACTGTTTTCGGATTCGCTTATGCCGATTTAACGACGGGTGAGTTCCGCCTGATGCAATTAAGCACCGCAGCGGCGCTCGCTGATGAACTGGCGCGGGTCGGACCGTCGGAGATTTTGGTGAGCGAAGAACAACGGGATCGTTTCGCGTCGGTTGAGCACGCGCTCGTGCACGACAGCTACGCGTTCCTTCCTGAACAAGCGACGTTCACCTTATGCGAGCATTTCAAAACGAAATCGCTTGATGGTTTTGGATGCGCGGCGATGCCGGCGGCGATCGGTGCGGCGGGCGCGATGGTTCATTATCTCAAGCACCATTTGCGGCGAAAAATTGATCACCTGGCGACCTTGCGTTGTGAATCCGCGGACGATCACGTTGTGCTTGATGCGGCAACGCAGACGAATCTTGATCTGGTCGAATCCAGCGGCGCTCGCGACACCAGTCTGCTGGCCGTACTCGACCGCACCGTTACCCCGATGGGCGGACGGAAATTGCGCAGTTGGATCTTGCAGCCGTTGCGCGATTTGACTGAGCTAAATCGCCGGCAGCAGATGATTGCCGATCTGCTGCACGAATCGGACTTGCTCGGATCGTTGCGCCACGCGCTGAAATCGATTCGCGATATCGAACGCGCGGCCGGGCGGCTTTCGCAGGCTTCGGGAAACGCGCGCGATCTGGTGGCGTTGAAAAATTCCCTGCAACACATTCCACAACTGAAAGCCGAGCTGCAAAAGCTGATCGACCGGGTCAATTTCGGCAAAGGTGTAGAGGCGGCCGTGCCGGCCGCGCATGAGACGGAATTGCGGGTGACCCGCCCGCTAGAGGAGACACGTTTGCGGGCGACACGCCCGCCTCTACAGGAGCAGGTATCGAAGTCACTGGTTGAATCTTTGCAGGACGAAATCCATGAAATGCCGGCGCTGGCAGCAAAGCTGCAGGCAGCGCTGGCCGATGATGCACCGCTGGCGTTGAAAGAGGGCGGAATTTTCCGCGACGGTTTTGATCCGCACCTCGACGAACTCCGCAACGCTTCACGCGAGGGCAAGAACTGGATCAACACGCTCCAGGAGCGTGAGATCGCCTCGACTGGAATCAAATCGCTGAAGGTCCGGTTCAATTCCGTCTTCGGATATTTCATTGAGATCACGAAATCGAATCTGAGCAGTGTGCCAGCACATTACACTCGCAAGCAAACGACCGTCGGCGGGGAGCGCTTCATTACCCCCGAACTAAAGGAAATGGAGGCGAAGATTCTGGGCGCGGACGAGCGAGCACGAAACCTGGAGTATTCGCTTTTCCAAAAATTGCGTGATGAAACACTAACGGAACTTGGACCGCTGCAAAAAACAGCGGGGGCGATCGCGGTGGTGGATGCAATTTCTTCGCTGGCGGAGACAGCGCGTTTGTTTCACTACTGCCGGCCGCAGCTGGACGACTCACTTCGACTGACGATTTGTGACGGTCGGCACCCAGTGCTCGATCAAAATCTCGTCGAGGAGAAGTTTGTTCCTAACGATACCGAAATCGACGGCGAGAGACTTCGTCTCGCCATTATCACCGGCCCGAATATGGCCGGGAAATCGACCTATATCCGGCAGGTGGCACTCATTGTTCTGATGGCGCAGATCGGCAGTTTCGTGCCGGCGCGTAGCGCGGAAATCGGTTTGGTCGACCGCATTTTCACGCGGGTAGGCGCGAGCGATGATCTTTCACGCGGTCAATCGACGTTCATGGTCGAGATGAACGAGACGGCGAACATCGTAAACAATGCGACCGAGCGCAGTCTGATCATTCTCGATGAGATTGGACGCGGAACCTCGACCTTTGATGGTCTGTCGATCGCATGGAGTGTGGCGGAATTTTTGCACGACAAGATCAAGGCGCGCACACTCTTCGCGACGCATTATCACGAGCTGACCAAGCTGGCGATCGAGCGCAAAGGAGTGGTGAACTTCAACATCGCGGTGCGGGAATGGAACGAACAGATCATTTTCCTGCGCAAAATCGTGCCGGGCGGCGCGGACAAGAGCTATGGCATTCAAGTGGCGCGATTGGCCGGTTTGCCGCGAGAGATCCTGGATCGCGCGAAAGACATTCTTGCACATTTGGAAAATCCAAACGGCGCGGTCGTTCACACCAAAGCAAAGAGAAAAAAATCGACGCAAGTCCTTCCGCAAGCGCAGAAGCCGCAGCTCGATTTGCTATGAGAAGGGTGCGAGCGGTTCGGTGAACTGCCCCTACCTGATGCTGGCTTTGCGCTCGCGCGTTCGACGTAGCCAAACAGGGTAGCCGTGCGGAATCACGTTTCTCCAGCGAGTGTCAAAGCGCCAAAGCCCGGCGTCACGCGCCAACTCGAGTGCGCTGCAAAATTCGTGATCGGAAGTACGGCGGTTGATTTCGACGAAGCGCGGTTCGGTTTCGGCTTTGTGGGCGGGATAATATTGGTCCATGACATTGACGTAGGTGTCGGGTGAAAGATTCTCGGCGATCCAGCGCATGATTTCGCGCGTGTCGTCGAGCAAACCGGGCATGACGAGATGCCGGACCAGCACACCGCGCAAAGCGAGGCCGTTCACGTCTACTTTAAGTTCGCCAACCTGTGCGTACATCGCCGCAATGACAGTGCGCGCGGCTTCGGCGTAGTTACTGGCGACGAGATATTTTCGGCAACGCTCCGCGTCCCAGAGTTTGAAATCGGGCATGTAGATGTCGACGACGCCGTCCATCCAGCGAATGCTTTCGAGGCTGTCGTAGGCCGAGGTATTGTAAACGAGCGGCAAACGTAGACCGCGTTCGACGGCGATTACGAGCGCTTCGAGGATTTGCGGGACGACGTGCTCGGGCGTGACGAAATTGATGTTGTGGCAACCGATCTCCTGAAGATCGAGCATAATGCCGGCGAGTTTTGAGGCGTCGACTTCCGCGCCTTCGCCGAACTGGCTGGTCTCGAAATTCTGACAGAACACGCAGCGAAGATTGCACCAGCCAAAGAAGATCGTGCCGGAACCGTTCCAACCGCGGAGACAATCTTCTTCGCCAAAATGCGGGAACGCGCTGGCGACACGTGCCAGTCGTCCGCTCTTGCAGACTCCGATCTTATTGTTGAAACGGTCGATCTCGCAATCGCGGGGGCAAACACGACAGGAGCGCAGCGCCTCGATGGCTTCGGCGGCACGCTGCTGAAGAATACCGCTCTCGAAAGCGCGGACGTACGCCGGAACGAAATCGTTGCGGCGCAATATGAATCGCCCATCTCCAGCCAACTCGACGGGCGGGCAGCCGTTACGAGGGCGGAGAAAATCGTTCGCGGTCAACTCGGTAAGCTATTCTTGAAACACTCAACGTCCAACCCCGAAAGCTTTCGGGGCCGTCCGATGGCAGGCGTCCAACGCCTAACATCCAATGTCCAAAACCTTCAGTGCGGACGACGCCTGTAAGCTACAGCATGAGTATGGCGAGTGCGGGTGACGGCCAGTGCGGAAGCATTTGTGTGACGAGGCGGAGACGCTGAAATTATAGTGATAATCACACGCCATGGCGGTTAGATCTGAGAAAGAACGGAACGCAGACTGCGGGATGAGCGTTGTCTGCGTGTGACTGCGCCGGCTCGACAAAATTCGAACCCGCCACGATGATCACCTGATGAGCGACCCGGCTGTCGCACAAGCATTTGCGGAACACGGGAGGTGGATCACCCGTTTCCTCATCGATGGCGCCGTCTACGGAGGCTCGTTCGATGCCGTCAACGACGGGCGCCTGGATGCGTTTCGCAGCGTCTTCCCAGACGCCGCGACGATTCTGGAGCTGGGCTCGCTCGAGGGCGGCCATACTATCGGACTAGCGCGTCGACCAGGTGTGAGCAGCGTAGTCGCGCTCGAAGGGCGGAAGACAAACTTAGCGCGGGCAGAGACGGTGGCGCGGCTGCTGAATGCCAGCAAGGCTCGTTTCGTGCACGCGGACTTGGAGACGGCCGCTTTGCGACAATTTGGAAGGTTCGAGGCAATATTCTGCTGTGGCCTCCTCTATCACTTGTCCGCGCCTTGGAAATTATTGCGCCAATTCAAAGAGGTTAGTCCGCATGCCTTTCTCTGGACCCACTACTGCAAGGAAGAGGAGGCCAACATAACGATAGAAGGGTACAAGGGGAAGATGCAGAAAGAAGGCGGAATTGACGAGCCTTTGAGCGGCCTGTTGCCGCACTCGTTTTGGCCGACTCTTGGCTCACTCGTGCAGATGCTGAATGACGCGAAGTTTCCCGTGCTCCATATCCTGAACAATGAGCGGGATCACCGTGACGGACCGGCCGTGACCATCGCGGCCTTCGCCACGAAGGAATCGGTTTGAGCCGCTGAGCGTTTCAAGTCTGCGGATGAACCCGTAGTCGCACTTCCACCGTGAGCGGATGATTCCTCCGCGCCGATCTCGAGAGAGGGGAGATAGAGCTGCGGATCGAAGACGCGCGCAAACGGGTGGAGCGCAATCCTATCGACCTGCAATTTCGTTTTGAACTGGGAGAACATTTGATGAACGCAGCGCAATTTCGCGAAGCATTGCCGGAATTGCAGTGGGCGCGGCAAAATCCGAATGCGCGCTTGAAGGCAATGAACGCCCTCGGGGCGTTGTTATCGCGAGCTAGAAATGCTGGACCTGGCGGCGAAGCAATTGGAGGAAGCAGCGCACGAGATCGTGAGCATGGATCCGACAAAGAAGGAGATCTAGCAGGTCGGCTACGGCTACCGCAACGTCGCGCAGCGCGTGGAGAGTTCGTGTCGAACTTTGCCGACTACTGGTTAGGCGCATTGCCAATTCCTGGCACCCTGTGCTGCCCAAGCAATGCCGCAGTCGAGACGCGCAGGTGTAGCGCCACCTGAATTGGCCACTCGTTAGGCAAGAGTGACAACGCCGGGAGATAAAGCTGCGGATCGGGACCGGTGATCTTGAGTTGCAGATACTTCGGATGTGGAAGTCGCTCAGCGTCCCCGGCGATCTTGATTTGATCGAATTCGTTAGGTAGTTCCGCAATGAACTTCTGCGTTGTGCGGCCGGTGATGCGGATTGAACTCACGTCGATGATTGTGAATGCGCTGTAGAAATCGATCCGCAGCGGCGCAGCGTCCGCGCCGGCGGGAAGTAGCAGCGAAACATCATTCCAATTTCCGTGGCCGATTCGTGCGAAAACCGAATCTTCTTCGCGATGCATTCCATCGCGCGTGTGGAAAACCTGAATGGTGGTTTGCGTTCCGACGGCGGTTTTGCGAATCGAACCGTCGCGCCATTGCTGCGCGATTCTTGCCTGCAGCTCGGCAGTTCGGTCGGAATGATACCTGGCCAGTTGCGCAATCGTCGATTCGTTTTGGCCTAACAAGTCTTCGGTCGGCGGCGCCAATTTAGTCGACGGCGGCTTTTGCCAGACGCCGAGGCCGGTGCCTTGCATGAATGTATAGGAGCGACCACGCGTCTTCAGTTCCTCCCACACTTTCCAGACGCCGAAGTCGCGCGTCCGCACGTTTACGTCGTGCATGAGTGCAATTCCGCCCGGCGCGATTTTCGGCAGCCAGGCAGCCACGTCGTGACGCACAGCCGCTTCGGTGTGTAAGCCGTCGAGATGCAGCAGATCGATGCTCTCCGAAGTGAAACGCGAGAGTGCTTCATCGAAGGTGCTCCGGACGAGTGTTGAAAAATTTTCGTAGTGCGCGCGGTTGTGTTCGGAAACTTCGCTCCAAGTTGTTTCGTCGTAGACGCCGGCTTGCTCGTCGCCTAACCAGGTATCGACCGCGAAACAGCGCGTGCCGGTTTTGTTTTCTGCCACGGACTGGCAGAATGCGAAATAACTTTCCCCTCGATCGGTGCCGAGTTCTACTAACAGCAGCGGCTTGAGTGTGGCCACGAGATCATAGCCGAAATAAAGATTATCGGTCCAGGCGCCGAGGCCGTAGATATGCGGTTGAAAACGCCGCGATGGAAGGTCCAGGCTCATGCGTGGCGGAGAAGAATCTTTTCGATCTGCCGCGCAGCGTGCCGCCAATCCATTCGGCGCACACGCGCATAAGCGGTTTCGATCAATCGTTCGCGGAGTTTCGTCTGCTCCAACAAACGCACCATCGCTTCGGCGATCGCGGTCGCGCTCGGCTCCACCAGCCATGCATCTCTTTGGTGTGTCAGCACACCATCCATTCGCTCGCTCGCAATCTCCACCACGGCGCAGCGACAAGCCATCATCTCCATTGGCACGAAAGAAGGATTGCTGAGCGACAAGACCAGGCCCACCTCACAGCTCGAAAAGAGTGCAGCCAACTCTTCCGGTTTAAGCAAACCTTGATCGACAAATGGAAACGAGGGCCGCGGCTGCAGGTCGACGGTTCCGTAGAAAATGATTTCCACATCTGGCATCCGCGTCTTCAACAGCCGGAGCGCTTCGAGCCCGAGTTCGTACCCGCGCCGCGGTGTTGTCGGACGTGCATAGAAACAGACGCGTCGGGTGGAATCGCGTTTCATCGGCCGCGGTCGGTAGACCTGCGAGTCAACCGCGAAATCGAAATGATCCGCTTTGGCGCCGTAGCGTTCCCTTAACAACTTCGCGAGCCACGGCCCGAGTGTGATGCAATGCAGGCCGGCGCGGTAAGTGTTCTCGGCCCGACGTGTGTGGAGCACATGTCCAGGATAGAAGGAAGGTTCAAAGTCTTGCACCAAATAATAGCGCCGTCCGCCCTTCAGCAGACCGATCAGGTTTTCAACCGTCGGCCAGAAGGTCGCGAACGAGCAGTCAGCATTTCCAATCTGACCGCTCCAGCGGTGATATCGAGCACGTGTCTCGCCGAAGTGCTCCCGCACATGTGCGCGGATTTGCTCTTTGCTGAAGCCTGTCATCAATTGATACGGCACCACGTAAACCTGACAGTCGTGACCAAACTCGGCCAGGTACCGGATCACGCGGAAAATTCCCAGATCGCCGCCGGCGCCGGGAAATGGCTCCGGGACCAGCCAGTTGATCCGCAGACGTTTTGCCGAACGCGCGCGCCTGAAAAATCCGATTGTCTTTGTCGCGAGCATCGCGAAGCCGGTTTCGGAGCGCTCGCGGTATGCGGGAACGGCGGGTGCAAGTTGTGGCAAGAGAAAGGCGAGATCGCGAGTACGCGCTGCCGGGCTATGGCGCTGCAGGATTACCGCACGTGCGCGTTCCCCGATTTGCCGGCGTCGCGCGGGTTGCTCGATCAGAGAGGTCAGCGCCCGCGTCCAATCAGCCTCGTTAGCCGCTAGAAGTCCATCTTCACCATCTGTGATTGCATCGCGAAACGGATCGATCTCCGAAGCGATCAGAGGTATTCCCAGGATTCCCGCTTCGACAAACTTGATCTCACTTTTGGCTCGGCAGAAAAGATTATCCCGCTCGAGGGGGGCGAGCGCGATGTCCATCTGACTTGCCAGGTCGAACCAGCCACGCCAATCCGTCAGTGGGAAGCGCCGCACGCGCGTGCCAAAGCGATCGAACCGCGCCGAAATTTTTAGCAACCCTGCGATCCACAACTGCACATGGTGAAACCGATCAAGCACCTCGAGCAGCGCCGCGGTCGCTTCCTCGAAATCGACATCGTGTGTCGCCGTTCCACTGCCGTAACCAAGCACCACTTCCTCGCGCTTCGTCCGTCGACGGCGCTGACGATAAAGAAGGTTCGCATGCTCGAACATCTCATGGCCAAGACTATTGCGATGGACATAGGCCGGCTTGCCGCGGCGGCGTGCGAACTCCACGAGGAACGGCGTGGCAGTGACGACGGTGGCACAAGCTTCGAGTGTCTCCAGGTACCGCCGCACCCCTTCGGCATGCTCGATCTGGTCGCTCGGGCTGAGTTCCCGAACCGCACGATGTTGATCAATCAGGTCCGGCTCGAAAACCAAATCGTCCGTGTCGAAAACGATCGGCTTGCCCGCGACGCTCGCTCGCTCGATCAGATCCGCGAGCGGCGGGCACATTGGGAGCCGGTAAAGAAAAATGACGTCGCCCCGGAGAGCGGAAGGCTGATCGATGCTCGCGTCGTCAAACCATTCCGCGACTTCCGCCTCGTGTCCGAGCGCCTGCAACTGTTCGCCCAAGTGCAGGCAGCGATAGCGCGTGGTGGTCGCGATCGGACAACCGCTGGCCAGGAAAAAGCGCATCGCTCTTCTCGTTAGGCTGGCTTCTGAATCAGGCCAACGCCGCAGAAATCCTGGTAGACCATGTGCGGTGTTTCCATCGCCCGGACGTTATGGTTCAGGGAGAAGGTTTCAATCCTGGGATGCGTCTGGCGCCATTCTCGCAGCGCTCGCGCGACCCCGCCTTTTCCGGTCACGTCAAAGCTCTCGGCGAACTCGCTCGAATCGTGCAAGACGAGCAAACCGCCGGGCGCGAGTTCGGGATACCACGCCTCGAGCTCGGCCAGGGTGCTGCCATACTCATGCGAGCTATCGAGAAAGATCAAACCCGGCGCGCCACCGAGATATTCGCGCGCCCGTGCGAGTGAGAGTGGATCCAGCGAGCTGCGATGCTCTACCTGGACAAACGCCGCCAGCCCCGCTCTCTCGATCCACTCGCGGGTGAAGCGGCAAAGCGTCGCTCCGATTTCGAAGGTGCAGAGACCGTGCGCCGCCCGCATCCGTCGCAGAAAAAATCCCAGCAACAAGGTTGAGTATCCGGAATGTGTCCCCAGCTGGACGATGCGGCGCATGCCGCTGCCGAGGACGAAGCCCTGTAACAGAGACATGATCGGGACGGTGCATTCGCCGGTTAGATCCCGACCCCGGCTGGTCTCGGCGAACCAGTCGCGGATGATTTGCCATTCTTCCTCGGTGAGATCGTTATAGATGGGCGGCACGTAATCGCTTCCTGGAAGCCGGTGCCACCAGAAACGCGGTTCGGACGAGGAGGAAAAGGCGAGGGATCTTAGCCGGTCTTCAGGCACGCTCATGGCACGCGGAACTTGAAAGCTCTCTTCTTGTTAAGCAAGCGGTGGCTGGAGCAACGCCGGAGGCGGCCAAAAAGAAAGGGAATCGCCAACCATTTCGAAGCACGATCATCTGAATGACTTCTGATGTCGTATGTGCCGAAGGACTAACCGGAGCTTGCCTCGGCCTTCGCAATCGGTTCTATCTGGCCGGTGCAATGGTTTTTCGCGCTCGCAGAAGGATCGCCTTCTTTTTCCGGATACGCGGACATGATCAAGGTCGCCGTTCATACCGCTCAGCGTCACACGTCACTGCAGCCGCACCTCCTTTATGACGGGCAAGAAAATCAACTCACCGAGTGGTTGCACAATCGCGGGGTTGCGATAATCCCATGCCGCAGCGCCTTTGGAGAACAAATCGCGCGCTTCACTTTGTACTATGAGGAGATTCAGAATCAATATTTGCGCCGCGCTCTCCATGGCGTTTTTCTGAGAATGGAACTGCCCCGGATGAGGAAGGAGCTGCGCTTGGACGAACGAGTCCTGTACACTGACTGCGATGTGTTGTTCCGGGGAGAGGTGGCCA
Organism: Verrucomicrobiota bacterium; assembly: GCA_046732175.1. GTDB lineage: Bacteria > Verrucomicrobiota > Verrucomicrobiia > Chthoniobacterales > UBA10450 > AV69. The sequence continues at coordinate 39,582 of JBKPMO010000041.1, forward strand.
GTGATCTAGCGTCCAATCCATGTGACTACTTCGCTGTAGCTCCCGAGTTTGATCGAGAGGACTATCGGCGAATGAATACCGGGGTTATGCTGATGAACCTACCCGCACTGGCACAGGTCGATGACGATCTCAAAAGCTACGTTCTAGAGCATTTCTCACAGCTGCAAGGGAAGGCGTGGGACCAGGGAGCTTATCGGGCCTTCTTCTCCAGTGACGCTGGCCATCGGTGGAATAAGCTTTCCCCTGAGCTGAACTGGAAACCGTACTGGGGTGCCAACCCGGAAGCCAGGATCATCCATTTCCACGGGCCTAAACCGTTTCAGGTTGTCGACGACACCCATTTCCCCGAGCTCAAGCACCTTGTCAGCGGGGCCTACGCAGACCTTTGCAGCGATTGGCGGGACGCGCTGCGCGAAGCGCAGGACGAAGGCCCCTAAATTTCCAACGCCCTTGGAAGCGCGTCCTTGCGCGGACGAGTCGGACGAGGAAATCGTTACCGGCACCTGGGATTTGATCGGATCAACGCGCGTTATTCGCGGTATCTGAAAATTCTGGGCACAGGGCCGATGCGAAGTCCGAAGGGTGAAGCAGCAGCGAAAAGATTCTTCCGTTGGATGTCGCAAGAACACGCAGCATGGCTCGATGCCATAACCATAGACCAGCTGCTGCCGGCGCGGATTCTGCCGGCTAATTATCTGGGCAGGCACGGCAAATGGATTCGCTGGGAGGGAAATAATCACCGGGACCAGTTACGTCGGCTTAACATCCATGTGTCGCACCTGCGGCACTCGGATGTTAACTCGATTCAGGCGAGAAATTGCGGATTGCGGACTGGCGATTGCGGATTGTGCGGGGCGGGCGGCAGGATGAAACGGAGAGTGGGCTTCCCGGCTCGCGCATCGGTGGCAGGCGCTAGCATTTGTCGTGACGGCGAAGGAGTGCTGAAATTATAGTCACGGCGACCCGATATGGCGGTGAAGACCGAGAAAGAACTGAGCGACGATCAGCGCGCGCATTGGTTGAAAGCCGTGGCGGCAATTGAGCTGCGGAATTTCGGTTACGCCATCTCGCTTTTGCAGGGGATCCTCAAACAGGAACCGCAGTTTCTTACCGGGCGACAACTATTGCGCCGAACGGAGGTGACGCGATTCAAGGCGGCGAAGAAGAAGTTTTTCAACGTCTCGACCGCCTCGGTTTCGGTACTGAAAGCGCAACGCGAAATTAAGAAGGACCCGAAACGCGCCGTCGAATTGATTGAAAAAATACTTGAAGACGAACCTTATAATAAGCAGGCGAATTTGGCATTGAAAGAAGCGGCCGTGGCAGCCGGCTGGTTGGAGACAGCGGTTTTTGCGCTGCAAACCTTCCTGGAAGAAAACCCCCGCGACACGAAGGTGATGCACGAACTGGCGCGGCTCTACCACGACCTGGGTGATAGCGAACGGGAGGTAGAAATTTACAATCGAATCGGCGCGATCGATCCGGCGGACGCGGCGGCGATACGGCTGGGGAAGGATGCTTCCGCGCGCGGCTCGATGAAGAGCGGTGGCTGGGGTTCGGCCGAAAGTTATCGCGACTTGATCAAAGACAAGGAAGCGGCGGTGTCGCTGGAACAGCAGAGCCGGATGCAGTTGACGGGCGAATCGTTAAGCCGGCAAATCGCTGAGAGCTATGCCATACACGAGGCCGAGCCGCAAAATGTCGATGTGGCGCGACGACTAGGATCTTTGAGCGAGCAAAAGGATGATCTGGAAGCGGCAATTGCCTGGTACCGATATGCGTCCGACCTGACGCACGGGAGTGATCCGGGATTGGTCCGAAAAATTTCCGATCTGGGTGTGAAGCAAACAGAGCGCGAGATTGCGGCGTTAGAAGAAGTAGTGGCGAACAATGCCGGCGACAGCATGGCGTTGGCAGAAAAGCAGGCGGCGCTGGCGGCGGCAAAGAAGCGGCGCGCGGAAATGTTGATCGACGAGGCCCGGAAACGGGTGGAGCGCAATCCGACGGATTTGCAGTTTCGCTTTGAACTAGGGGAAAATTTGATGAATGCGGGGCAATTTCGTGAGGCGTTACCGGAGTTGCAGCGGGCGCGGCAGAATCCGAATGCGCGTTTGCGGGCGATGAATGCGCTCGGACGTTGTTATCGTGAGCTGAGTATGTTCGATCTGGCGGCCAAGCAATTGGAAGAAGCGGCGCGCGAGATCGGGACCATGGACGCGACAAAGAAGGAGATCGTTTACAACCTTGGCTTGGTTTACGAACAGATGGGCGAACGCGAGAAGTCGCTTGGTTGTATGAAGCAGATCTACGAGGCGGACTACGGCTACAAAGATGTTGCGACGCGAGTGGAAAGCTCTTATGTGAGGAACTAAGAACGCCGAGCGGAGATCCTTACGGCCATCTTAGTCGGGCGCTGCGAAACAAATGTGCCGGCGTTTGGGCCGACCTTAATCTATAAAAAACTATGAAATACAAATTTTCCATAAACAGTCTCGTCAGGTTTGGCATTATTGCCATTGCGTTTATTGGGTTAAGCGGGACAGCCTTTGCCCAATATTCAAAGCCATATCCGACTCCCGATTACAGTGGTCAAAACTCGCCAGCACAGGGAACGGCTAAATCCAAGTCCAATACTGCAGGCCGCAACTTAAGCTCAGCTGACAAAGCTTTCATGATAGACGCGGCTAAAGGCGGGATGATGGAAGTGGCGATGGGTCGTGTTGCAGAACAAAATGCGACCGATAGCGAAGTGAAGAACTTCGGTGCGCGAATGGTGAAAGATCATGGCAAGGCCAATGACGAATTGAAGGCGCTGGCGAAGGAAGAAAACGTCGCATTGCCCGCGGGGAAAGAAGCGGGCAAGTGGAAGTCAGACAAGGATTACATGGGCCAGATGGTGAAGGATCATGAAAAGGATCTGGCAGCGTTCGAAAAGGAGGCAAAAAATGGGACCGATCCGGACGTGAAGAGCTTCGCCAGTAAAACCTCCGACGTCGTGCGAAAGCATTTGGACATGGCGAAAAAGATTGATTCGAAGTTGAAGTAACCCCGGTTGGTGTTTGTTTGCTGCGAAACGGCGCGCTACACGGCGCGCCGTTTTTTTTCCCACCGTTGCAAACGAGGCGGGCATGCACATTTGGCGTCGCGCGGGCGTCGGCCCTGGCCCTACATTACCGAGCGCATGTTTTGGAACTTGGCGCGCTTCGCTTTCTCTTTACACTCTGACGGCGATGGACTCGCGATTCTACACTGCGCGGAATTTTGAGCCGAAATTTTTCACCGGTGGCCCGACACGATTTTATCTGCCACTTTTTTATGACATCGTCGCGCAGGAGAAGCCGGCGCTAATTGTTATACTTGGCTTGGGTGATGCCCAGGCGCACCTGGCTTTTTGTCAGACTGCGGCGCAGCAAAATATTTCGTCGCGCTGCATTGCCATCCGGCGCGCAGTGGTCGATGAGAATGTAGCGGAAGACAGTGGCTGGGAGAGAGCACAAAAAGCGACAGCGGAATTTTTCCCGGCCATCTCGCAACTGATCGATGGCGTTTCGACAACGGAATTCTCAGATGGATCGGTAAACGTGCTTTTGATGGATGATGTTGATTCGGCAGAAACCATTCGACGTGAGCTGGAGCTGTGGAGTCCGAAATTATCCTCGGACGCGCTGGTGATGCTGCATGGGCTGGATCTGGAGCGAACCCATCCACCGAGAAGTGCATGGTCAACTTTCGCAAAGGAAAAAGCTGCGGCGGAATTTCATGATGGAATTGGATTGGGAATCGCGACGAATCCCGTCGCGATGAAGTCGTCACCGCTACGCGAAGCGATTTTCCTGAAGACAACAGCTTTGACTGCAAGTTACGAAGTTATCGCCGACTTGATGCATGCACGTGCGCAGACGAAACGCACCGAGCATCGCGCTTGCGTGTTGGAAGCGCGGCAAATCTGGTTTGACGGGGTTTTCGAAGATCGGAGCAAGGCCCAAGACATGATGGATCATCAGCGACGTGTGATCGCCTATTTGGAGGCGCAGCTTGCAGCCGTACGCGAAGACCGCGCCAAAGTCGAGGCGCAGCTTGCAGCCTTACGCGAAGACCGCGCCAAAGCGCAGTTGGTAATGGACAGTCAACTTAAGCAGTTGCAAGGCTTCGCCGCCGCACTCGAACAAAGCCAGGCACAACTAGACAGAGCAAATAAGAAAATCGCTGACCTGAAAAGTCTGATCAACACCGCGAAGGCCGTTTGCCGCAAAAAAGGTCGCTGTTTCGACATTCGCAAGGAACCGAAACCAAAGCGATCTGTGCCGGAACGCGTTGTGCGCGAGTTCGCGCGAACGAAACGCAATCTGCGACGAATGTTGTTACCCCCACGCCTGAAGCGGACGCGCTAAAAAAAGCAGAAGCCAATCGAGGAACGTTATGTCGGGATTACGATTTGGCCGAGCTGTGGACTTTGCGGAAACTCATTTTCGCTTTGGTCGCAACGCGCGAAATACAGACGGCGTTCTCGTGAAAAAGAAATGAGTGAAAGCGCAGGTTGCAGGGTCGCTTTCGTCGCGGCGGAGAATTTGTCGGAAACAGCGGCGGCGCAATTTCGTTACGTGCTCGATTTTCTTCAAAGGAGCGAAAACGGCAAAGATTTTTTCCAAATCGCGCCATCAGAGTCCCGGGAAGAACTGTGTGCGATGTTCAACCAGGCGCGGACGACGATTTTTGTCGGTGAAACTTCCAGCGCGTTAATCGAACTCGCCTGCGAGTGCGGAACGGCGACTCTTTATTGGGCGATCGGTTTGCCGGGAAGCGGGACGCGGCCGCTCGTGCCGTTGCGTGCCGCGCTCGATGCCGCTGACGTAATCGTCGCAGCCACCGCAGCCGACGCGATCATGTTCGGAGAAATTACACGAACGAGTCTTGCCGTGGCTGGTATCGGCGTGCCGGCGGCAAGATCGCGAATAAGGCAAGTAGGCGAATTGCGTGTACTGGAGAGTGAAGAGCAGCGATTCAGCAGCTACGAGGAATTCGTTCGCGCAATCGAGGATTGCGATGTTCTCATCGCGGGTCGGAGCCGATTAGCAATCGCGGAAGGGATGAGCCGCGGAAAATGTGTGTTCTTTCCAAGTTCTCACGAATTAGTTGATCGCGTTCTCGACGGTGTGAGCGGTTTTCTTTTGCGCGATGAAGCAAACACCGTGGCGACGCTCGCGCTCCTCAAAAAAGATCCCGAACGATTGGACAAAATCGGGAAGGCTGCGGTCAAAACATGGAAATCAAATTTTCGGGTGGAAGATCTCGCGTCGCGAATACGCGATATTGCGGGGCGCGCGGCCGCTGGTGAATTTCCGAAGCGTGCGCCCGATCGGTCATACGCCGCCTGGATAGAGCGCTTCGATACCGTGCGCGAGCGGGAACGCATTGCCATTCGAAGGCGTTTGCGCGTGCTGCGCAGGCATCCGCTGATTTCGATCGTACTACCTGTCTACAATCCTCAAATCGATCTGCTCGAAGCGGCAATCAAGTCTGTGCGCGAGCAGATTTACGAGTCTTGGGAGCTTTGTATAGCTGATGATGCGTCCACGAATCCGGAAATCCCGGCTGCTTTGAACGAGTTTGCCGCGGGCGACACACGGATCAAAATCACCTTTCGCGAACACAACGGTCACATTGCCGCCTGCTCGAATTCGGCGCTCGCACTGGCGACGGGCGAATGGGTGGCGTTGCTCGACCAGGACGATCTGCTTCCGGAACACGCTCTTGCCGTGGTCGCGGCGACACTCAATCAGCATCCGGAGGCCGGCCTCATTTATTCCGATGAAGACAAGATTGATGAGACAAGGGCGCGCTGTCGCCCGTACTTTAAGTCGGACTGGAATCCAGAGCTGTTATTGGGGCAGAATTGTATCTGCCACCTCAGTGTTTATCGCAGCGCTCTCTTGCGAGAGGTGGGCGGTTTTCGCGAGGGATTTGACGGCGCGCAGGATTACGATCTTGTCTTGCGATGCAGTGAACGGTTGCGAGCGGAACAAATCCGACACATCCCGCGCGTCTTGTATCACTGGCGAATGATCGGGGGCAGCGTCGCTCAAGACGCGGAAGCAAAACCATACGCGCGTGAAGCTGCACGCCGTGCTATCGCCGATCATTTAGAACGGAGCGGAATCGCCGGTCACGTGACACCATGTCCGGAAAACGTTGAATGGCATCGTGTCGTTTACGATCTGCCGGACCCAGCGCCGCTGGTATCGCTCATTATCCCCACTCGTGATCACATGGAGTTGCTGGAGAAATGCGTCGCGTCGGTCCGCCGTCACACGAGTTATTTTCCGGCCGAGTTTATTGTGGTCGACAACGGTTCGGTCGAAAGAGAGGCCCGAGCCTATCTGGAAAAGCTGGCGGCCGAGCCTGACACGCGCGTCGTAAACGTTGGGGGAGAATTCAACTTCAGCCGTTTGATTAATCGAGGCGTCAAGGAAGCAAGGGGCGAAATTCTTGTTTTTCTGAATAATGATACCGAGGCAACTGAAGCGAGCTGGCTCCGCGAGATGGTAAGCCATGCGGTGCGGAAGGAGGTTGGTGCCGTCGGCGCGCGACTTTGGTTTCCGAACGGCACCTTGCAGCACGGGGGCGTCATTACTGGGCTGGGTGGCATAGCTTCGCATGCGTTCCATCGCTTCCCCGCCCAACCGCCGCCACGTCTGAATCGCACTTTTATTTTAACTCAAAATTACTCGGCCGTGACAGCCGCGTGCATGGCCGTGCGAAGGGAGGTGTTTGAGACCGTGCACGGATTTGATGAAGCCCTGGCCGCAAATTTCAACGACGTGGATTTTTGTTTGCGACTGCGTGAACGCGGCTGGCAAATCGTCTGGACGCCCTACACCAATCTGATCCACCGCGGATCCGCCTCGCGCGGCGTCGACTCATTTGACCAGAAGGCGCGCATTCAAGAGGATCTGGAATGGATGACCGCGAAATGGGGAGATCAATTGCACTACGATCCTTTTTACAGCCCAAATCTTTCCCTCATCCTGCCTGGTTTGGACCTCGCTTTTCCGCCCCGCCTCGGCAAACTAGATGCGCTTCCCAACGAGCTGGGCCCGCCGTCCGGATCGCCTCTCGCTCGAGTTGCTGCTCTCCCGCACTACCCTGCCAACCCGCTAAACAGGATCCCATCGAAAATGGTAAGGCCAAAATTCTCTCTCATTGTGGTTGATTGCGACAGACATACTCCCAGAGAGTCCGCAAACAGGGGCGTCAAGAGTATCCTCGCCCAAACCTTCAGAGATTTTGAGGTGGTGTTTCTTCACGACGGTTGGAAGCAGCAGCGCTACGAAGACGAGTTTGATCTCAGCGCCCTACCCAAGGTAAAGACCGTTTATACTAAAGAGAGGTTTAACGATTGGGGGCACTCCTTGAGGAATTACGGTCTTAAGATTGCCGAGGGGGATTATATTCTCCACTTCAACATCGACAATTTGCTTTACCCAAACTGTCTACACAAGGTTAACGAGTGCCTTGACGCGGATAGCATCAAGAAAGAGATCGTCATCTTTACAATCATCCATCACAAAAATGCAGAGCGGATATTGACAGGAAATCCAGTCCGATTTCAGCATATCGACTGTTTACAAGGTATCGCTTCGAGGAAAGCTTGGGAGTCAATCGGGCTCTGGCATCGAAACGAGTACGAGGCTGATGGCCACCTTTATGTGGAGCTCAGCTCAAAATATGAACCATTCTATATCGATGAGATCTTGGCCGAAAATTTCTAACAGTGCTGCCAAAGTCGCGGACGACCAATTTGTAGGGCGTCTGTGTCAGACGCCATGCGGGTGAGACGGCGATGGCGCTTCATAGAAGCGGGCCATAACCGATGTTTGCAACCGCTTCTCATGCCGTGCAGGTAGTAGGAGAGAAGTAATGTCGACCGTCTTGGTCACAGGTGGGGCCGGATTTATCGGTTCGCACGTAGTTGACCGCCTCATTGGCATGAACTGCAAGGTTGTCGTTTTGGATGACCTTAGCGGCGGCCTTCGGGAAAATGTCAACGAAAAGGCGGAATTCATCCACGGCAGTATCAATGATGGAGAATTAATCGATAAGATTTTTGAGCAATACCGGTTCGATCACATTTTTCATCTCGCCGCATATGCCGCGGAGGGGCTTAGTCATTTTATTAAGAGGTTTAACTACGAAAACAATCTTATCGGAAGCGTGAATTTGATCAATGCCGCGATCAATCACGATGTCGGGTGTTTCGTCTTCACTTCTTCGATCGCCGTTTACGGGAACAACCCGGTTCCGATGCGTGAAGATATGCTGCCAGCGCCAGAAGATTCTTATGGCATCGCCAAGTTTGCCGTCGAGCAAGAGCTGAGAATCTGCCAAGGGATGTTTGGACTCAACTACATCATTTTTCGACCTCATAACGTCTATGGAGAGCGGCAGAACCTGGGCGATAGGTATCGAAACGTGATCGGGATTTTCATCAATCAAATCATGCAGGGTAGGCCTTTGACCATCTTTGGGGATGGAGAACAAACCCGGGCTTTTAGTTATGTTGAACAAGTGTCTGAAGTCATTGCCCGATCCGTTTTTGTGCAGGAAGCGCATAACCAAATCTTTAATGTTGGGTCGGATATGAGTTTCACGGTCAACGAAGTAGCTATAAAAGTATGTAAGGCGATGGGCGTGGAGGTGAAAATTGACTACTTGGAGGAACGTAAAGAGGTTAGGCGGGCCTTCTGCTCGCATGAGAAGGTCGCCCGCGTCTTCAAAGCTGGCCAGGATTGTTCTATCGATGAAGGCCTAAGCAAGATGGTAGAATGGGCTCGGCGTACCGGTAGCAGACAACGGTCACAGTTTAATGCCGTCGAAGTACGGAAAGGCATGCCTATGAGTTGGCGTTAGGTAAAGAGGAGCCTGGGACTCAGCTCCCCAAGGGAGAATGCGGCGAGGAGATCTCTCCGATCCGCCTGGCTTGGATTGACTATGGAAGAAGCCGACGTTCGAGCGACCATTGTAGTCAGCGGCGCCAACTATTGTTCTGCCTCTTGTTAGGTCGACGCGTCACCAGGACGGAGTCGTGCCGCTTATTGCTCTCGTGGTCATATTGAGGCAGGTCCTCCCATTGGGTCCAAGTCTCGATGGTTTCCAGATGCGGATACGGGGCGACAGCCTGGAAGCCATCCGGGTGTTCACATCCAGCCTTACGTAAAAGCCTGATTAATCGTTCGTAATCAAATCAAAATCTCCATGCTTTAAATTTCAAGCTTCCGGTTGCAATTATCTCATCTATGAATTCACTGCAATCGCAGTCGTAGCCGTGCTGGAGTAACTGAAAATAGAGACTCGACGCGTAGCAATCCTGAGATCGAAGATAAACTATGACGATTGGCCGAAGATTTAGCCGCTTTAAATCATTAGTGAAATTGTGGAAGGCTGCTGCACCGGCGATGCACCCTTCGAGATCTTCGCTAGATAGCGATCCCACAGAAGCTTACAGTAGCCCGGCGCTGAAATGGCTATTACCGCAGCGATTCGACGTTGTCGAGCGGAAAGGATTCAGTGGCACTTTGCTTTCTTATATGGCGGCGCATTTCGACTTCAGGCGAACAAACAATGATCTATTTTCGCGAGCTTGGCTGAAGGTTCTTTGCGAGATGGAAGATACGCTCATCGCGACGCGGATTTTAGAAGATGAGTTCATTTATGTTTTGCGACGTGCGAATTTAGCTGGTTGGCCCGATGCAAGAGCTTAGTGAGATGGCGAAAGCCGGCTTACTTGACCGATATGCTGGAAAATTCTCCGTCGACGCCTTCGGCTACGGCACAGTCCGCGACTACTGCGATAGTTGTGACCACCTTCCCTCGCTTAGTTCGGTCCAAAATGATTTGAAGGATCTACAACGCCCGTGGACGGTGAAAGCGGCGCTGGGTCTGCTGCCAAAAGGAAGTCGGTTGCTGGAGATTGGCGCAGGCCAACCGCTTGTGGCAGGACTTTTGGCGGATCTCGGCTACGAAGTCACAGTGATTGACCCATACGATGGTTCCGGCCACGGCCCCACGGAGTTCGAGCACTTCTTGAAACTCTATCCGCATGTGCGGATCGTGCGTGGCCAGTTCCAATTGACTGTGCCGCAGCTGAAGGACGAAATTTTCGATGGGATCTATTCTATCAGCGTGCTTGAGCATGTTCTGGAGCCGGAGCTGGGCGCATTGTTTCAAGCTGTGTCGGCCCATCTGCGACCTGGGGGTCAATCTTTTCATTCCGTTGATTGCGTGACTCAAGGCAACAACGCGACATATCACTTCGAGCAGTGCCTGCGAATTGCGCGTTACCAGCGCGAAATTGCTGGAAAACCACCCGTAGAAAGGGAAGAGTTGGCAGAACTTTTTCAGAGGGCCAACGGCGATGTCGAAACCTGCTACCTGTCGGCTGCTGCGCACAACCTGTGGCGCGGTGGCGCCGCATACAAAGCATTTCCTTTCCGGAAAGTTCTTTCGTTTCAAACCGCAGCCGAGGCTAATTGAACCTCAACTCCTGGGCGGGTCCAACCAAGCCTCGGTCGTGCGCTGCGTAAGACGTTTTAACTGAATTGTTTGGGTACTTGCAGAGACCGCCGCGAATCATTTCTGGCAACGATGGCAGCTACAAGAGAAGAGCCTTCAAAAACAATCTAATCATCGACACTTTTGGGCGCAATTGGCTAAACCATCGCTAATGTGGCCGATGAAGCAGCTTGCGAAGTACGCTCCCACTGGCCACAGAGTCGTGCGCGGCCTGAGTCTCGGCCTGCTACTCTTGAGTGCGTTGGCACCGTCCGCGTTCATCGTTTATCTCGTCACGCGTTATGGCGTTGATATTCCCTTTGCAGACGAATGGACGTACGCACCATTACTGTTGAAAGCGCACGATCACGCGCTCACTCTTGGCGACCTATTTGCGCAGCACAACGAACACCGATTGGTCTTTCCGAAACTCCTCTTAATTGTCATCGCCAGTTTGGCAGGTGGTAACCTTCGCGCACAAATGTTTTTCTCGATTGCATTGGTGGCGGGCACCGCATTCAACCTTTGTTGGATCTTGCGCCGCACATTTGCGAGTGTGCCGGCAAAGCTCCTTTGCGTAGTCACACTGATGAATCTATTGCTGTTCTCGCCAGTGCAGGCGGAAAACTGGGCATGGGGATTTCAGTTCTGTCTGTTTTTGATCAATTATCTGCTCACAAGCGCGATCTGCATTGCCAGCTCGAAGTTGAGCGTCGCGAAAAAGTTTCTGCTCTGCGGGGTGATTGCCTTCGTTGCAAGCTTCTCATTCGGCAACGGTATTCTCTTGTGGGCAGTAACTTTTCCTATCGCTCTGGTCGGTCTCGATAAAACTGCACAGCGGCGAACGTTTCCGTGGCTCTGTGCCTGGATTATCGCTGCGCTCGCAACGATCGGCCTTTACTTGCTCCACTACACCAAGCCCGCACACCACCCCCCCATTGCCGCTTCGCGCCACGTCATGGATTATTACTCGTACATCGCTGGATTTCTCGGCGCTCCGCTTTCGCGGCCTGGCCGCGCCGAATCCCTCATTATTCCAGTCTCGTTAGGGACACTCCTTTTGATCATCTATGTGGCCGCAGTCGCATACGCGCTGGTGAGCCGCCGAGCGGAGGTTCGGAAAACGTTCGCACCTTGGTTCGCACTCGGCGGATTCGCTCTTTTGAGTGCATGCTTGGCGGCGATCACCCGGATTGGTTTTGGCACGACCCAAGCGCTAGACTCGCGCTATACGAGTTTTGGAATGTTGCTCGCGATCGCGGTGATCGCAATCTTGGCAATCGGCGCGCCAATGGTCCGCTCCGCGAGCACGGGACGTTCACGCCTTGTCGATGCGGTGGGCCGCATCGGAGCTGCATGTCTGGCACTATTTGCGATCATGTTTTTCATCTCCGCGAGTTGGGGCACACAACAAATCAGATCGATTCAGCGCATGCGGCTTTGGGGCAAAGCAGCGTTGCACTTTGCCAATGTGCTGAATGACCAGCGCGTCTTCGCGACTTATCTCGGCGGCAATGCAGTTGACGTGTTGAGGTACGCCAAGATGGAGAATTCAATCGGATTTCTTCATCCAGAGCTGGTTAAATCCTCTCGTATTTCTGATCTCGCGACGGTTCACACTGACGGCCCAGCGGCCGGATTCATGGACCGCCTGAGCCCGTCGGCGGGATCTTGCGTTGTCAGCGGCTGGGCTGTTTTGCCGCGAAAGTGTCGTGTGGCCGATTGCGTGGTGGTATCTGCGAAGAGCAAGGCCACAGCGGAGTTTGCCTTTGGTGTAAGCGATGAAGTGGCAGACAGACCAGACGCCGCGAAACTACTGAATCGCGCTGGTCTTTTACGCTGCGGCTGGCGTGTTCACTTCAATAGATCGACCATTCCCGCTGGTGAGCACCAAATCACCGCCTGGGCGGTAGATGCGAACTCGGGATGTTTATACCAGCTTGGTGGCACCCTGGTGCTCCCGTAAATCCCCGATCAAAGCGGCCTTTCACCGTTCTCTCCGAAGCCGACGACGCTTTGAGCAAACGTATCTTCCCCCAAAGAATTGCGGCCAAACCACACCTTTCGCACCAAATTCGTCATCTCACGCTTTTGCCCTATCCTATTATGAAAACTGTTTCGTAAGGAGAAAGCGAGTAAAAGGAATGTGCACCAGAAATTGGACCTTCGGCAGCAAAAATTTAGAGCTCCTTCTTATGGGCGTGCACGCTTTTATTTTCGAATGTAAGAAATCCCTGATAATCGTTGTCCAATGGAAAGACAAGGGCGCATCCTATTCTTGTGATTAAAGAATCTCGTCCGCAGAACCTAAAGATTCTGATCGTAAGCACTCCGAAGACTGGGAATACCTGGCTGAAGTGCTTGCTCGCAGGAGCCTACGACTTGCCTTTAGTGGAGTTCCCGACGCCGGAATTTTGGCGCCATTTCGATCGCCGCCGTTTTGATGGCCTAGGCTCAACTTGGATCGCGCACCAGCACTTCCCACCTCTAGAATCCTTTGTCGGTTGGGCGCGCGAACGGGGGATCGTTCTTGTCACGACCGTCCGCCATCCTGGCGATACGCTTGTCTCCTTGTATCATTACATCCAGAACTTCGCTGGCAAAACCCAGATCGATCCTGAAACGATCCAGCTTCTCCGTTGCGGAAAGGAAGAGCAAAGCCAACGCTCTTCACTCCAACTAACTCAAGGACTGGAAACGTATGTGCGGGAGAAGTTCTTCAAGGCGCTAAATTTTTCGATCGCGTGGTTGCAACGCGACTTGAGTTATGGAGTCCGATATGAAGACCTCTGGTATTCCTCCGTCGACACCCTCCAAGCTTTGACTGATCAAATTTATCCGATCTCATTCGAAGCCGTCGAAGCTACGGTCGAGAAATGTCGCCTTGAACGAATGCGGATAGCGGCTGGCGACCACGCCCTTTTCTTCCGCGGCGGCGGAGTTGGGGGTTGGAAATCGAGTCTGCCTGCATCAATTGTCCAGTTACTGCGCGAATCGCCTCCATACCCTCTTCAATTCAAATGGCTTGGCTATAGCCTGGATCCACAGGACACGTTTTCCGGACCGCCAGCCACAAGTACCGCCAGCGCAATCCCCGTTGAGGGGGTAGCTTGCTCCGCCAGCGCGGATCGTGTCGCGCCACTGATGACATCATCTCATCTTCCTGGCGATCGTGCGCCGAAGGGTAGCTGGAAATTTGATCGCGAAGCAGCAGGTCCGGACAATAAGTACTACTCCTGGCTCAATGCGGCGGCCGATGACGATCCACACGCTGGTCGCCTTGCACCGCTTATCACAAACCTTGGTGCTTATCTGTATGGCACCCGCGCTGATTTGCAGGCAGCCTTCCCCGATCTTTATGGGAGCGATCGGGTCGCTTTCAGTCACTGGTTTACGGAGATTAGCCCAGCAGCATACAGAGGATTAGATCGCTGTTTTGTCATACCTGTTTATGACTCATGGTTGCGTGGTCCTCCTCCGAAGTTCACGCCAGTGCATTTTTTGAGGAAGGCAAGGGTGGTTTGACTGAATGATGGCTGCGCGTGCTGCACTGTCTTGAGACGCTCGCCCCGCTTTGAAGCGCTAACCCAGTATTACTTAATTAGATCTTTGCCAGCCACTAATTGACGAGGTGGTTGGATACTTCGAGCCCTTCAGCACGAGCGTAAGCCATACTTTAAAGCATGGGTTCAAGACGACCCACAAGTGAAATCCCTTTTCTCGAGCGAGGCAAAAATTATTCGCATGTGCCACATGAACACATATTCTTTTGCCGGCAATAAGCGAGCCGGTGAACACTTTTAAATATGAAGATTTGCGGATCGAATCAAATCCAAGGGATTTGAACAACAGAGTTCGGGGTGCTCATTTTACTGGTTGGGTGGGGCGAATAGCGGGACATGCATAAGCGATCGAAGACAATATTTTCGAGATCGAATTTCGCGCGATTGCTGTTCCCGACTTATACGGGGCCAGAGATTCGTCGCTACTTTGGCGGTGCCTGGAGCATGCATTTACCTTTTGCCTGGGATCTGATCCGAGAATTACAGCCCCGAAGCTTCGTTGAACTCGGCGTTTATAATGGCGAGTCCTATTTTACCTTTTGCCAGTCCGTGGAGGAGAATGGGCTCTCCACTTTGTGTTACGGGATCGACACCTGGCGCGGAGACATTCATATGGGCAGTTACGGCCCAGAACTTGGCCGGGAAGTAGAAACTTATAACGTTCGATACTCAGGTTTTTCGAAGTTACTGAAGATGACCTTCAATGAAGCGCTTGCTCAATTTCCTGATGCCTCAATTGATCTTCTTCATATAGACGGTTCGCATCGTTATGAGGACGTGAAAGAGGATTTCGAGAAATGGCTGCCGAAGCTTTCCGATCGAGGCGTCGTTCTGCTACATGATGTGATGGTGCGCGATGGCGATTTCGGGGTGTGGCGGCTATGGCAGGAGATCGCACGTCGCAAAGCCAGCTTTGTCTTCGATTTCGGACATGGGTTGGGAATATGGAAAAAGGAAGCTGTTTCTAAAAACGATTCACCCTTTATCCGGAAACTCTTTCTAGCCAGCGAGAAGGAACGGCGAGAAATCATGAATCACTACGCCCTTGCAGCCGCGGCAATTGATCTGAGTGATAAGGCGCAAAAGCGGGTGGCGGTGAATGGCTCCAGCATTCTTCAGCTTTTTGCGCCCCGCTGCCGCACATATGGTGAGAATCATTCCAACGCCTGCGAGTTTCCGACCGGACGTTGGTGCTGTGTGCGAGTTGATTTGCCGTGGCAGTTGGGAGACGGAAGCGGCGGCCTCCGCTTTGATCCTGGGAATCAAGCCGGGATCATTGATATCGCTGGCATCCTAATCCGATCGAAGCTTACTGGCAGAGTTCTGTGGCGCGCCAAGACGCCGATCGAGCTTTCCGGTGTGACCGTTGGCGGCACTGCAATCCGCATACCGCATGAGCGCGTTCTTCGGATTCTTAGTTTCGGCATTGATCCGCAACTTATCCTGCCAGTGTTGGCGGGATCACCGTTTGATTCACCCCTGACTTTTCAAGTTTGGATGCGGTTGGACAGTTCTGTCCAGGTACTTGGCAAAGGTATCGCGGACCTTCAATCCCATTATCAATCTAGGGAGCAAGAGCTTCGAAAGGATCTTGAAAGCAAGGTGGCCGCATTGCTTCAAAGTGCCAAGGAGCGCGCGCTCCTCGAAATAGAGTTGCGCGAAGCGCGCGACAGGGCTGAATCGAGCCGAGCGGAACTCGCTGTGCTGCGCTCCGAACTCGAACGCGAAGAGCGCGAGGTGTGGGACAGCAAAGTCCGGCGGGCCGATTTAACCGCTCGTTTGAAAGACCGGGATCAAAGGATTCAGGAGATTCAGGCGTCGGTAGCGTGGAAGATAGCGAAACCATTTTGGAAATTGCAGCGGCACTTCTCTCGACGTCCGACCGATACCTCGAAATCAGGGGAGCTTGTCTTCGCGCTCGATGGTCCAGGTACCTGGACTGCGTCACACGACGCCCTAGCAATGAAAGGATGGTGCTTCGCCAGAGGTGGCCCGCAGATCATCGGTGTTCGTGCGAAAATCGGTCGAAAATCTTATTTCGCGCGGTATGGCCTCAAGCGAGAAGACGTGGCGCAAACGAATATCGATTATCCAGCCGCTTTTTACAGCGGCTTTTCGATAATAGTCCCGATTCCCAAGGGAACTTCCTCAGTCCGATTGGAAGCCATTGCGCAAGGCAGATCTTGGGAATGTTTTCACGAGGAGTCACTTATTTCCGCAAAAGAACACGGCAGGGATGTCTCAGCCCACAAACATGAAAGTGAAGATGTTCTGTCGAAACGGATCAACTTTCCCTACGGAACCTGTGAGCAACAACCGCTCGTGCTCTATCCTCGCATTCGCGCGAACGACGTGCTCCCGATCCTCGCGCCACTAATTGAGCAACATACCAAGCGCGTTCGATCGGAAACCCCATTTTTTTCTGTTATTACTCCCACCTTCAATACTCTACCTCGTTGGCTCGCGGAAGCTAGTGCAAGTCTGCTGAACCAGACATTCGCTGATTGGGAATGGTGCCTGATCGATGACGGATCCCAAGGCCCGAAAGTACGCGAGATGCTCGAGGCACTTGCCTCGGCGCATTCGCGTTTTCGGCCAAAATTCGTTAAAGCCGCTGGAATTAGTTCGGCGACTAATGAAGCTCTCGATTTGGCCACGGGCGAGTTCGTCTGCTTTCTGGATCATGACGACTTGCTTCATCCTGAGGCCCTTGCACAAATGGCCGAAAAGCTGGAAGAGGGTTTCGATATAGTCTACTCCGACGAGGACAAACTGGACGACAAAAAAGGGAAACTCATCGAACCGTTTTTTAAACCGGAGTGGTCACCAGAGTACTTCCGTGGCGCAATGTATGTCGGGCACCTACTTTGCGTTCGCCGTGAACTAGCCTGTCGCGTTCGACTTGACAGTGCATTCGACGGTATTCAGGATTTCGATTTCATGCTGCGGGTGAGCGAAACCGGCGCTCGCATTGGCCATATTGCCAGAGTTCTTTACCACTGGCGCAAGACACCCGGAAGTATCGCCGACACCTGTGATGCGAAACCACACGCCGCCGCACTTCAGGAAAAGGCGGTCAACGCGCACCTGGAGCGATTAGGCCTTCCGGCACGGGCGGAGCAATGCGCAATTCCGCACCGGCTGAAAATAGTACCCGCTCCTCGAAAGAGCTTTCCAAAGATCAGCATTATTATTCCAACCAAGGATTCGCCGGAACTGCTCTCGCGTTGTCTTAACAGTCTCTACGAAAACACTAGCTACCCTAAGTTCGAAGTAATTCTCATCGACAATGATACAACGAGCACGGAAGCGCTTGCGACAATGCGCGCGCATCCGGTGATTCGCATTTACCTTTCTAATCCGTTCAATTTCTCGCGCGCCAACAATCTCGGCGCCCAGCATGCTACCGGAGAGTATCTCGTTTTTCTAAATAATGACACCGAAATCATAGCGGCGCGCTGGCTTGATCATCTGCTCTATTACGCTGAGCAACCAGACATTGGCGCCGTGGGCGCTCTCCTCCTTCACGATGATGGCGCGGTGCAGCATGGCGGTGTCGTGCTCGGCATGCGTGGTACGGCCGACCACGCCATGCGAGGGTTTACAGCAAAATCAGATGGTTACGCAGGCAGCCTTTCCTGTGCACGTGAGGTCTCTGCTGTGACGGCTGCCTGCATGATGATGCGAAAGTCAACATTTCACGAATTGAAGGGGTTCAACGAACATTTTTTTACGATTTATCAGGACCTCGATCTCTGTCTGCGCTTGCGGGAAAGCGGGTTGCGTATAATTTGGACACCGCGGGCCGTCCTGCTCCACCACGAATCGCTCTCCCGGCAGAAGTATTACGATGTCGTTGACCGTTATTTACTTCTCGATCAATGGCAGGATACGATTGAAGGTGGAGATCCGTACTACAATCCCAACCTGAACCTGGATGGTGGCGATTATAGCCTTCGCAGCAACGTATGTTGAACATTCTGTTCGCTCTCTATAACGATTTCAGCGCCAATAGCGCGATTCACGTGCATAGCTTCGCTAATCAGCTCGCGTGTTTCGGACATAACGTTGCGGTCGCCGTGCCGAAGAGAAAAGAAACTGCTGCAGCGTTGGGCGAGCAACTTTATTCTGCCGCCAATTTTCCAGAAGTGGACGGTTCTTGGAGCAAGCTATTTGCAAACGGGCAACCTCCCGACGTGGTTCATGCCTGGACGCCTCGGGAAAATGTGCGGCTCTTTTGCGAAAAACTGCGCAGGATTTGCCGTTTCAATCTCCTCATTCACATGGAGGACAACGAAGAGATCATCGTTGAAGCAAATTTGCGCACTCAATTTTCCAAGGGTGCGGAGATTTCGGAAATACCTCCCCACCTTTCTCACCCGCTTAGGTACCGACAGTTTCTGGAAGAAGCGTCTGGCATCACCATAATTATCGATCGACTCGAGAAATTCGTGCCGCCAGGCATGCCACGACTCGTTCTATGGCCCGGGGCAGATTCAAGGCTTTTTTATCCCCAGCCGAAAGATGACGCTCTGCTCGCGCGGCTCAGAATCCCCATCAACAGCACTATTCTCTGCTATACCGGCAACGTCCATGCGCTTAATGCGCGGGAAGTACGCAGCCTTTATCTAGCCGCAGCCATGCTCAATCGGGAAGGAACGCCTACGACGCTCGTTCGAGCGGGTCGGGATTATTATCCATTCTTAGGACCTGATGAGCAGTGGGCACGAAAATATTCTGTCGAGCTTGGCTACGTGAAGCACACTGACATTCCTCGCGTGCTTAGCTTGGCCGACGTTCTAATTCAACCGGGGAAGGATAGCGCGTTTAACGAGTATCGGTTGCCATCAAAGCTGCCGGAGTTTTTTGCAATGGGCCGCCCGGTCATTCTGCCGCACACCAACGTCGGACGCTTTGTAAAAAATGGCAAGGACGCGTGGGTATTATCTAAGGTAGACGCAATGAATATCGTTAAAACATTGCAGCGTTTTCGCGCACAAGAGTCGC
The DNA here is from genome assembly GCA_046732175.1 of Verrucomicrobiota bacterium. Classification (GTDB taxonomy): domain Bacteria; phylum Verrucomicrobiota; class Verrucomicrobiia; order Chthoniobacterales; family UBA10450; genus AV69. The sequence goes on from JBKPMO010000041.1 coordinate 58,700, forward strand.
TCCTCCAACGGCTGCGTGAGGGCGCGCGACAATTCTACGAAGAGCACTTCCAATGGGAAATGAGTACCCGGAAACTGGAACAGTTTTACAATCAGGTGTTGCACCGCAAACTTGAGGCGAATGGGGCGCATTACCTGTCTCCGGTCAAAATTGCAGCTTCGGCGCCGCCCAGGTCGCTGCGCGTGGCAAATAGCGGAACTGATTATACCTCAAACGAAATGGCAGCAAGCTAACCTCGCATTACGGTTGTGCCTGCAATGAAAGAAGAGTGAATGCCACGTTTTACGCGTCCATGCTTACGTGCAGGGCATTCAGCGAAGATTGCTGAGGCAAGGGGAGCCGAAACGGGACTTCGGTTTTGAGAAATTGCGCTTTTGAGAATTTGACGTCCTTGAGCGAGACCCTCGAGCAGCCAGACGTTGCTTGAAACCCCTCTGGTTCGTTAGTTGCGATGGGTTCGAATATTTCACTACTTGAATGGACCGTCTTGGGATTTCTGGGACCATCATCTTCCTCTCAATCATCTGTCGCTGCAGGAGGCGCTTCAACTGCAAGGTTTCACCATTCGCCGAGTCGTCGCCCGATTTCTGCCTTACACGCTGGCCAGAGGCCGCAATATCCTGCTTTCCTGCACCGAGTCTATCTTCGGTTGCGGGTGGTCTGGCCGCTATTCGGCCGGCAGTTTGTTCTGGTTGCATGCAAGCCTGAATAGTTCAGCGCGCGAACGAATTCTAACCAATGCGCAAAACGAAAATTATCTGCACGCTCGGACCGGCCACGGAAAAAGCGGAAACGCTGCGACAAATGGTGCACGAAGGTGTCAATGTTTTCCGGCTCAACATGAGCCACGCGCAACACGACTGGGTCCGTGAAATTGTCCCGCGAATCCGGGCCATCGCGGAGGAGCTCGGTCGCGCCGTCGCCATACTGATGGACACACAGGGGCCCGCCATTCGCACCGGCGATCTCAAGACCGATCTGCATCTGAAACCCGGCGACATTCTCGAGTTCACCGTCCGCGGCGCGAAAAGCGAGGAAGCCTACTCGGTGGATGTGAACTACGACGGCTTGATCAACGATATCAAGGAAGGCGACACCGTTTTGGTTGATAATGGCGTCATCCATCTGCTCGTCTTGGAAAAACGGGAGAACCGGATTCGCTGCAAGGTCATCACTCCCGGAACGCTAGGGTCGCGCCGCCATATTAATCTGCCCGGCGTCCGCGTGAACCTGCCGCCGCTCACCAAAAAAGATCTCGGCGACGTCGCGCTGGGAGTGGAAATGAACGTGGATTTTATTGCGTTGAGTTTTGTCAGGCAGCAGAGCGATCTGGAGGAGTTGCGGGAGCTGCTCGCGCAGAAGAAGAGCAAAGCCCAGGTGATGGCGAAGATCGAAGATCAGTCTGCCGTCCGGTTGATTCACGAAATTATCGCCGCCGCCGATGTCATCATGGTGGCGCGCGGCGATCTCGGCATAGAGGTCCCGCTGGAAGAGCTACCCATCATTCAGCGCAAAATTGTGAAGCTCTGCGCGCGACTCGGGAAACCGGTGATTGTTGCGACGCACATGTTGGAATCAATGATCCATAATCCCTTGCCAACGCGCGCCGAAATTACCGATGTCGCTAATGCCGTCTTCGAACAAGCTGACGCCATCATGTTGAGTGGCGAAACCAGTCTCGGGAGTTATCCGGTGGAATGTGTGCGCGTCTTGAATCGCGTCGCTCTGCGCATCGAGCGCAGCGGCGGGGCCGGTTACGCGAAGGACGCCATCCTTGACGATGTGCGACAAAAAACTGTCGCATCTGCGGTCGTCCTGGCGAATTCATTGCCTCGCGCGAGAATCATCGTTTTCACCCGACACGGCACGATGGGGCGCAACACTTCCAATTTGCGACCAGAACATGCCACTATCTTTGCTTTCACTCCGAGTGAGGAGGTGCGACGTCAGCTGGCCCTTTGTTGGGGAGTGTGTCCGGTGCGGATAAAATTTTCTGATGATCCGAGTATAACCATCGAAGCGGCGGAAAAATATCTGCGCGAGGCAAATTTGACTTCCCCGGGGGACAATCTGGTAATCATCAGCGATCTGCGCGCGGGCGACACCCTGGTCGACACCGTGCAATTGCGAACGGCGCGATGAAAGGAGGGACGCGCTTCCGCGCGTCCTGGACACTTCTGCAGCGCGGCGGTCTACGACCGCCGTTTTTAACAGAGCTCGGCGGTCATAGACCGCCGCTACAGTTGCCCCGCTACGCCCGGGATGACAACAAAAAACGCGCGGATCGCTCCGCGCGTTTTGCCCTCATACCCCTTTAGCTCAACCCTTATGCTTCGACCGGCATTTCCAAGTCGATGTCGATCGGTCGCTCTTTTTTGGCCAAGGCGCGACGCAACTTCGATAGCGCGATGTTTTGCAACTGGCGAATACGCTCGCGCGTTACCCCAAATTTCTTCCCGACTTCCTCAAGTGTCTTGGGCTTGCCGCCATCGAGCCCGAAACGCGAGAAAATGATTTTGCGTTCCCGATCGTCGAGCACTTCGAGCAAACCGCCTACTTCGTTGCGCAGATTTTTATCGCGCAACAGCTCGAACGGCGTCATCGCTTCCTCGTCGCCGACGATTTCGCCGAACTCAGTCGAATCATCATCGCTGATCGGCGCATCCAACGACGCCGGTCGGATCGAAACCGTCTTCAATTGCGAAACCTTTCCAGCCGCAATGCCGATCTCTTCACCGAGCTCGTCGTCGGTCGGTTCGCGACCGAGTTCTTCGCTCATTTGCAAAGAGACACGGCGCATCTTGGAAATTTTGTCGACCAGATGCACCGGCAACCGAATCGTCTTCGATTGATTGGCCAGCGCGCGCTTGATCGATTGTTTGATCCACCACGCGGCATAAGTGGAGAGTTTTCCACCTTTCGCCGGGTCGAAACGTTCGACCGCTTTCATCAGGCCGATGTTTCCCTCCGAAATCAAATCGAGCAGCGGCAATCCAAGATTCGCGTAATCATGCGCAATCTTCACGACCAGACGCAGATTCGAACGAATCATCAGGGCGCGAGCTTCCTTGTCGCCGCGCTTAATTTTGGCGGCGAGTTCGATCTCCTGTTGAGGAGTGAGCAGTGGAATCTGCCCGATCTCCCGCAGGTAAATTTTTATTCCTGTATCGCTATCTTCAGCAGCCATAAAACTTTTTTTCATGAACGTGCACTGGGGGCAGGGTATGCATTTTCCGACTCATCACGGGTCGAAGGCGTTCCTTAATCGCAGCATTTATCACGCGCGAAAACGGTTAACAAGGTTAAATATTCGCATTTCTGACACTTCCCGGATGTGTTTCGTTCAATTAAGCGCTTCATTTTGATTTAGAGACACTTACGCACTATGGAAATTTGAGAATTCTGGCTGTTTTGCCCTCCAAAAACGGGCCGTCCACAATGGTTTTGAGCACCCGCGGCGAAAATGCGCCAAATATTCTCATTTTTTCCGCTCCGATCTTTTCCATCTGAGCCAAAATCGCCCCCCAACCCCTATTTATAAGATAGGGCTGGACAGGGCTGGTTGAACGTTGGTCGTTGGACGTTGAGGGTCGGGCGTTGGTTACCATTCGATTTTCGGCGTTCGATGTTTTCTTCCCAATGCCAGATTTGCCTCTTTTCCCGCGAAATTTTCTCTGCCAACCTCGCCCAGATGTTCGCGAAAATTTATTCGGCCGCCGTTTACGGCGTTGATGCCTACGAAGTCGAGATCGAAGTGAACTCGGCCGGCGGATTGTCGGCCATCGTGGTCGTCGGCTTGCCCGATGCGGCAGTCAAAGAAAGTAAAGATCGCGTCACTACTGCAATTTCCAACAGCGGATATTATTGGCCACGCGGACGCACGACGGTGAATCTCGCGCCGGCTGACATTCGAAAAGAAGGACCGAGTTTCGATCTGCCAATTGCGCTCGGAATGATTGCATGCAGTCAGGAAACGGATACTGCGGAGTTTTCGCAATACAGTTTTGTCGGCGAGCTGGCGCTCGATGGTGCGGTGCGTCCGGTGAAAGGGGTGCTGCCCGTTGCGATTGAAGCGCGGAAACGCCGGAAAAAGGCGCTCTTTGTTCCGGCGGCCAATGCGCAGGAGGCCTCGATGGTGAAAGGAATCGCGGTTTATGGGGTGCGAAATTTGCGCGAAACATTTTCCTTTCTGGCTGGCGAATGCTCGCTGCAACCCACCCGCGGCGATCTCGAGAAATTTTTCGGCACCCATCAAAGCTACGATGTCGATTTCGCGGACGTGAAAGGCCAGGGACACGTGAAGCGCTCGCTGGAGGTGGCCGTGGCCGGCGGTCACAACATTCTCATGGTTGGCCCGCCAGGCTCGGGCAAATCGATGTTGTCAAAACGAATCGCGACTGTCATCCCGCCGATGTCGCTCGAGGAAGCAATCGAGACGACGAAAATCCACAGCATCGCTGGATCGCTGACACCAGAGCAATCATTCGTGCCGACGCGTCCGTTCCGCTCCCCGCATCACACGATTAGCGACATCGGTCTGCTTGGAGGCGGCGCAATTCCGAATCCGGGTGAAGTGAGCCTTGCTCATAATGGTGTGCTCTTTCTCGACGAGCTCCCGGAATTTCATCGCTCGACTCTGGAAGTGATGCGCCAACCGCTGGAGGATGGACGGGTCACTGTTTCGCGTGCCGCTGGCAGCGTCACGTTCCCGAGCGAGTTCATGCTGGTAGCGGCAATGAATCCTTGTCCGTGCGGTTACTTTGGCGATCTGAAGCGCGAATGCCGCTGCAGCCCCGGCCAGGTGCAACGATACCGGCAGCGCATCTCCGGACCGCTGCTGGACCGGATCGATCTCCACATTGAAGTGCCGTCGATCGAGTATCGCGAGATGGCGAGTGAACGTGCGGAGGAGCCTTCGAGCGCGATTCGGGAACGCGTTTCGGCCGCGCGCAAGCGACAGCAAGCGCGCTTTGCTAACGATTCCAAGACAAACTGCAACGCGCGAATGGGAACAAAGCATTTGAAGCAATGGTGCAAACTGGATTGGGAATCGCAGGAACTTATTCGTGTCGCCATGACGGAATTGAACCTCAGCGCCCGAGCCTACGATCGCATTCTCAAAGTCGCGCGCACCATCGCCGATCTCTCCTCCGTCGAGAACATCGCCAGCGAACACGTCAGCGAAGCGATTCAGTATCGCAGCTTCGATCGCACGCTTTGGGTTTGAGCGAGGGAATGGCTGCGCGGTTCATGGTGATCTCATTTCAACGCAGCGGTTTGAACTGGCTGCGTTATTGCACGGAATATTTCACGGGCGTGCGCACCCCTGGTCGCCCGCAAATCATCGCGGAAGGTCCGGTTTTGTTCGATCGCGCGCATGATGTGCGGCGAAAGCCGAAACGGAGCGATTTCACCGGTTTGTATGATGCAAATGGGGCAGAGGTTTACGAACGCGTCGCACTGTTGCTGCGCAATCCATACGATTGCTTTACTTCGCATTACCTCGGACGCACGGAAGTGAACTTTAAGAAGGGCTTGGAGCGATTTGAAGCCTACGCCAATAATATCAATCAGTTCGATGCCTTAAAGGCGAGGAAAGGCGTGTTCTATTTCGAAGATTTCGTTAGCAACGAGCAGGGGACACTGCGCTTTCTCCGCTTCTTCGACATTGATCCAGCGGCCCGCCCTTACAATTTTCCCGAAATGATCGAAGCATCGCGTGGTTGGTATCGCGGCCATCACGGACTCCTTGTTGAGCGTGAGCGTCCACAACTGAAAGCAAAAGAGCGCACCGCGATCTTGCGCATGTTAAAGCAGGAACTCGGTGAAAATTTCGAGCGCTATCTCGACCGCTATTCGCTGGCCTGAGGCACGGCGACTTGGAAGTCGCCGCTCCCAGTCAGGGGCCCTACTGATCGGCAGCGACTCCGATAGGATGAATTCAAAAACCGGCGCGGGGCGACCTAACCTGATCCACCCCGCGCCTTACTGCTACCAAAGTGTTTTAAGTATTTTCCGAGCTCATTTGTTACTTCGGTACCGCCAGGATGTTTTTCGCTCGAAGGTAGATGGATTGATATGTCGAGTTCTAATCTCTTAGTTCTGACCCCAGCCGCGGCGCGGTAACACACATGACCGCGCCAAGGAGGCGTCGCGCCGCGGCTACAGGGATTGATGCCATTCTTAATTGCTGTTCACTGGGACGGCCAAATACGCGATTAACGAGCCGGTAGCCGCGTCGACACCTCTACCTGTAATCTCTCCCTTGTTATTTATGTCTTTCGCGATTGCGAGAAAGCCCGAATAGCTGCCCTTGACATCGGGATCGTTGAGGTCTGTGGGGTAGACACCGTGATCCCAAATAACGGCACGACAATCAACCTGGTTCGGGGCGCATGAGACACCAACGACCTGCCCGGCTTCGTTAATACCGTAGGCCTCACTGTCGACATGTTGTGGGACACGTCCTCGCAACGGTTTGAGTACTTTGATGCCGTTGTCCTTGGTCCAGATAAAAGCGTGTAATATATTGCCATCAACGTCGGTGGGGTCGCCGGCAAATCCCACGATATCGCCGTGTTGATTGATTGCCGTCGGCGTATTCCACCACGGGGCTGGCGCATCTGGGTAAATATCCGTCACGGTGCCGTTTTCCCAAAGCACGGCGTGCTTGGCGGTACGTCTTCCGACGGCCTGGTCGCAGATACCCGAGATGCCCACGATTTGACCATTGTCATTGATCGCGGTGGCGGCTCCAGAGGTGTCGCCGGGGATGATAGGAAGTTCGTGGATCTGATCTGTCGGTCCCAGAGTCCACATGGCCGGGCGAAACTGGAGGACTTGGTGGCCTGGATCGGACTGGCAACAACACGTGGGGTCATGAACGCCATTCTCCGCCCAGCCGACTACCTGACCCAAGTTGTTGGCTCCGGTTGCAAATCCGTTATTGCCACCCGGAAATGGCGGAAGTCCCCGCATTTGGTTGTTTTGCCAAACGAAACCGAGGTTGATATAGCCGACGTTGTTAGGCGTACTGTAGAAAGCAGCGCTACTCCAGCTCTCGCCGAGCGGCTCCGGCGTAGAAGTTTGGGAAATACCCACGATGATTCCCGCGGTATTTTTCACATTCCATGTGACACTGCTGTTTGGTCCGCCGAGTGTGTCGAGGTCGGTTAACGCACTGTTTCGCCACAGAATAGCGTGCCGGTCCCTATTCAGCATTCTGGAATAACCTGCTACCCAGCTTTGATCATTAATGCTGTTTCCACCGCTGCTCGTTCCGTCGAGTGAAGGGAGGGTAGATACTTGGTATTGCGGCTTTGGCTTCTCCTTTGTGGCTGTCTGTGCCGGGGCGTTCTGGGCAAAGACCAGAGCTATGCCGCCGAGTACGACCAGAATAATAAGTAGAAGTATCCATCCACTGTAGTCACTCTTTGCGGCATAGTGAGCCGAATACGGTCCGCAGTCTCTGCTCGAAGACGGCGCCATGGAAGGAGAGTGAGAATTAAGGATTTGTTTTGGTGTTGTCATAAATATTTCCTCAGTTACGAATTGTTTACTGAGTATGTTTTAGAGGCTGGCCCCTAATTAAAAAAGAGCCACTTCGGGCGTTCGAGGTAGACCACTTCTGCGAGGCCGGGCGTGCGAAAAAGATTGTAGGGCAGGCGCTCCGCCTGTCGATTAAGGTAGGCAACCGACGCGCTTGCCTTACAATTCTTGCGCGGGCGCTGCGCTCCGTGAGCTACTTCAATTTGGCGTCAAGCACGCTCGCGAACTTTTGCAAACCTTCGCGAATTTGCGCGCGGGTCCAGGCAGCGAACCCGAAAGTGAGAGCAGGATTCATCTCTGCTTTCATAAAGCAGGATGACAATGGTGACGGCCGGATTCCGATTTGCTTGCAGACCTCGGTGATTATCGGCAGGTCAGGCTTCCGTTTTAGCCAAGCGACGAAATGCAATCCTGCTTCGGGAATTTGTAGCGTAAAATGTTTACTTAAGAGACGATTGAACTGTTCGATGAAAAATTCCCGCCGGTCGGAGTACAATTTGCGCATGCGTTTGATGTGGCTGAGAAAAAATCCCTCGGAGAGAAAACGGGCAAGTGTCGCTTGATCGATGGCGGACGAATGTTGATCCATCACCGCGCGGATCTTAATCATCGGGTCGACCAACTGTTCCGGGGTGAGGATGTAGCCGAGGCGAAGTGAGGGATAGAGAATCTTACTCATGGTGCCGGCGTAGATGACGCGCCCGGAATTATCGAGTCCCTGCAAACAGGGGAGTGGCGGACCGGTAAAACGAAACTCGGAATTGTGATCGTCTTCGAAAATGTAGGCGTCGCATTGGCGAGCGAACTCGATCAAGGCGGTTCGGCGCGCGAGACTCATCGTCATGCCGAGTGGAAACTGATGGGAAGGGGTGACGTAAATGATCTTGGGCGATCGTCTCTTCGCCGTTCGACCGATCACGATTCCTTCACGATCGATGGGTCGCGGAATGACCGTGCCGCCGGCAAAACCAAAAGCGCGGCGCGCCTGATAAAATCCGGGGTCTTCAATCCATGCCACTTCGCCGCGGTTTACCAACGCCAGCGCGCTGATTATCATCGCCTGCTGTGTGCCAGCGGTAACGATGATTTGATCGGAGTGACAGCGCGCGCCGCGAAAATCGCAAAGGTAAGTCGCGATGGCCTTGCGCAGGTCGGCGTCGCCGTGACTCGAAGCGTATTGGAGCAAGTGTGCCCCTTTTTGAGCAAGAACTTGTGCCCGCAGCCGTTCCCATATTTCCATGGGAAACTCATCGAGTGCCGCGACCGCAGGAACGAATGTGACTCCGGGAGGACCTGCGATGCCGAAATCGAATTCTTTTCCGGAACGTTTATCGGGGAGATCCCGAACCCGGTTTGAAAGTCGCGGTGGCGGTTCAGGGAGCCGCTCGATTTTTGGCCGGCCCGTGCTCAGAAAAGTTTCCGGAAGCGGATCAGCGACGAACGTACCGGAGCCGATTTTGGACCGGAGGTAGCCCTCGGCATGCAGCTTGTCGAAGGCGAGGTTGACCGTGAGTCTGGAAACTCCGAGATCGGCGGCCAGGGCGCGAGTGGAGGGAAGGCGCGAAGAGTTATTGCTAAAATTCCCGGCGATTAATTCGTCGCGAATCTGACGGTAGAGCTGTTGATGCAGCGGTTCGGACGATTTTCTCGTCAACCGGATCATTTCGAAAGCGACAATAGAACGTCGGCGGCGCTTTTTGTTTCGCGAATTATTACCTGGATGCGATCTCATGATAGCTGCGTATGCCTTCCGAGCGACTCTCGGGAATATCAATGGAGTCGTCGATAGCTGTGTGATGGCGTGAACCTCGATTTGCAGAAAAGAGCTGACTGATCAACAACTTTATAAAGTGGTCTGGTCCTCGGCATCAAAGTGGTCTGTTGACAGTCTAGCACACGGCGGGAGGTTTTTGGACAATGCAAAATCAAACTCCGGTTACCGATTATAAGAAGACGAAAGGTCTGATCTATTTTGCGAGAATGTTGGACAAGATGAGACTTCATGCGGCTGGCAGGTTAGCCCCCGGATATTTCGTCGGAGTGGAAGATCCGACCTTTTTCGATTCTCGATGCATCAGGTTTCTTGGAGTTGATTATGACGAACTGGCGAAACGAACCTTGGAAGGAGGGTCAGACGAGGAGATTTTGGACTGGTGCTTCGAGCATGGCAGAAAACCGGGTGAAGAAGAGATTGAGATCTGGAATGCGTTCCTGGCCAAACGCGGATGGCGGGATGAAGGCAGCGAGGAGTTAATGGAGGCGAAGAAGCGAGCAGGTTGGGAAAATCGTGATGATATCCAGACTTGGGTTGACCTGCATGATGCCGAGGAAGGGCGAACGCCCGGGCGGTCGATTGGCTGAAACGTTGGAGCGGTACTTCGCTAGAACGGTGGAACGATGACGCGCGCTGTCATTTTTCTTTTCATTCTTACGACGACAACGTCGATCGCCGAGGCTCGATCTATTGAAGCGGACGAAAAATCGGTGGCAACGCGCGACACGGAATATCAGGCCGCGGTGAAGAACAATGATGTCGCGACAATGGATCGCATTTTGGCGGACGATTTCGTGCTTGTGACAGGTCTGGGCAAGACCTACACCAAAGCCGATCTGCTGGAGGAAGCGCGAAGCAAACGCACAGTTTACGAACATCAGGAGGACAGCGAGCGCAAAGTGCGTATTTGGGGTGACACCGCAGTTGTGACTGCGCTGTTGTGGGCAAAGGGCGCGGAAGATGGCAAAGCATTCGACTATAAGCTTTGGTTTAGCGACACCTATGTTCGGACTCCGACTGGTTGGCGATACGTCCTTGCCCAGGCCTCGACCCGTCTTCCGGCGACGCCCTGAAGGCGGGCATCAAAGACGATATTGCTATCGCGCCTTTGGTGCTCTGCATTTTGTAGGCGGCAGTCTGGAGACAGCCATTCCTTCGGGCATGTGATGAAGCATTTGGCGGCAGTGTTCCAAATCGTGTCCCGAAGCAAACTTGATGGTTTAAAGCCATCAAGTTTTGGAATCGTCTTATTGTTCTGGTTTACTGGGAGCGCTGGTGCAATTGCAGCGCTTGATCCGGCAGCCGTAAAAGCAGCGGCGGAATATACGGCGCGGCATCGAGGGGTATCGTTTCTCGCAATTCAAAATGGACGAACTTTGCTGGAGCAAAACGCGAAGAAGCCGCACAAGATATATAGCGGAACAAAAGCGTTTTGGGATTTGGCGGCGCTGGCAGCGGCCGAAGATGGTTTGCTCGATTTGGATGATCACGTTGCCGACACAATCGCGAGCTGGCGAAATGATCCGCGCAAATCCCAGGTGACCATCCGGCAGTTACTCAACTTTGATTCGGGCATTGAGCCACTCTTTCGGTTGCATGAAATCCAATCTGACGATCGTGATGCGCTTTCGTTACGGGGGCGAATGGTAGCGCAACCGGGCTCCACCTTCATTTACGGACCGGCCGCACTCCAGGTTTTTCATCAGGTCTTGAAGGAAAAGCTAGGCCATCAAACACCAACCCGTTATCTCGAACGCCGGGTTTTGCATCGACTCGGCCTTGGCCGGCAACGTTACCTTCCGGATCGTGCCGATAATCCTTTACTGGCGACGGGCTGGATTTTGACGGCGAAAGAGTGGGCGAAAGTTGGATCCCTGGTTCTCAACAACGGCGCGCCGGTTATTTCAAGGCAATCTTTGGAACAATGCTGGCGCGGAACGGCGGCGAATCGAGCATTTTCGCTCGGTTGGTGGAACAATCGCGCGGCGCCCAACGGACGAGAGTTCGATTTCGAGCAAATGCTGATTCCGAAATGGCTAAATCAGAATTGGCGTGATGCCTGTCTCTGTCGAGACGCGCCAAGCGATTTGGTCGCGTGCATCGGCTCGGAGGGACAACGCCTTTACGTTGTCCCCTCATTACAACTCATCGTGGTGCGACAAGCTGATGGCGGATCATTTTCGGACGCGCATTTCTTGCGGCTGTTGCTCCGCGGGGAGCGCCGATAATGCTTCACGCGTCGCCAGCATCAGAAGTCCGTCGTCCTTTTGCCAGTGATAACCGAAGGCAAAGCCGAGAGCTGGAGGCGGCGGGTTCTGTGCGTAGATCGCCGCGAGATCAGGCTGGTGATACTTCTCGAATTCCTCGTGATGCTCAACGTAACGCCCGTAGCAATTCACTTTCCAACCTTTCGGGAACATCCGCAGCGGAATCCCGGAGTCGTCCTGAATAATGACCCGACTATTCTGCAACAGGAAATTGCGCACGCCGGAGAACCCGTCGCCGTGCATCAGGAATGAGGCGGCCTTGAGCAAACTTAAACCCGGACCGCGGGCCGCGCACCAGCGGAGAAAGGCGCTGTTTCCGCCGGATAAATCGGTTTTGAAATAATAAAGGGTTTGCTGCTGTTCTCCGCCGCCGAACGTGATTTTCACTCCCTCGGCCGGAGTGCTTACGTGTGTTACGTCGATCACAGTGTAACCAAGGCGCGCAAGGAAAACGTAAAGGATCGGCAACGTTCCGCTGATATTTCCGCGACCCAAATCGGTCCGCATTTCCTTGGTGATGAAATATTGAAATCGCAAAATCGAATTCATCGACATGCGCAATGAAATTAGATTTTCGGACAATACTTCGGGTGGAATCTGGCTGAGGTCGGGGACATTACCGATCGGCTCGAGCCCGGCGAGGACGTAGTTATTCGCTAACGGGAAAAAGATGCTGGCATACAAAAAGTCGGGACCGCTGAACATGTAAAATGCGGTATCGTTGCTGCGGTGAAATTGCGGCGCGTTGGCCAGCATCCACTGCCGTATCGGCCAGATTTGTTGCTGCTCCTTTTTCCTCCAGGCTTCGTTCATGGCCTGGGCGTGTTCCTGCCAGCCGGGAGTCTGGGTGAGCGGCTCGAGCACACCGGTCACCGGCATGCCGGCGAGGAAACGCGCCGTTTCATCCAATGTGGCAGCGTTCTGGGCAAACGTCCGAGCGGAACTGGCGGCCTGAGCCGGATTGGTGGTCTGAGCCAGACCACCGGTCTCGGCCAGACTGGCATAGGAGGCGCTCGTCAAAAGCAGCGCCATTAAAATGCGGCATTTCATTTCTGGTTAGACGGCGCTGGTCGGCGTTTTTGGTGAAATAAAATAAATAATTAATCCAAGTGCAGCAGTTCCCAGTCCGAGCAATGACGGCATGCGCGTCGATTCTTCAGCGAGCAAATGCCAGAGCATCCAGCCGCTGATTGTCAAAAAGATCAGCGGAGTGATCGGGTATCCCCAAGCGCGGTAAGGCCGCTCCAATTCCGGGCGGCGCCACCGTAAAATAAAAACTCCCAGCACGGTCAGCGCCGAACACAAAGTCAGACTGAACTGCACGTAATTCACCACCGCTTGAAACGTCGCGGTCAAGAGCATGACGTTAACAATGACGAATTGTGTCAGGATCGCGTTTACTGGGATTCCGCGTGCGCTTCGTCGCGACAGCCTCTTCAAAATTCCGAGATCCTCGCCCATTACCGCGGTCACGCGGGGACCGATCCACATCATCGCACTGACCGTTGAAATCAGTCCGAGACAAATGAACGCGGCCATTATTTTTCCGCCAGTGGGACCAAAAATGTGAGCGCTGGCGATGAGTGCGACCTGTTGTTTGCCGATCATTTCGGCAGCGGGAGTGGTTCGGAGAAATACTGCATTCACGCAAACGTAGAGGATGATCACGATTATTGTGCCGAAGATTAGCGAGAGTGGAACATTCCGGCGGGGATTACGAATTTCGCTGGTGATGTAGGTGGAAGCGTTCCAACCAGAGTAAGCATACATCACCCAGTAGAGACTAATCGCGAAAGGAGCGCTTGCGATCAACGCGCCGTCACCCTTTACTGGCAAAAATGAAATTGTTTGCGTGCTTGCCGCGAAAAAACCGGCGGCAATTAGGACTGCGATTAACGCAACCTTGAGAATTGTGGACCCGATCTGGAAAGCGCTTCCGAGTTGGAGATCGCACAACAGGACGAACGTGACGAATGAGACGGATGCGATAGCGGCGAGCAGCGGATTTATCGCCGGAAAAATTTCGGCGAGGTAAGTCCCGAATGGCATGGCTGCGATGGCGACTGGCGCCGAAAATCCGACCGTAGCCGAAATCCAGCCAGCGAGAAATCCGAGCGACGGATGATAAATCTCGCGGAGAAAATGGTATTCGCCGCCCGAACGTGGCAACGCCGCGGCCAATTCGGCATAGGAAAGCGCACCGCACATCGCGCAGATTCCACCGATCGTCCAAAGTAACACGATTGCGAAACCAGTCGGTAAATCGCCTACCTGAAATCCAAGGCTGGTGAAAATGCCGGTGCCAATCATGTTTGCAATCACGATGCACGTGGCCGTGAGCAGAGAGATGCGATGGGGAGTGGAAGGCGTGGACATCAATTATTCAGCAATCATATGGCACGTTGTAGCCACGGCGCTCAGTCGCCGTGCAGCAACAACCCGACGCCCCCCGGCGGAGCGGGGCGGCTACAACCTTAGACACAAATTCGTCAGTCGATGATAAAACAATGACGGCGCAGCCGCATTTATTTTTCACATTGGGGCGAAGCGCACTGACGAACGATGGAGCTCCGAAGGCTTTTGTAAGCCAGGCGGCCGATTCAGCTCGCGCTACTAATCGTTAGTCTATTTTGCCATCTGTCGCCGGACCGATTTGCGAAGCGATCATTGACACCGCACCCGAAACGCGGTTCACAGTTAAGACATGGCCCGCATTCTCATAGCCGATGATCAGCCAGATGTCCTGGAGGCGCTGCGCATTTTGCTGAAGGGCGCAGGACATCAGACCGACGCGGTTACTTCACTCACCGGAATTTTTAATGCGCTGGAGAAGAAAGACTACGCGCTTTTGATGATGGACCTGAATTACACTCGCGACACGACCTCGGGACAGGAAGGTCTCGAAGTCATCCCGAAGCTTCAGGAAATCGACAGCACGCTACCGATCGTAGTGATGACGGCCTGGGCGACGATCGATCTGGCGGTGGAAGCAATGAAACGCGGGGCGCGAGATTTTGTCCCGAAACCGTGGGATAACGAGCGCTTGCTCGCGATTGTGCGGACGCAGATTGAACTGGCGGGGGCGTTACGCAAGGGCCGCAAGCTGGAAGCGGCCAACCAACTCTTACGCGGTGGCGCGCCTAACATCATCGCGGAATCGCCTGCCATGCGCCCGGTGCTGGAAATGATTTCGCGAGTGGCGCCATCGGACGCGAACATTTTAATCACCGGCGAAAACGGGACCGGCAAGGGATTGATTGCGCAGGCGCTGCATGCTCTTTCGCCGCGCGCATCCCACACCATGATTACCGTGAACATGGGCGGACTCTCCGAAACAATTTTTGAAAGCGAATTGTTCGGTCACGTCAAAGGCGCCTTCACCGACGCGAAAACCGATCGCGCCGGCCGGTTCGAACTGGCGGACGAGAGTACCCTTTTCATGGATGAGATTGCGAATATTCCACTCAATTTGCAGGCGAAACTTTTGCGCGTGATCGAAACCGGCGAATTCGAGCGTGTCGGTTCTTCGAAAACGTTGCGCGCGAATGTACGCGTCATATCGGCGACGAATTCGAACCTGCACGATGAAGTTGCCGCCAGTCGGTTCCGTCGGGATTTGCTCTTTCGCCTGAATACGATCGAAATCGGGTTACCGGCATTGCGCGATCGGAAGGAAGATATCATGCCGCTGGCGAACAATTTCCTGAGAATGCACGCGAAACGTTACCGCAAGGAACTGGGGGGTCTTGATGAAACGGCGCGCGAACGTCTGATGGCGCATCCGTTTCCGGGAAATGTGCGCGAGTTGGATCATGTGATCGAACGCGCGGTCTTGATGTCGACCGGCGCTCAAATTAAAGCGCGCGATCTCGGGCTCTCGACCGGCACCGGCGATTCGCGCGGGCTGGAAGACATGAGTCTGGAAGAAGTGGAAGCGTATCTGATTAAGAAAGCGCTCGCCCGGGCCGGTGGAAATGCGAGACAGGCGGCGGAAGCGCTGGGGTTGAGTCGCAGCGCATTCTATCGGCGCCTGCAACAGTATGGATTGTAGCTGTAGAGGCAGCCATGTCGGCTGCGCTTCCACAGTGAAGAGTTGCAGGCGACCCGCCTTCGTCAGACTTCGGTGCGGCAGGCACGCCTGCCTCCACGGTGAGATGCGAGTGAGCCGCACATGAATGATCGTCGCAAATCGCGGCGTCGGACTTCGCACGAAACTCATCTCACCTGGTTGACGATTGGGGCAGTGGCGCCGGCGGCAATCATTGCGCTCTGCCTGCTCTGGTTCGGCGACTACAGCACAAAAGTGCAATGGACGCTCACGCTCGTGATCGTCGGGTTCGCGTGTGGTTATATCGCGAGCGTGCGCGAACACGTCGTCCGGCCGTGGCAAACGGTCACGAACTTGCTCGCGGCCCTGCGGGAAGGCGATTACTCGATTCGCGCCCGCGGCGCGCGCGAGAACGATGCGCTCGGCGAAGCGCTACTCGAAGTCAACGAACTCGGGGAGACCTTGCGGCGACAACGTCTCGGCGCTTTCGAGGCCACCGCGCTTCTGCGCACGATCATGGCGGAGATCGATGTCGCTGTTTTCACTTTCGATCCGGGACGCAAGCTACGTCTCGTTAACCGTGCAGGGGAAATTTTGCTGAAGAAACCGATGGACAAGCTGCTCGGGCGAACAGCACGAGACCTTCGGCTGGATGTTTGTTTGGATGCCGATGAAGATGCGCCTTTAACGCTTGCCTTTCCAGGCGCGACTGGCCGGTGGGGCGTGCGACGGAGCACTTTTCGGGAGCACGGTTTGCCGAATGAACTGCTCGTGCTCACCGATCTCAGCCGAACTTTGCGCGAGGAAGAACGGATCGCATGGCAACGATTGGTACGTGTGCTCGGTCATGAGCTGAATAATTCGCTGGCCCCGATCAAATCAGTTGCGGGAAGCCTGGAAAATCTGTTACGACGCGATCCGCTGCCGGCGGATTGGCACGAAGATGCGCGGAGCGGATTGAATGTGATTGCAACACGGGCCGAAGCGCTCAGTCGCTTCATGGAAGCGTATTCACGACTGGCGCGCCTGCCGCCGCCCTTGAAAGAAGAAATGGACGTGAGTGACGTTGTGAATCGAGCGGCGAATCTGGAAACGCGATTGCCGGTGCAGCGACAGAGTGGCCCGATGATGACCATTCGCGCAGACGCCGGGCAAGTCGAGCAAGCGTTGATTAACTTGCTGCATAATGCTGCGGAAGCATCGCCGGCGACGGGTGGTCCCGTGACAATCGGCTGGAGGGAAGTCGAGGAAGGGGTGGAGATTTTTGTGCGCGATGAAGGTGAGGGGATCATGAATCCGACAAATCTGTTCGTGCCCTTTTTCACCACCAAACCGGATGGTTCCGGAATCGGTCTTGCTCTTTCCAGGCAAATTGCAGAAGCGCACGGTGGAACGTTGACACTGGCAAATCGCGTCGGAGCGCGCGGAGCGGAAGCTTTATTGCGTTTGCCGCGATAAGGGCAACAGCTTTTTCTTGTTAGAATTGTGGCGATTTTCCATAATTATTCGCCGATCCCAATTTTTCCAAAAGGTGGAGAACCACGAAAATGAAAAAACCCTGGTGTCTTGTTGTCGCGGTATGTGTCGCGGTATGCAGCGTTCTGCTTGCGACGGAGGTTGGGGCTGGGTCGAGCCCTGACGGCAGTAGTGGAATTACCTTTCTTCATCTCCGCGCTATAGCAACAGGGTTCGAGCTGGTCGAGGCCAGAACCGTCAACGGCTCATTGCGAACCCGGCGCTATGATGCGGCGAAGCCTGGGCTGCATGTGGAAGTTCGCAGTGCCGACGACCGCGTTCTTTTTCGAGATGTTTATCCCGAACCGACGGTGACGCGGCTGGAATATGAGGATCCGGAGCATCCGGGGAAGATTCGAGCAAAGGAGATTACAAACCAGGAATTTACCGCCAGAGTTCCGGATTTTGCCGAAGCCCGAACCGTTCATTTTTACCGGCGACTGGAAGGTCGAGTGAGCAGAAGCAACAGACCGGTCCTCATCCATCAAGGTCAGATAACTCTGCCTCCAAAATGAGTTTTGAAACAAGGAGGCCGGCGTTCTGCCGAGTTGGTATCTCCTTAGTGGTTCTCGTTATTTTGACCGGGAACGCGTGGGCGCAGGGGATCTTGAAGGCCTTGCGCGAAACCGGCGCACGCGATGTTCGCATTAATATCGTAATTTTGGCGGAAGGCTATACCGCTGGTCAGGAGGGTGAATTCGATTTCGACGCCGCTAAGATGATAAACTCACTTTTGGCCGATCCATTTTATTCCAGCTATGGTCAGTTCTTTAATGCCTACTCAATCTTTGTCGCATCGAACGAGTCCGGTGCCGATGATCCATCGACAAACACCTACGTAGATACCTACTTCAATAGCACATTTGGATCGTTTGGCATTGACCGTCTCTTAACCATTCCGCCGAACGACATTGATTCAAACTATAGCGATGGCGAAGGCAGGGTGTTTCATCTTCTGGCTGACCTGCTGCCGGAGTACGACGTTGTCATTCTTCTTGTTAACGATTCCAAGTACGGTGGTTCTGGTGGCCCGGTTGCAATAGCGTCTACGAATCAACTGTCTACTGAGATTGCGATTCACGAGCTCGGCCATACCCTCGTTCATCTCGGTGACGAGTATAGCGATCCGCTTCCCGGTTACCCGGATGCTGAGGAGCCAAATACTACTACTCAGACGAATCCTGCGCTGGTGAAATGGAGGGCATGGTTTGTTCCTGGGGCACCATATCCTACGCCTCCAACGCTCGATTTCGCATCAATTGTCGGCCTCTTCGAAGGCGCGCACTACCATGCCAAGGGCTGGTTCCGCCCCCAATTGAATTGCAAAATGAGAACTCTAGGCACGCCTTTTTGCAAAGTGTGCCTGGAAGCAGGGGCGTTAAGTTTCTATGACTTTTCGCCGCCGATTGATTCGGTTGTCCCAATTGCGCCTTTGCTAAATCTTTTCACTCCCGAGATCCAGTTGTTCACCCTAACGCTCAAACAACCGGCGACTCCTTTGTCGGTTAAATGGGCGGTCGATGGGAATACCTTGCCGGCGGAGATTGGATCGATCTTTGCGCTCAACACCATCTTGCTCGGCTCCGGACCTCATACGGTTGACGTTTTGGCGCGAGACGTGTCCGGCCGAATTCGAACCGACCCAGGGAAATTGTCACAGGAGACTCGGAGTTGGCACATCGATGTGAATGGCCCGACACCTCTGTCTCGGCCGGTAAACGTTTCCACTCGTGGGAATGTCCTGGGCGGCGAAAATGTTTTAATCGGTGGCTTCATCATTGGCGGAACGACGCCGAAGAAATTAATTACCCGCGCGATTGGCCCATCGTTGCAACAGTTTGGCATAACGAACGCGCTGAGCGATCCTGTTCTGCAAATTTTCGGTGCGGCCGGTAATATACTTGCCACTAACGATAATTGGAGAGACAACCGGGAATCGGAAATCATAGCTTCCGGGGTTGAGCCACAGGATGATCGCGAGTCGGCCATTTTGATCATCCTCCCGCCGGGGACCTATACCGCGATCGTTCGCGGCAAGAACGTCACCGGCATCGCGCTGGTGGAAGTTTATGATTTGGATGAAACAGCAGGGTCGAATCTAACGAATATTAGTACACGCGGGTTTGTTCAAGGGGGCGAACATGTTTTGATCGGCGGTTTTATTCTAGGCAACAAGAATGGCGGAAGCAGAGTTGTTGTTCGAGCAATCGGACCGTCGTTGAGCGGGTTCGGAATCGCAACGCCACTGCAAGATCCGGTTCTTGATCTTTACAACAGCAGCGGCACACGCATTGCCGCGGACAACGATTGGAAGGACAGCCAGGAAGTCGCGATTGAGGCGTCCGGCCTCAGCCCTCGCGATTCACGTGAGGCCGCGATCATGTCTGTGCTGGGGCCTGGGACCTACACCGCAATTGTTCGCAGCCACAATGATACGAGCGGCGTAGCGTTAGTCGAAGTTTACGATCTGCAGTAAGTGTCATCCCGAGCTCACTCGAGGGACCCCGGTGAGCTACCTGAAAGCTTCCGCAACGGGAACCCTCGGCTCCGCTTCGCTGCGCTCGGGATGACCGTAAAATGTGTTCCAAAATCGGGACGGCATTTTCCCACAACCGAAGCCAGGCATGCCCTTGGTCAACTTAGTCGTTAACGGCAAGTCGCCAGATACCAGTCACTTATCACTCTTTTTTCACAGTTGGCACGGGCGTTGCAATAGGGAGCGGGACACAATTTATTTTTTGAATCCAAGGCTGCTGCGAACCGCATCTCAAGGGAAAGGAAAGAGAAAATGAAACCGATAGTTGAACAGAATAATTTGGGCCGGGGAGGGGATAGCGCGCAAAAGAATGGCGCGACGTTTCCGTTCGTTCATTCCAATTATCACGCCGTCGCGCTTCCGAACTATCGCGGCGGATGTCTGCGCGCCAAACCTTTATCGTTTCGTAATATCAGCGGCGAATATTTTCGTCACGAAGCGCGTAATGAATTTTGCGTGGAGGCGCTGGCATTTTTGGCGATGGTTGTTACGGCAGCGGTTCCAATTCTGAACAACATGCATGCGCTGGCGGACTTTTTGCGCGTGACCGGGAGGTTTTAGTTGGACATGATGCCACAGAAATCGGACGTACGGCCAGAGGAGACAATTGTGCGACCGGCAGGGTTTTCACCGGTAAACTCGGGGATGGATATCGCCCGGCCGCATATTGCGAAAAAGAAACGGCGCCGCCGGATTCTGTTCGCCTCCGGCGGCGCGCTGGCGCTGATCGTGATCACGGTGGCGTTGTCGCATTTGAAACCAGCGGTGCCGAGTGTCGATCGCTCGACGGTGTGGATCGACACGGTGAAACGCGGACCCATGGTGCGCGAAGTGCGCGGCCTCGGCACCCTGGTACCAGAAGAGATTCGCTGGATTCCGGCAAACACCGAAGGTCGAGTGGAAAAGATCGTTGTTCGTCCTGGGACACAAGTGAAGGCGGACACAGTGATTTTGGAGCTATCGAGCCCGGAGTTGGAGCAGGCGGCGCATGATGCGGAATCGAAATTAAAAGCGGCGGAAGCGGAATTGACGACTCTACAGGCCAAACTACAACGCGATTTACTCGATCAGGAATCGAGCACGGCGCGGGTGCACTCGGAATATCAGCAGGCGCGGATGGAAAGCGAAACCAACGAACAACTGAAGAAGAATGGTTTGGTGGCCGAACTGCAATACAAGACCGCGCAGGTCAAAGCGGCCGAACTGGCGAACCGTGACGCGATTGAACAAAAGCGGCTGACGTTTGCGCGTGATTCGATCGAACCGCAGCTGGCCTCGAAGCAGGCCGAAGTGGACCAGGTGAAAGCAGCGGCGCAACTAAAACTCGATCAGGTGGAAGCGTTGCACGTGAAAGCCGGAATGAACGGGGTGCTGCAACAACTGCCGGTGGACGTAGGTCAGCGGGTCAAGATCGGCGACAATCTCGCGAGAGTGGCCGACCCAACAAAGCTGAAAGCGGAGATTAAGATTGCTGAAACCCAGGCAAAAGATATCCAAATCGGCGAGAAGGCGACCATCGATACGCGTAACGGTGTTGTTACGGGCCATGTGACGCGAGTTGATCCGGCAGTGGAACAGGGAACGGTAAAAGTGGATGCGCAGATTGACGGCGAGTTGCCGCGCGGGGCCCGACCGGACCTAACGATTGATGGTACGATCGAACTGGAGCGCCTGAACGATGTCATCTATGTCGGCCGTCCGGCATTTGGGCAGGAAAACAATACCGTCGGTATTTTCAAACTTGTTTCCGGCAGCAGCGAAGCGGTGCGAACGCCGGTTAAACTGGGCCGCAGCTCAGTGAATTCCATTGAAATCGTGAGCGGCCTGCAACCGGGCGACCAAGTCATTCTCTCCGATACCAGCGCATGGGATGCGCACGAAAGAATCAAGTTGAATTGATCACAACTGAGCACGTTAGAAATCAGCAACCAGAAATCAGAAATCAGAACATGAACAACGGATCCAAACCTCTCATTCATTTAGAAGACGTGACCAAAGTGTTTCTCACAGACGAAGTGGAAACACACGCGCTCTCCGGTATTCATCTCGATATTCGGGATGGTGAATATGTTTCCATCGCCGGACCGTCGGGTTGCGGAAAATCGACGTTGCTCTCGATTCTGGGGTTGCTCGATACCCCAAGCGGGGGCAGTTATTCGCTCAAAGGATCGGAGGTCGCCAACCTTTCGTTTCCGGAGCGCGCCCGCATTCGCAATCGGGAAATCGGTTTCATTTTCCAAAGCTTCAACCTGATTGGCGATCTCACGGTTTACGAGAATGTGGAGTTGCCGCTGACGTATCGCGGGATGAGTTCGGGCGATCGCAAGGCCGCGGTGACCCAAGCGCTGGAGCGTGTCGGGATGGGACATCGCGCCAAACACTTGCCGAGTCAACTCAGCGGTGGTCAGCAGCAGCGAGTCGCGGTGGCGCGCGCTCTTGCCGGTAAGCCTGCAATTTTGCTCGCGGACGAGCCGACGGGAAATCTCGATTCGCGCAATGGCGAAGCAGTGATGGATTTGCTGAGGGAATTGCACGCTGCCGGCGCTACGATTTGCATGGTGACGCACGATCCGCGCTTTGCGCAGAACGCAGATCGCACGGTGCATTTGTTCGATGGCCGCGTCGTGGAAGACAATCGGATCGCGGCATAGCCGGGGCGTGCCGTCATGTGGAACGACATTCGTTTCGGCGCGCGAATGTTGGCAAAAACACCGGCATTCACCATCACCGCAGTGGTGGCGCTCGCACTCGGGATGGGAGCGTCGACCACCACTTTTTCGGTAATTAATGCGCTTCTGCTCAAGCCCTGGCCCTACATTCAGGATCAGGAGCGCGTCCTCTACGTCAGCGAATATTTTCCGAAAATAAGTCCCGATCACGATAATGGCGTGGCATATCCGGATTATTTGGATTTCAAGCAGCAGGCGACAACGCTCGAAGGATTGGGAACGACCAGCACGGCGACGATGATTTTGAGCGAAGGCGAAAAGCCGGACCGTTATCTCGGCGCATTCATCACTGCCGATGCCTTTTCATTTCTCGGCGTCCAGCCACTGCTCGGCCGGATTTTTCGCGCGGGCGAAGACCAACCGGGCGCTGCGCCTGTGGCTTTGCTTGGTTACGACGTTTGGCAAAATCATTTCGGTGCCGATCGTAACATTGTTGGCCGGGTCGTCACGATAAATGGCAAGCGTGTCACAATCGTGGGAGTGATGCCAAAGGGGTGGCGTTTCCCGGAGGCATCGGACTTGTGGATGCCGTTGCAAATTGAGGAAAAAGAAAAGCCGCGCGGCAATTTTAATTTCGAGTGCTTCGCAAAAATGAAACGCGGGGTCACGATCGAGCAGGTGCGCGCGGAACTGCAAGCGATCGCCGCTCGAATTGCGGCGGATCACCCGCAGACGAATACCGGCGGCAGCGTGCGGGTGAGATTTTTCCGCGAGGAAGCAGTGAAAGACGCCAGGACTTTGACGCTGCTGCTGATGGGCGCGGTTCTCCTTGTACACCTGATTGCGTGTGCGAACGTGGCCAATCTCTTGCTGGCCCGCGGCGCTACGCGTGCGCGTGAGATTGCGATCCGTCTTGCCCTCGGCGCGGGTCGTGGCGTCATCATCCGGCAGCTGTTGAGCGAAAGCGTTGTTCTCGGTATTGTCGGAAGCGCGCTGGGATTGCTCCTTGCCATTTGGGGGATCGATTTGGTGGTACGTGCGATTCCGGTGGAGTTGCCATATTGGATCCGTTTCGATTTCGACTGGCGCGTCTTCAGTTTTGCGCTCGCACTCGGGATCGGCTCTGCAATTTTGTTCGGATTATTCCCGGCGCTGCAAGCCTCGCGTCCTCAGCTAGTCGACGCGATCAAGGAAGGTGGTCGCAGCGGGATCGGAGGCGGTAAAGGTCAACGTGTTCGGAACGGCTTGGTCGTGGCTGAGGTTGCGCTTGCGTTGGTTCTGCTGGCGGGGTCGGGACTCATGCTGCGCAGTTTTTTAAAACTGCGAGCGACCAACATTGGCATTGATCCATCGCACATCTTGACTTTTCGCGTTGGTCTTCCCCCTCCCCAGTTCAAACAGCAGGATTCTGGTCGATTTTTCAACGCGCTCATGCCGCAGATAGCGCGCATTCCCGGGGTTGAATCATCTGGGGCGACGGCCTCTCTTCCGGCTTCCGGAAATATCGGGGCGAGTGCTCTTATTTTGGAAGGGGAACCCGAGCCTCAACAGTTACAGAATGCCCGACTGGCACACGGTCTTTCAATCACGCCGGGATACCTGGCCACCTCCCATATTACGGTCTTGCGCGGGCGCGATTTTAGCAACGCGGACAATAAAGACAGCCAGCGCGTGGCCCTAATCGACGAGACCGCTGTGCGTAAATGGTTCCCTCAGGTTGATCCGATTGGCCATCAAGTCGCCTTGCTCGAAAAACTCGGAGGTCCGCCGAAGTGGGCAACGATCGTTGGAGTCGTGCGCGATGTTATTTATGATCGGCTGACCGAGCGACGAGATTTTCCCTGCGTTTACTTCGCGCAATATCAGAACCCGGAGTGGTTCATGTCGGTGATGCTGCGTACGAAAAAGGAGCCTGCGGCATTTGCTAACCTCGCCCGCGCAGCGGTGCTGGCGGTGAATAAGGACATTCCGATCTACAAGGTGAAAACGATGGATCAGGTGGTGGTGGAATCCTTTTGGGAACGCAGATTTTTCGGAACACTTTTCACCGTCTTCGCCGGGTTGGCCCTTTTTCTCGCCGCCATCGGATTGTATGGAGTGATGGCGTATTCCGTTCGCCAGCGAACCCAGGAGATTGGGGTGCGCATGGCGCTGGGGGCGCAGGCCGGTGATGTTTTACGACTTGTTACTGGCGATGGCATCCGTCTCATTGCGCTCGGTCTTATCGTCGGTGTCGTTTTTGCGTTTTTCCTAACGAAACTCTTGCAGGGAAACCTGGAAGGCGTTTCTGTCCACGATCCGCTCAGCTTTGGCGTGGTCTCGGTTGTTTTGCTGATCGTCGGATTGCTGGCGTGTTATTTCCCGGCGCGCATGGCCACACAGCTCGATCCAGTCGAAGCGCTCCGTTACGAATAATTTATGATCCGCGAAATACGATTTGCATTTCGGCGACTGGTGAGGAGCCCGGGTTTTGTTGTCATCGCGGTCGTCACCCTGGCGCTGGCCATCGGGGCCAGCACTGCCGTGCTCAGTTTGGTGAATGCGCTGCTCATTCGGCCTTTGCCCTACCGCGCACCGCAGCAGCTCGTTTTGCTCTTGCAGCATTTCAAATCGCAGAATCTCGAACGGGTTCCGGTTTCACCACCGGAATTCGTCGATTACGAAAATCGCGCCCAAGACTTCGAGAAGATGGGCGCGTTCGGTAATGTCGACTTTAATCTCGTTAGCGGCGACAAACCGGAGCGCATTGCCGGCGCTCAGGTCACAGCCAATGTTTTTCCTTTACTCGGAGTAAAGCCGATCAGAGGCAGATTTTTTGAACCGGATGAATGTCAGGTTGGGCACGACGATGTCGTCATCATTAGCGAGCGGCTCTGGCAGAGAAAATTCAACCGCGATCCGCAGATTCTCGGCACCAAGCTGCTCCTCGACGGCAAAGGCTTCACCGTGGTCGGGATCATGCCGGCGCGATTCGATTTTCCGTTGCAGCTTTTTAATCTTGGCGCTGGCGGCCAATTCGGTGGCCGCGCTGAGATCTGGCAGCCGCTCGCTTTTACGGACAAACAGTTAAGTGTTCGCTACGAACGTAGTTATTCTATCGTAGGGCGGCTGAAATCGGGCGTGTCGCTCGCGCATGCGCAGGCGGAGATCGAAACGATTAACGGCCAGATGCGGATCGAGCATAAAGGGAATTACCCGCCGGGGGACAGCTTTGGCGGTGATGTGTTTCCGTTGAAGGAATTAGCGGTGGCGCAAATGCGCCCGGCGCTGTTCATCTTGCTCGGCGCCGTCGCGTTGGTTCTTCTCATCGCTTGCGCCAACCTGACGACGATGTTGCTCGCGCGTGCCGCCGCGCACGAACGCGAGATGGCCATTCGAGTTGCGCTTGGCGCCGGTCCGTTGCGTCTTCTCAGACAAGTGCTGACCGAAAGCGTGATCCTTGCGCTGGTTGGTGGAGTCGCCGGCGTATTGCTCGCGATTTGGGGCGTCGATCTTCTGAAAAGCATCGGCGCGCAAACCGTGCCGCGTTTGCGCGAAGTCAACCTGGACCTGCGCGTTCTCATATCGACCTTCGCGGTTTCGGTTGGGACGGGAATTGTTTTCGGCCTTCTCCCTGGCCTGGCCAGCGCGAAACCGGAACTCACGGAATCCTTAAAAGAAGGCGGGCGCAGTTCGACGGCGGGGAAGCGTCGCAATCGTTTGCGCAATGCGCTTGTCATCGCAGAAGTCGCGCTGGCCCTCGTTCTCCTCACCAGCGCCGGCTTACTCATGAAAAGCTTTGTCCGTCTTCAGAACGTCAACCCGGGTTTCGGTTCCCACAATGTTCTTACGGCCGAGGTCTCGCTCCCGAAGCTGCAATATCCCGACAACAATGCGATTGTTCGCTTTAGCGAGGAAGCGCAACGACGGATCGCGACGCTTCCCGGAATTCAGGCCGTCGGTCTGACTACAATTCTGCCTCTGACCGGCACCAACAGTGATTCATCTTTTGCGATCGAGGGCCGCCCCGATGATCGGAGTACTCCGAGTCCAGACGAAGAAAAACGCGAAGTGTCGCCCGATTATTTTCGCGCTATCGGGACGCCGCTGATTAGAGGACGGTTCTTTACTCAGGCTGATAATGCGGGTGCGCCGCTCGTGATCATTGTCAACCAGGCGTTCGCCAGGAAATTCTGGCCTAACGAAGACGCCGTGGGGAAGCGTATTGTCATGGGCGGAATGTCGCCCGATCCGAAGTGGATCACGATCGTGGGCATTGTTGGCGATATCAGGCATGCCGGGCTCGACGTTGAGCCAAAGCCGGAAATGTACCTTCCGTTCGCGCAGGACCCGTATAAGTCCATGATCTTCGTGGTTCGCGGGGCGCGGGATCCACGTACGCTAACCTCGGCCATCCGCAGCCAAATTCAGTCGATCGACCCGGGCCTGCCGCTGGCAAACATTCGAACCTTCGATGCAGTGATCGCGGAATCCGTCGCGCCGCGACGGCTGTCGGTGGTTCTGCTCGGAGTGTTTGCCGCGGTCGCTGTGCTTCTCGCGACGGTGGGAATTTACGGGGTGATGTCGTTCCTGGTCGTGCAGCGTACGCACGAGATCGGCGTGCGCATGGCCTTAGGGGCGCAACGTGTTGATGTCATGCGTCTGGTGATCGGCCGAGCTCTAAAGCTAATCGCGATCGGTACGGTCATTGGATTATTGATGGCGCCTTTGAGCACCTGGGCGCTGCAAGCCCTGCTTTACCGGGTGAGCGCGCTCGACCTGCCGACATTCTTCTTCGTTACCTTTGTCCTCGCTTTGGTCGCTCTCGCCGCCAGTTATTTGCCGGCGCAACGCGCGACGCGCGCCGATCCCATGGTCGCGCTCAGTCATAACGCCTAACAAATGAATTCGAAAATTGTCTTGTTCGTCGCCGCCTCGCTCGCGTTTGCGCCGTTAGGTGCAGCGGACGAAAGCACCAGCTCGAGCGCGTTAAACCAGTTAAAGACGCTAGCTGGAAACTGGGAAGGCGTTTTTGAGTGGACTGGAGCGCGCAGTGCAAATGGGGCAATGAAGGCGACGTATTACACTACCGGCAACGGCTCAGCGGTCGTTGAAAACTTAATCACGGAAAACGCCCCCGTTATGACGAGTGTTTACCATCTCGATGGCGCTGACCTGAGGATGACTCATTTTTGCGCAGCCCAAAACCAGCCCCGATTGAAAGCACGGCAAATCGATCTCGCGAAAGGCATTATCGATTTCGATTTTGTCGACATTACAAACCTCCGCGGCCCAGACGCACCTCATGTCCGCGGTCTGGAGATGCGTCTAATCGATCCAAACCATCTGACGATAACTTTTCTGTTCCAGAGCGGTGACAAGAAAAGTCGGGAGAACATCGTTTTGAAGAGAGTTGAAACAAAACCTTCCTAGTACCTCAGCATCACTTTCTAACTATGATTCGACTGCACAACGTTGAACGTTCCTATCCACTCGGACGCGGACAATTGTTTTATGTTTTACGCGATATCGACCTGGAGATTGCGGAAGGCGATTTCGTCTCAATCATGGGTCCATCGGGCGCCGGTAAATCGACTCTCCTGCACATCCTCGGGATGCACGACCATGGATGGACTGGCGAATATTTTTTTGATGACACGGCGGTACATCATCTCAAGGCGAAAGAGCGCGCCACCTTGCGAAATGAACAAATCGGCTTCGTCTTCCAGCAATATCATCTGCTCGACGATCTGACCGTTTACGAGAATCTCGATATTCCGCTTTCCTACCGGCATTATAGTAAGAGTGAACGCACCGCGCTAGTGGCCGATGCGCTCGATCGGTTTCAAATCGTCGGCAAAAAAGATTTGTATCCGCGGCAACTTTCCGGCGGCCAGCAACAACTGGTTGGCGTAGCCCGCGCCATCATCGCCCAGCCCAAACTTCTGCTTGCCGATGAGCCAACAGGAAATCTGCACTCCAGCCAGGGGGAAGAGATCATGCAGTTGTTTCGCAAGCTAAACGAAGAAGGAATGACCATCGTGCAGGTGACGCATTCGGAAAAGAACGCGTCCTACGGGAAACGCATCGTGCAACTGCGTGACGGTTGGATCGTCTAACTAGATCTAGGAACAAATCTACTACTCCAACTCATAATCCTATGAATCAGAAAACAATTTGTTTGCTACTCACGATATGTGCCGCCTCCGCTCTTTCAGCAGCGGCCGCTTCGGAAGAAAGGATCAACCGAGAGCTCGATGCGCGGCCAGGCGGAAAGCTGCTGCTCGATGTCGATTTTGGAACGGTCGATCTCAGGACCGGTGCGGATGACAAAGTGGCAGTGGAGGCGTTTCGCTCAATCGATTTCGGTGACGAAGCGAAGGAAAAGGAATATTTGACCCGAGCGCCAATCACTATCACGGCCGAAAACAACATCGTTACAGTGCGAGCGCGAGCAACGAAAGAGGCGGGCCCGGACTGGTTTCATCACACCAGAACAGATGGCCGTTATACGATTCGTGTGCCGAAGAATTTTTCCGCCGATCTGAAAACGGGCGGCGGAGACATTACCGCGTCCGAGCTGATGGGAGACATGCGGGCCGATAGCGACGGAGGCGATCTGCGCTTTTCCCACTTGCGCGGCGCGCTTTTCGGCCGAAGCGGTGGTGGCGAGATCAAGCTAGATGATTGTGACGGGGCCGCGGAAATCAAAACCGGCGGCGGCGATATTGTTCTCGCCGAAAGCAAGGGAACGCTGCGTGCGCGCACCGGTGGCGGAACGATTGAGGTGCGCAATTTCGTTGGTGACACGGACGTCAGCACCGGCGGAGGTGAACTGAGGCTAGAGAGAATCGATGGCGCGATCGTCGGCGAAACTTTCGGCGGCTCAATTAGCGCTTCTGTTTCTGGTGCCGCGATAAAGAAGATTGGTCTGGAGAGTTCCGGCGGAGACATTGATTTGGCTCTGCCAAAATTGGCCACGGCGGACATCACCGCGCAGACCAGCGCCGGTCGTATCACAAGCAACCTGCCGCTGGAAGTGACCAGAGCAGACGACGAACATCTCCGCGCGAGGCTCAACGGTGGCGGCCCATCCGTTCTGCTGCGAACCAGCGGCGGAAGTATCAGCATCAACTCCGCGACGGCGGAAACGGCGGCCCGCTGAACGATATGAACGATCTCCGTTTCGCCATCCGTCAATTATTCAAGGCGCCCGGCTTCTCCGCTCTGGCCGTTCTTACGCTTGCCATCAGCATTGGGATGAACACGGCCATCTTCACGCTGGTGCACGAGTTATTCCTGCGCGGGCTGCCGTTTACCGAGCCGCAGCGCGTCATCCACGTCTATCAGGAGGATAAATCGCGCAACATCGATCAGGGCCCGACCTCGGTGCCGAAGTTCTGGCATTATCGGGATGCCCAGAATATCTTCAGCGACTTCGCCGCGGACGCGGGCACTGGATTCATTCTCACCGGCCTGGGCGAGCCGCTACAGATCAATGGCGACAACGTTACCGCCAATTATTTCCATGTGCTCGGCGTAAAACCGATTATCGGCCGTCTGTTCCTGCCGGAAGAAGAGATGAAGGCCGACGTGGCCGTGATCAGCGAGCATTTCTGGAAAAGCAAACTGGCGGGTGATCCCAACGTGCTCGGCCGGAGCATCACACTCAATGGTGTGCCGACAACTATCATTGGAGTGATTCCGACCATGCCTATCTCGTGGTTCGGTCCTGATCTGGAAGTCTGGACCGTGAAACCATTCGAGCTGCCCGGGACGCCAAAGGAATTGCTCATGCGCGGCGTTAGTTTCCTGCGCCCCATCGGGCGATTGAAGGCCGGGGTGACATTGGAGCAGGCGAAAGCGAACCTGACCGCCGTAGCGCAAAGTTATGGCGCCGCTAACGCCGAGAAAGCTGATGCTTCATGGCAGCCACAGCTCGTCTCACTGCCGGAAGATGTTACCGGTCAGCTGCGTCCGGCGTTTATCACGTTGCTCGCCGCGGTTGGCGTTGTCCTGCTCATCGCCTGCAGCAATGTCGCCAATCTACTTCTCGTTAGATTTACCGGGCGCAAGCGCGAGATTGCGCTTCGGGTCGCGCTCGGGGCGTCGCGGAGCGGGATCGTGCGGCTATTCGTGGTCGAAAGCACGCTGCTCAGCCTGCTGGCCGGAGTGCTCGGCACCTGCATTGCGCTTTGGGTGCTCCCGCTTGTGCCAAAGCTCGCCGGCCAGAATGTGCCGCTCGGCAGCGTTAGCGCGCTCAACCTGCCAGTGCTCGGTTTTACTCTGCTACTTTCACTGTTAACCGGCGCGGCTATGGGGGCGTATCCGGCGCTGCAAAGTTCGAAATCCGATCTGGTTGAGGGATTGAAAGAAGGTGGGCGTGGTCCCGCCGGCAGTGCGGCGCAACAGCGTTTCCGCCGGGTGCTCGTTGCCGCGCAGGTGTCCCTCTCGGTCGTTCTGCTTGCGGGCGCGGCGCTGTTGATTACCAGCTTTATACGGTTGGCGAAAGAGAACACTGGGTTCCGCGTCGATCGCATTTGGAACTGCGGAATCGGTCTGCCACCCAGTCGTTACCCGGATAAGCCGGCATATGGGCGCTTCGCCAAACGCTTGCAAGAAGAATTGCAAATTGCGCCTGGTGTGGAAGGTGCCGCCATCAGTGTTGATGTGCCCCTCGGCGGTGGATCCTCGAGCACACCGTATTCACGGGCCGATCGCGACGTTGTGCCGCTCAACCAGCGACCGCTTGGGTTGAACCACAGCGTTTCGCCGGGTTATCTGAAGTTGTTCGGCATCCCGCTACTGGCCGGCCGCGATTTCGACGATCGTGACAATGTCAACAGCCCGCCCGTTGTCCTGATCAGCCAGGCCACTGCAAAACGGCTTTTCCCCGGTGAAGACCCAATTGGCCATCAGATGCTTTTCGGCACTGATAACGGCACCGGACTGGTGACGCAGATTGTCGGAGTCGTTGGCGACATTCGTTTTCGCCAATTGGACAAAGCTGACGATGTAGAATTCTATCGGCCGATCCAACAGCGCATCTTCCCGTTTCTCGCCGTTAGTGTTCGCAGCGCACTCCGACCTGACGCCGTTGCTGCGACAACGCGTGCGGCGTTGAACAGAATTGATCCTGAGCTTCCCATCATCCAGCCGACCACGATGGAGGAAGTGCTGTCCAATTCGCTCGGTCAGCAACGGCTCACGACGACGCTGCTAGGAGTTTTCGCAGGCGTCGCCCTGCTGTTGGCAATGATTGGCATTTATGGCGCCGTCGGTTACACGGTCGCGCAACGCACCGGCGAGATCGCGGTGCGCATGGCGCTGGGTGCGCAGGCCGGCGACGTTTTGCGAATGGTAGTGCGCCAGGGGATGACACCGGTAGTGATTGGATTGTTAGTGGGCCTGGGATCCGCATTTGCACTGGGCCGACTGTTGGGCGCGCAGCTTTATCAGGTTTCACCGCACAACCCAGTGCTCCTCGCTACGACCGCTATTTTGCTCGCAGTCGTCGCGCTTATCGCCTGCCTCTTCCCCGCGCGTCGCGCCACCCTCGTCAACCCAATGCAAGCGCTGCGTGCCGAATGAGATCGCAATCTGTAAATCGCAATCGTCGCAAGCGAAAATGCCATGAATGATCTAAAGTTTGAGCTGCGCCGACTGCGTAAATCGCCCGGATTCACGATGCCCGGGGTTTTTCCGGTAGTCGCATCGGCCCTTGTGTTATTGGCGGTCGCGGTAGGTGCATCGATTTTCCCTGCGCGGGTCGATGTCATTCAAGCATTGCACACGGAGTGATATGAACGATCTCAAGTTCGCGCTACGCCAACTCTGCAAGTCGCCTGGATTTACGTTTGTCGCTGTGTTCACGCTTGCGCTCGGCATCGGCGCGAACACGGCGCTGTTTTCCGCATTCGACACCCTCGTGCTGCATCCGCTTAGGTTGCCACATTCCGAGCGGCTCGTGCGCATTTGGGTGAGCAACCCGGCGCTCAACTACAACACCCGCTATGTCTCGTGGCCGCGCTACGAATTCATCCGCGACCATCAGCAGTCGTTTGCCAACATCGCCGCGGCAAATTTCGCCAGCTACGTGCTCACGCGCACTGGGGCCGATCCTGAGCAACTGAATTCGCTTCAGGTTACCGCGAACTTTTTTCCGACGTTTGGCGTCGCGCCGCTGCGCGGACGGAATTTCACCAAGGAGGAAGACACCGCCGGCGGGCCGAACGTCGCGATCCTGAGTTACGAATGTTGGCAGCGTTTCTTCGGCGGGCGGGAGTCGCTCGTGGGCGAAAACATCACGCTCGGCGGCGCGTCTTACGCGGTCGTCGGCATCCTGCCGCCGGCGTTTAGCAACCCCTACAACACCGTGATGGTTTTCGTGCCGCGCGTGTTCGAGCCGCAAGACATCACGCCGCAACAAGTCCAAAACGGCGCGGGCTACATCGACGTGACCGCGCGACTCAAGGATGGCGTCACCCTCGAGCAAGCGACGGCCGAAGTGAAAATGCTCGCGGAGAATTACAAGGCGGCCTTCCCCACGCATGCCGATGGGAGGCACGATAGTGCGACGAAATTGTTTGCCGAAGAGCTCGTCGGAAATTTCAAGCCGACTTTCCACTTGCTGCTTGCCGCGGTCGGTTTTGTTTTGCTCATCGCGTGCGCGAACGTCGCCTCGCTTTTCCTCGGCCGGCTCTCCGCGCGCCGCAAGGAAATCGCTGTGCGCCTCTCGCTCGGCGCGACGCGCGGCCGGCTTGTGCGCCAATTTCTCGTTGAGAGCCTCGTCTTCTCGGCCGCGGCCGGTTTGCTCGGCGTGTTGTTCAGCTCGTGGGCGCTCGAGTTGATTCAGTACCTTCTTGCCGGCGCGGTCGGAAAAAGCGGCGTGGCCGGAATCCTTGGCTCGAGTCCGCTGCCCGCAGGCACGAAACTCAGTTTGAATGGCGCGACGCTTGCGTTCACTGCCGGCATATCGGTGCTGTCGGCGTTGCTCGTCGGTTGCGCGCCCGCGTTGCATGTATCGCATGGTAGCGTCGCAGATGCTTTGAAAGACACCGCCCGTAGCGCCATCGGCGGCACGCGCGGCGCGCGGGTCCGCGCGAGCCTCATCGTCGGTGAAGTCGCGCTTTCGGTTGTGCTGCTCGTCGGTTCAGCGCTGTTGCTTGTGAGTTTGGTCCGCCTCCGACACACGCAGCCGGGTTTCGAGCCGCGTGGCGTCGCGACGGCCTACGTCAGCATCGCGGACTCGTCGCGCTATGCGACGGAACCGCAGCAGGCGAAATTCTTCACGCAACTGACCGAGCGCCTCGAAGCGCTGCCGCAAGTCAAGAGCGCCGCCGTCGGCTACAATGTGCCACTCACGGGATTTCAAGCGAGCACGGCTTACGCGATCGGCGGCCAGCCCGTGCCACCGCAAGCCGAACGGGCACGTTCCTGGCTCGACAGAGTGAGCGAACATTACTTCACGACGATGGGCATCCCGCTGCGCGAAGGCCGCGTGTTCAACGAACGCGACAACGACCACGCCCAGAATGTTTGCATCATCAACGAATCGTTCGCCAAGCGACTTTTCCACGGCGAATCCGCCCTCGGCAAAATTTTGCTCCGCGGCCGAGGCGGCGAAACCAGATGTGAAATCGTCGGCGTGGTGGCCGACGTGAAGAGCGCCAATCTCGACGAGCCCGCGCCGGACGAAATGTATGTGCCGTTTCGCCAGGTTGCGCAGTCGGTCGGCACTCTCGTGGTACGCACCGACGGTGACCCGGCGGCGCTGCAATCGGCCATGCGTTCCACTCTCGCCTCGCTCGACAGTACGCTGGCCCTCACGTTTTTCACCACGATGGATACTGCGCTCAGCTCGTCGCTGATTTTCCCACGCATTGCTGCGTGGCTCACGGGAACGTTCGCTGGCGTCGCGCTGTTGCTTTCGGCGGTGGGTCTTTACTCTTTGCTGGCCTACGCGGTCACGCAGCGGACGAACGAAATCGGCCTACGCATGGCGCTCGGCGCTCAGCGCGAGCAAGTAGTGGCTTTGATTCTCCGCAGCGGCCTGCGGCTCGTCGCGCTCGGTCTCGTGCTTGGGCTTGCCGCGGCCATCGGCGCATCGCGTTCGATTCAGACGCTGCTTTTCTCTGTGCAGCCGCTCGACCCACTCATTTACGTCGGCGTGACGTTACTCTTCACGCTCATCGCTATCCTCGCATGCCTGCTCCCGGCGCGGCGCGCGACTCAAGTCGATCCGATTCAAGCCCTGCGTGCCGAATGAAATCGCAATCGGTAAACAAACTAACGAGAATTATGTTTCGAGCGGGTGATTGCGGTCGATCGGCCCTACCTATTTTCGGGATGATGGATGCTTATGTGGGGTGACTTCAAATACGCGTCGCGGATGTTGATCAAGTCGCCGGGCTTTAGCCTGGTCGCGATCATAACGCTGGCGCTCGGTATCGGGGCCAACACGGCAATTTTTTCGGTCGTCGAAGGAACCTTGCTGCGGCCTCTCCCTTTCCCGCAGGCGAGTCGGCTGGTCCGGGCTTACGAAACTTCGGATGATCTCGGTGCGCGCGGTTCGACCCTGGCCTTAAGCGAGCAAACGTGGCGTCAATGGCGCGAATTCAGTCGCGACATTTTCCAGGACATTGCCGCGGCCACTGGCACGAATGTCACGGTCGGCGCACTTGCCGAAAATCCCGCCGAAAACGTTCCTGCTGCGCGAATCAGCGCGAATTTTCTTTCCGTGCTCGGTTTGGCTCCGGCGCGCGGACGCAATTTTTCGGCGGAGGAAGATCGCGAGAATGGTGCCGCCGTTGCAATCGTGAGCGACGATTTCTGGCGGCAACATCTCGGCGCGCAGGCGGATGTGCTTGGCAGCACCATCCTGATCGATGGAGTCGCCCGAACGATCGTCGGCGTGATGCCGCCGGCATTTCGGCATCCTTATCGCGCCAGAATTTGGCTGCCGCTGGCATTGCCGGCGACCTCGCCGACACAAGCAACGAACCATTATTTATACGGTGTGGCGCGACTGCGCGATGGCATCAGCGCGAGGCAAGCCGAGGTCGCGGTCAGGCGCATGTGTGCAGCGATTGCCGAAGCGCAGCCGAACCCAAACAATGCGGTCGCCGCCTATCTGCCGCCGTTGCGGGAAAGCTTCGTCATGGATTTGCGGCCGAAGATCCTCGTCATTGTTGTCGCAGCGGCCTGCGCACTGCTGATTGCGGCGATAAACTTTGCCGGCCTGCTCCTGGCTCGGGTAGTGGAACGGCAGGGCGAATTTGCGTTACGTTCGGCCCTCGGCGCAGGTTCCGCACACCTTGTTAGGCAACAAATTGCGCAGGCGATTGTCTTTTCCATTCTTGGAACGATCGCCGGACTTCTTCTCGCCTTATGGATTACACCAGCGCTGGTCGCGGCAAGTCCGGAGGGCAGCGATATCACCGGCAGCGCGATGCGCGAATTCGATTACGCGGTGCGACTCGATTGGCCGGTCTTCGGTTTTGCCGCTGGAGTGATGCTGCTCATCGGGCTCGGTTTTGGTTTTCTTCCTGCGCTACACGCCGCGCGCGTCGATCTTCGCGGGGCGATCAATATCGTATCCCGGACCGCGACATTGAATCGGAGCACGCGCCGGTTGTTGTCGATCTTGGTCATTGTGCAATTCGCAGTCGCGGCTGCACTGATGGTCGCAAGTCTCACCTCGGCGCAATATTTCCTGAAACTCGTGCGGGAGCCGTGGGGTTTTGCCACTGATCAGCGGCTCTCTTTCAAAGTCGCAGTATCCGATCGGCTATTCGCGACATCGGAGCAAACGCAACACCTGGTCGACGCGACGCTGCGGGAGCTGCATCAGCTTCCGGGGATTGCCACTGCGACCGCGACCGAGCCGTCACCAATGACTGCGCCACGCAATCTCATCAGCTGCAATCCGGAGGGCGCGACGCCGCCGGAGCCGCGTGGATTTCATCTCGCATATTTGCGCTCGGCACCACCGTCTTATTTCAAGACGATGGGACAATCACTGTTGCAGGGCCGCGAATTTTCCGATGTCGATCTTGCCGGTGCAGCGCCGGTTTGCATTGTGAGTCGCGCGTTCGCACAACGGTTCTGGCGTGGTCAGGACGCGATCGGCAAACGCGTGAAGTGGGGACGGCTCGACAGCCCGCGCCCGTGGCTGACTGTTGTCGGCGTCGTTAGCGACATGAAAGTCATCGCTGATCCGCGCGATGGCGAAGTGGTAGGAATGCTGGCGCGGCCGCTCGCGCAAATGGTTGGGCTCGGGCCAACGACTGTCGATGAAATTACATTCGTGATCGTCACTGAGCGCAATATGGTCGTGTCGGAATCCACCATCCGTGCTGCCGTCCGTCGTGCTGATCCGCGCGTGGCCGCTTATGAATTTGTCTCATTAGGAGAAGCCGCCGCTCAATCGCGCGTGACCGAGCGCTTCATTTTCATCCTCGTCTCGCTTTTTGGTGTGCTCGGTTTGGTGCTAGCCGCGATTGGCCTTTATGGATTGCTTGCCCTGCAGGTAGCGCGGCGTGAACGGGAGTTTGGGATCCGCACTGCGCTCGGCGCCACGGCGCGACAGATAATGGAACTGGTCGCACGACAGGGTGCGATGTTGCTGTCGTCGGGTCTTGTCGCGGGCGCCCTAGTCACCTGGTCGGTCGCGAGCATTGTCCGTAGCCGGTGGAACGGAATGCCGACACCAGGTTTGTTCGCGTGGTTGTGCGCGGCGGCGGTGCTGGCGTTCGCGGTGGTGATTGCGTGCTGGATGCCGGCGCGCCGGGCCAGTCGAGTCGATCCAGTAATCGCGCTTCGAGCAGAATGATTTGTTCTAACGAGAAATATGATCGCTGATTTCAGGTTCGCGTTGCGGATGTTGCTGAAAACACCGGGGTTCGCCCTCATCGCTATTCTCACCCTTGCTCTCGGCATTGGCGCGAACAGCGCGATTTTCAGTGTGATCGATGCCGTGTTGCTGCGGCCGTTGCCTTTTCCCAAGCCGAATGAACTGGTCGCAGTGTGGAGCAAAGTGCAGGGGGACACTGGGCGTGAGGCCGGTTGCTTTCCTGATTACCACGATATTCGCGACCAATCGCAGACAATCGCGAGTTTGTTTGCCTACACACGTGCAGGCACTGTACTCGGAACAGGTAGCGAAGCGCACCAGCTATTCGGTGTTGCCGTCACCTCCGATATTTTTCGTGTTCTCGCAGTGCCGCCGCTTCTTGGTCGCGTCTTTACCTCCGAGGAAGACAAAACGAATGCGCATGTCGTCGTCCTAACTTACGAAGCTTGGCAGCGCTACTTCAACCGGGATCCGAATGTTATCGGGCGCGAAGTTCTTTTGTCGTTGCGGCCTTACACCGTCGTTGGTGTGATGCCGACCGGTTATCATTATCCAATTGGTCCGCAGTGCGAATATTTCATGCCATTGCAACAATTGGCTCCGGATTCGGTCACGAATCGCGGCTCGCATTTTCTGCAATTTGTTGGCCGCTTGAAACCGGAGGCCAATCTCAAGCAAAGCAGCGCTGAGTGCACCGCTATTGCTGTGCGAATGCAAAAGCAATTTCCCGATACCAATACCGGCCGAACCTATTACGCGACTTCACTGCACGACAGCATTGTTGGTGATGTCCAACCGGCCTTACTCACGATCGTGGCCGCGGTTTTTGTCGTCTTGCTGATCGCGTGCGCGAATGTTGCAAATTTGTTGCTCGCACGCGCAAACCAACGCCAGCGCGAGATTGCGATCCGCACTGCGCTCGGGGCCAGCCGAGGTCGGATTGTCTCCCAGCTACTGATCGAAGGCGTCCTTCTCGCAATTGTCGGTGCCTGCGCCGGCCTTTTTCTCGCCTGGTGGGGAGTCGATCTCTTGCGCGTCTTTGGCCCACGCAATGTTCCGCGGCTCGATGAGGTCCGCATCAACGCTGCTGTAATCACCTTCGCCCTCATCGCCGGGACAATGAGCACTCTGCTTTTCGCGGTTTTTCCTGCTCTTCAAGTTTCGCGTCCGAACGTTAATCAATCTCTGCAGGAGGGGAGCCGCGGCGTCGTTGGACCGGAATCCCACCGCGCCCGTACCCTTCTCGTGATCGCGCAAGTGGCGCTATCGATGTTGCTGCTCGCAGGTGCTGGATTGCTGATAAAGAGCTTCAGCAATCTGCGCGCAACCAATCCCGGGTTTGAATCATCGCGCGTTCTCACCGCCGATCTCGCGTTGCCCCGCGCGAAATACGCCGACGCCCCGGCCAAACAGCAGGAATTTTTCGATCGCCTCGATAATCGGCTACGCGCGCTTCCGGGCATTGAAGCGACCGGGGGCGTAGCGCCGCTACCGTTTTCCGGCAACGATCGCACTTCGTCCTTTTGGATTCCAGGCCGGCCGGATCCGGGACGCGGCAATCATCCGGATGCGTCGCATCTCACGGTGATGGGCGATTACTTTCGCACCCTGCGCATTCCCCTTCTGGCCGGGCGCAATTTCGATGCTCGCGACAGCAAAGATTCCGTGCCGGTAATCATGGTGAATGAAGCGTTTGCCAAAAAATTCTTTGCTGGAGAGAACGCGCTTGGCCAACACATTATAGTTGAGCAGGCCGACCGAACCAAGGAACGCCCGGCGGAGATCGTCGGCGTTGTCGGTAACACCCGGCATGAATCGCTCGCGATCGAGCCGATGCCGGAATTTTACCTTCCTTTTACTCAGGAACCGGATCGGCGGTTGAATGTGGTGTTGCGCACCGCAAATGAAAAGCTTGCCGGACTCGACAATTCTGCACGGCGCGCCATTCAGGAGGTTGATCGCGACATTTACGTTCCACAGCTGGAACCGCTGGAGAGTTTGGTCGGACTTACCCTGGCGCAGCCGCGCTTCAACATGATGTTGCTCGGCGCGTTTGCCGGCGTCGCCATGATGCTCGCCGCGATCGGAATTTATGGTGTGATCGCTTACACGGTGGCGCAGCGCACCCGGGAGTTCGGAATTCGGATGGCGCTCGGCGCGCAGCGTCGCGACATGCTGCAAATGATCCTGCGGCAAAGTTTCAGCGTCGTCGCGATCGGTTTGGGGATCGGCTTGTTCGCAGCACTGGCTCTTACCCGGTTAATGGCAAGCCTGCTTTATGGCGTGAGCGCGCACGATTTTTCCATTTACGCGCTGGTCTTGTTTGTTCTGAGCGGCGCCGCACTGGTGGCCAGTTATTTGCCGGCGCGCCGCGCCATGAACGTCGACCCGATTGTCGCGCTCCGATACGAATGACGCATATGTTAGGTGATTTCCGTTACGCGCTACGCCTGCTGGCGAAAGCTCCGGCCTTCACCGCCATCGCAATTCTGACGCTCGCGCTGGGGATCGGAGCAAACACTGCCATCTTCAGCCTCGTTAATGGGGTTTTGCTTCGGCCGTTGCCATATCCTGACGCGGGCAAGATTGTTTATCTTGAAGGGCAAAATTCTCGGCAAGGAATCACAGACAGCAATATCTCGTTCGCAGATTTCCAGGATTGGACAACACAAAGCCAGGTCTTCTCGCACACGGCACTCTTTTGGAGCGGTAATGCAATCCTGGCGGAACAAGGCAAAGACCCAGAACGCGTGCCGCGCGCAGGAGTCACGAGTCGTTTCTTCGATTTGTTAGGCGTGCCGCCAATGCTCGGCCGCAGTTTCCTGGACGAGGAAGATCAACCTGGCGCGACCAATGTGGCTGTCATCAGCGAGGGTTTGTGGAAACGACGCTTCGGAGCTGACCCCGACATCCTCGGCAAGGTGATCGCGATTAATGCGCGTCCCGTCACGGTGATTGGTGTAATGCCCGGCGGTTTCGACTTCCCCGAGAATACGCAAATCTGGACGCCGGCAGGTATCAATGTTGCGAAGGAGCCGCGCGATAATCGTTCGTGTTCGGCGCTTGGCCGTTTGAAACCGGGCGCCCAGCTGGAACAGGCGCAATCTCAAATCAGCGCGATCAACACCCACCTTGGGAAAGCCTTTCCCGACACGAACAAGGGCTGGGACGCGCATCTTGCGCTCCTGCAGGAGCGATTGGTGCGTTCCGTTCGTCCTTCGCTCTTAATCCTGTTCAGCGCGGTCGGCTGCGTCCTTTTGATTGCTTGCGCAAATGTCGCCAACTTGCTCTTGGCCCGTGCAGCCGCGCGTCAAAAGGAGGTGGCAATTCGTGCTGCGCTTGGCGCGAGCCGTCGGCGCCTTATGCGCCAGATGTTGACGGAAAGTGTGCTCGTTTCGACCATCGGCGGCGCCATTGGCCTTCTGCTCAGTCTCTGGCTCACCGAGCTGATCATCTCGATTAGTCCACCAGACTCGCCTCGCCTTATGGAGGCGAACCTGGACTATCGCGTCCTTGTTTTCACCCTTGGCATCTCCGTGCTCACCGGGCTTATTTTCGGTCTCGCACCCGCGTTGCATGCCTCAAAGTACGATTTGAGCCGCTCACTCAAACAAGGCGGACGGAGTGGCGAAGGTCATCGTCGTAGCAGTGCGCAAAGTTTTTTTCTGATTGGGGAAGTCGCAACGTCTCTAGTCTTGCTCGTCGGCGCCGCTTTACTGATAAAGAGCTTCCTGCGTTTGCAGGAAGTGAAGCTCGGGTTCAACCCGGACCACGTTCTCATTGCCTCGCTTTCCTTGCCCGCCGCTAAATACAAAGAAGACCAGCAGCGTATCGAATTTTATCGCGCGCTGATCGAGCGGCTGAAGGTCTTGCCTGGGGTGGAGGCCGTTGGCGCGGGGGTGAATTTTCCCCTGGGCGCGAGTAATTATCTAATCGGCCGATCTTTCATTCCGGAAGGTCGCCCGCTCAATACGGATGAGTCGGTGGACGGGAGTTATTCGGCCATCTCGCCTGGTTATTTCGAAGCGCTGCAAATACCGATTCTGGCGGGGCGGCCTTTCAACGAGGGTGACAACGATCGCGCGCCGAAGGTCGTGATTGTGAACCGTACTGCCGCGATCAAACATTTCGGCTCGGAAACCGCCGCGTTGGGAAAGCGCCTTACGATTTGGCGCGACGAAAAATTCCCTCGCCAGATTGTCGGCGTTGTTGGCGAAACCAAGTCAGAGACGCTCGAGGGGGAAAACGTTGCGCAAATCTATACGCCGCACACGCAGGATGGCAGTTGGGCCTTTATGACCCTGGCCGTTCGCACTTCCGCGGATCCTTCCGGTATCACAACGACGCTGCGCCGCGAGGTCCTCGGCTTGGATAAGGATCTGCCCCTATTCAACGTCAAGACGATGGAAGACGTCGTCACGAGATCAATCGGGTCACGGCGCGTTTCGATGTTGCTCTTTGGAGTTTTTGGCGGCGCGGCACTCTTGCTCGCAATGATGGGTATTTACGGCGTCATTTCCTATTCCGTCGCGCAACAAACGCGCGAGCTCGGCATCCGCATCGCCCTTGGGGCACAACGCACTGATGTGTTACGCATGATCCTGCAACAAAGCCTCGCCATTGTCGGCATCGGGCTCGGAGTCGGGTTGATTAGCGCCCTTGGCGCCACCCGATTGATGCGAACGCTTTTTTACGGAGTAAGCGCAAACGATCTCTCCATTTACGCGCTTGTTTTATTTGTCATCAGCGCCGCAGCCCTGGTCGCAACTTACCTTCCGGCAAGACGCGCCATGAATGTCGACCCGATTGTCGCGTTGCGTTATGAATGATCTTCGCTACGCCCTTCGCATGCTGCTGAAGTCGCCGGGTTTCAGCTTCATCGCGATCGCTACGCTTGCCCTCGGCGTCGGACTGAACACTGCGATTTTCAGTTTGATCAACGATCTTTTCCTGCGCGGCCTTTCCTTTAAGGAACCGCAGCGCGTCGTGCACATGTATTCAAATGCGCTTGAAAGAAAATTGCTCGAGCTCGCGATTTCAGTGCCACGCTTCGAACACTACCGCCAATCGCAAACTGTCTTCGATGGCTTCGCGGGAGAAAGCGTCACTGCATTTACGCTGACCGGTTTTGGTGACACGGTGCAAATCTTCGGCGGTCGCGCAACGTGGGATTACTTCGATGTCCTCGGGGTGAAACCGATTCGCGGGCGCAACTTTCTTTCCAATGAAGAACAAGGTGCCGATGTTGCATTGGTCACGGAGAACTTCTGGCGGAACCGCACCGGAAGCGATCCGAATATAATCGGTCGCGGCATCACGCTCGATGGCGTGCTGCACACGATCGTCGGCGTGATTCCGAATCTGCCGTTTTCTTGGGTCGGTCCGACGGCGGAAGTCTGGACGACGAAACCGTATTTCGTGCCGGGAATTCCTTACGAGCGATTGATGCGCGGCTCCGGTGTGCTGCGCGTGATCGGTCGACTGAAGCCAGGGATGACATTGGAACAGGCGCGCGCAGCCTTGCCTCCACTCGAGCAGAGTTACCGCGCGCAATTTCCCGAAAAACAAGATGCCTCATCGATCATGACGCTGAAGACGCTGGCAGACGACACGACGGGAAGTTTGCGACCAGCGTTCGGAATTTTGCTCGCGGCGGTTGCGTTCGTTCTGCTCATCGCGTGCAGCAACGTCGCGAGTCTACTACTCGTTAGGTTCAGCGGACGACGACGTGAAATTGCGTTGCGCATGGCCATCGGTGCGTCGCGCGGAAGTGTCGTCAAGCTATTCGTGCTCGAAAGTTTACTCGTTAGTCTGCTCGGTGGAATCGCCGGCGCGCTTCTCGCCTGGTACGTCGTTCCGATTGTTCCAAAAATGGCGGCGAATTTTTTGCCACTCGATCCTGACGTACGCATCAACCTCTCGTTAGGGGTGCTCGCATTCACGATCGCGATGTCGGTTCTCACCGGCCTTGCCATGGGGATTTATCCGGCGCTGCAAAGCGCGAAGGTCGATTTGGTCGAAGGACTAAAAGAAGGCGCACGCGGCTCGAGCGGCAGTGCACAGCAACTGCGTTTCCGCAAAATTCTCATCGGGACGCAGGTCGCGCTTTCCGTCACGTTGCTCGCGGCCGCGGCCTTGCTCATCACCAGCTTCGTACGCTTGAGTCAGCAGAACATTGGCTATCACACCGATCATGTTTGGTTCGGTTTCGTGACCTTGCCCGAGCCGCGTTATCCGGA
This sequence comes from Verrucomicrobiota bacterium, assembly GCA_046732175.1. Classification (GTDB taxonomy): domain Bacteria; phylum Verrucomicrobiota; class Verrucomicrobiia; order Chthoniobacterales; family UBA10450; genus AV69. The sequence continues at coordinate 102,129 of JBKPMO010000041.1, forward strand.
TCTCGGCGCGCGGACACGTTTCGCGGAACAGACACTCGCCGCGTTGCGCAACGTCCCGGGCCTCGAGATTACGACCATCAGCGCCGACATCCCGCTCTTTCCCGGCGCGGGAAGCAACACTCTTTATTCGCGCGCCGATGGAGAAATTCTCCCGCTCGATAAACGCGCCGCTGCGGCGTATCACAACATCACCGCGGATTATTTGAAGTTGTGGGGCATTCCGATTTTGTCCGGCCGTACTTTCGATGAGCATGACACTGCCGAAAGCCCGCAGGTGCTCCTGATCAGCCAGAGCGGCGCGAAAAAAGTTTTCGGCGACGAAAATCCAATCGGCAAAACATTGCTCATGGGCGGCGGAAGTGTGCCGGCAGAAATCGTCGGAGTGGTTGCCGATGTTCGTTCACGCTTCGTCAGCAAACCGGATGACGTCGAACTGTATCGCCCGTGGGCGCAGGAAAGTTATCCGTTCCTCGGCATCTACGCGCGCAGCAATCTCGCCGTCAATGACGTGACGCGACTGGTGCGCGGCGCGCTGGCCACTGTCGATCCCGGTCTCGCCATCGCGTTGCCGCAATCGATGGACGCGATCGTCGCGCAAGCACTCGGACAAGCGCGCCTGATGATGTGGCTCCTCGGAATTTTCGCGAGCGCGGCGCTCTTGCTCGCGAGCATCGGAATTTACGGCGCGGTCGCATATAGCGTTGCGCAGCGCACAGCTGAAATCGGTGTGCGCATGGCCCTCGGCGCGCAAACGCGCGACGTGCTGCGCCTCATTTTGCATCAGGGAATGAAACCGGTTTTATTTGGACTCGCGATTGGCATCATTGCGACATTTGCGCTTGGCCGATTGATTGCCACGCAGCTGTATCAGGTTTCGGCGCACAACCCGGCGCTGCTTGGCGGTGCCACCGCGCTTCTCGCGCTTACTGCTTTCATTGCTTGTCTGGTGCCGGCAAGACGCGCCGCACTGGTTGATCCGATTCAGGCATTACGCGCCGAATGAAGAAGAACGTGTGCTTATGAATAAAATTCTCGCATTCGCATTTATTGGCGCATTTGCGACCAGTTCGATCCCGGCCGGGGAGGTGCTCGAGGATGTCGTTGAAAAGAGTTTTCCGCTTGATCCGTCGGGCACGTTTTCGTTGCACGCGATCGATGGGATCGTTGAAATCTTCGGGACCGACAGTCGCGAGGTGACGATTTCCGCGACGAAGAAAGCATTTTCGCCTGAACGGCTGAACGCGATCACGATACGCATCGCTGCGCGCTCCGACGCCATCAACATCGAAACCACATCGCCACCGGAACCGCGTCACCATTTTATGGATCGCTCGGGAACGGTGGAGTACAGCATCAACCTACCGCAGACGGCGCGAATCGCTCGCGTCGAATTACCAAATGGTGAGCTGGTGATTAAAGGGATGCGCGGCTCGTCAATCACTGCCAATCTCGGCACCGGTCAGCTTATCACACAGAACTGTTTTTGCGATCAAACCATTCACGTCAAACAGGGGACCTTGAATGTCTTTTTTGATTGGTCGGAGACGCGCCCAATCTGGGTCGATGCGGCGATCGGAGATGGCAACGCCCTGGCACATATTCCTACGGCCGCGAGTTTTCAACTGCATGCGGTTGCGAAGCAGGGGAACGTCTGGAGCGATTTCGCGCAAGCTCGGAAGCAAGGCAATGTTTCTGAAATCAACGAAGTCATCGGCGATGCCCCTGCGACAAAGCTGAACTTGCGCGCCGACGAAGGGAACATCCATATCTCGGAGGTGATCTGGTGATCTGGCGCGATCTACGCTACGCCGCCCGGGCGTTAATCAGGACCCCGGGATTTCTCGCGGTCGCCTTTGTCGCGATCGCCCTTGGGATCGGAGTCAACACTACCATCCTCGGAATCGTTAACGCGCTGTTGCTTCGCCCGCTTCCGATTGGGCACTCAGATCAGGTGCTGCAAGTCTTTACCACCGATACTCATTTTACCGGACGCAACGCAAATTCGTACCTTAATTTTCTCGATTGCCGGAAACAAAACAGCGTCTTCACCGGAATGGCCGGTTACAGCTTTGCCGTCGTCGGAATGACTCGGGGCGGTGAGACTTCCAATGTCCTCGGCCAAATGGTCAGCGGTAATTACTTTGAGCTGCTGGAAGTACGACCATTTCTCGGGCGCGCATTTCTGCCGGAGGAAGACACCGCGCCAAACGGACATCCCGTTGCCGTTCTTAGTTACAAGTTTTGGAAAAAGCTCGGCGGTGACAAAGACATCATTGGCGATACGATTACGCTGAACAGCCGCGCCTTCACCGTCATTGGAGTGGCGCCGCCGGGATACACCGGCATCGATACGGGTGTGGCACCGGAGTTTTGGGTGCCGCTGGCGATGCACAACTGGATTCGCCCTACCGGTGACGAATGGTTCGAAAATCGGCGCGCCCTCTTTCTGAGCATCGCTGCGCGACTAAAACCGGGGATTTCGATTTCAAGTGCACAGGCGCAAATGAAGACGATCGCGCATCAACTCGAGCAAGCTTATCCGGACGTGAACAAGGAGCGATCACTTGTCCTCGTCTCGGCCGAGAAAGCGAAATCGCAGGGATTCGGTGGCCCGGGAAATGAGAACACGACACAAAATATTTCGCTCCTGCTACTGGTTGCTGCTGGAAGCATCCTGCTCATTGCCTGCGCAAATGTGGCCAATCTTCTTCTCGCGCGCGGGACCACGCGGCAGCGCGAGATCGCCATCCGCGTGGCGCTTGGTGCCGGTCGCGGCCGGGTGATCCGTCAATTGCTTACGGAGAGTATCTTGCTCGCCGCCATCGGCGGGATCGGTGGAATTCTACTCGCTTACGTCCTGGGCGATGTGTTGGTTTCCCTTTTGCCCGCGACCCCGGTGCCGCTTTCTCTTGATCCCAAGCCGGACGTGCGCGTCTTGATTTCTGCGATGCTGATCACCCTATTTAGTGGAATCATTTTCGGACTGGCTCCGGCATTGCAGACGACGCGCGGGGACTTGACCCAGGGTTTGCGTGAACGCGCCGTCGCCGAGGGTGGCTTTCATCGCTGGAACTTGCGGAATTTTCTCGTCATTGCGCAAATCGCAGTTTCACTTTTGCTTCTGATCGGCTCGGCCCTGTTTTTGAAATCGTTCCACCGCGCCCAGCAGATCGATCCCGGATTTCGCACGCAAAATCTGGCAATCGTTAGTATCGATCCCGCGCTGGCGGGTTACGATCAGAAACGTGGCGGCCAAATCGCGCGCGACATTGTCGAACAGGTGCGACGTGATCCGCAGGTGCGCAGCGCTGATCTCGGACAGTTCGTACCGCTAGGTTTCGGTGGTGAAGGCCGTACCATCGTAGCCGAAGGCCGCGACGAGAATGCGGAGAGTAATCGGAAGATCGCGAACATTAGTGCCGTTACTCCGGGTTACTTCGAAACCATGGGCATTCCCATTTTGCGCGGACGCAATCTAATCGAACACGACGCCGGCGAAAATGCCGCCAAGGTTGCAGTTATCAGCGAGACAATGGCGAAAACATTTTGGCCTGGTGAAGACGCGGTCGGCCGGCGCTTCCGCTATTACAACCGCGAAGGATCCTTCGAAGTCATCGGCATCGCGCGCGATGTCAAAGCGGCGACGCTGGGAGAAACGCCAACCCCAATGCTTTATACTCCATTTCGCGATGTTCCGGATGGCGGGATTACCATTTTCGTACACACGGCCGGCGCTCCCGGACCGATGCTGCCTGCAGTCCATCGCGTCGTGCGCGACATCGATAATCATATCTCCCTCATCTATGAAAAGACCGTGACGCAGCATCTTGCCTTCGCGCTGTGGCCATCCTGGATGGGCGCGATTTTGCTCGGCAGTTTGGGATTGCTCGCGCTCGTGCTGGCCTCGGTCGGGGTCTACGGGGTAATGGCCTACTCGGTGAGTCAGCGAACGCGCGAACTGGGGATTCGCATGGCACTGGGCGCGCAAGGCAGCGAGGTGCTTCAGTTGGTCTTGCGTCAGGGCATGTTGCTGGCGGCAATTGGATTGGTCATCGGTTTAATTGCGGCTTTTGGTTCGACCCGATTGGCCAGCACCCTTCTTTATGGAGTGAATCCGAGCGATCCGTTAATTTTCAGCGGCGTGACAGTGCTGCTCGCTGCCGCCGCATTTGCGGCCTGCTATTTCCCCGCGCGCCGCGCCCTCAAAATCGATCCCGTCGTCGCTCTGCGCTTCGAATAATCGCAAATAGCACAGCCATCTGACGCCAGTCCGGCTCGGACCTATGGGGCCAACGGGCATCTTGCCCGTTGTCTTGCGTTTTGGCACAGTGCATCTGTTATGCCGTCATTCGATATCGTCTCGGAAGTAGATAAGCAGGAAATCGATAATGCGCTCAATCAGGCGCGCAAAGAATTAGCCACACGTTTCGATTTCAAAGGCAGCGCCGCCGAGATCATTCACGAAAAAGATAAAATCACGCTTACCGCCGAGGATGCCAATCACCTCCGCGGGTTGCGCGAAATTGTGACAGGCAAGCTGGCAAAACGCAGTGTCGACCTGCGCAACATCGAGCACGCGGAGCCAGATATCTCACCGCTTGGTCACGCGCGTCAGGAACTAAAGATTCGACAAGGCCTGGAAGGCGAAAAAGCGAAGGAAATCATCAAGGTAATCAAAGAAGGCGGTTTCAAAGTGCAAAGCACGCTGCAAGATCGTCAAATCCGCATCACCGGAAAAAAGAAGGACGAGTTGCAAGCCGTGATCCAGTTTGTGCGTGGTAAGAATTTCGAGGTAGCGACAAGCTTCAAAAACTTTCGGGACTAAAATACAAGGAGCGGCTACTTCCAAATTCCCGGCCTTACGTCTAGGCCGTGTAGCCCTAATCGCCGCGAACGATTAACGCCCGCGGTTCACCAATTTTGTCATTCCGAACGAAGTCGAGAATCTCTCACTTTAAATTAGTAGTAAGAGATGTCTCGGCTTCGCTCGACATGACAAGAAGCCGATTTGGGCAATCCGCCATTTACGTGTGAATCCGTCTTCTGTTTAATGAACTTCTCACCACAACAGGCTACAGGCTAAAAGCTGCGCGAGCATCGTTTGGCGCCCGGCGACGGCGCTTGACGTTCATTGAATATCTAAATGAGGGAGAACTTTCGAGTTGCTGTATTTTAGCTCGAATGGAACGGGCATATGCTGCGTCACATCGCACGAGCGCCATAGTGTGCATTTCCGTTTAAGTATCGCAACTAAGGCGCGCGACGAAGACCGCACAGCAAATCCAAGGGACTGTCGTTCACCGATCGCGCGACGTACCAAGTACGCGGCATACCGCGCTGGACCTGCAGCGAAAGGCGAGCCCCGCGCAGTAGTTTCGTACAACACTCCGGTCAGTAATCCCATCTTCGGATCGACGTCACCCTCTATGACGCTGTGAATATATCGCTGAACCATGGATTACCCGAACGGATAGAATCCTTTCAACATTTCAAGAGCTGTGCTAACGCGAAGCACAAAATCGGCACTGCCATAGATCTTCATAACTCCAATACGATGTAACGGAAATCGCGAACACTCGGTTTCGTAAACCCGTTGCACAGTTTTTCTGTTTGCCATCCATTTTGAAGCGAACTTTGCGACGCCAAGCTGGATTTGCCGGAAATACACCCAGAGCTTGCTAATTCTCATCGACCTCTTGGGAGCCGCAAATTTCCAAAAGCAAAATCAGATCTGTCGTGTCTTTTCGCAATTTTGGCAGCTTATAGGATCTCCGGGCTAGCCGCCTTGCACGGGTGGCATGATTGCAATCGTATCGCCGTCGTTCAACACGTGATTGCGGTCCACAAATTCGACGCCAATTCCAAAGAGTACACTTTTGTCAAAATCTCTGAGTTCGGGGTAGCTTTTTTTTAGCTGTTCGAAAAGATTTTTGATGGTCGCGTTCTCCGGCACGGACAACTCGATCACTGAAGCATCGACGATTTCCTTCAGCCGCGAATAAAGTTCCGCGCGTACTTTTATCACGCCATTAGCTCCTTCTTCAAAACGCCGATGCAGGGCAAATTGCGATAGCCTTCTCCATAATCCAGGCCGTAGCCGACAACAAATTCATCGGCAATATCGAAGCCGACATAATCTGCTTCAATTGGACGGGCTCGCTCTTTGATTTTCCGCAGCAAAACGCAAACGCGAATACTTTTCGGAGAGGCAGTTTGCAATCTTTCGCGGATGGCATTGATGGTCGTTCCGCTGTCGAGAATATCGTCGAGCAGCAGGATCTCCCGCCCGGCGACGTCGGGCTGCGCGATTTGCCGGAAAATGACTTCGCCGCTGGTTTGTAACCCGCCATGGTAACTGGCCACGCTCAGACAATCGAGCCGCAGCGGCAACGGGATGCGCCGCAGCAAATCGGCCATGAACATCAAACTGCCGTTGAGAATCGCGATCACGGTTAATTCGCGATCGCGATAGTCTTCGGAAATCTGCATGGCGAGTTCGTCGAGCCTGCGCAAGATCGTGGCTTCATCGAATAGCACACGGTCGAGATCGGCCTGCACAAGGGGGAAGTTACTGGTTATTCCGTGGCAATGCATCCCCAGAAATGACGAATGACGGATGACGAATTAATGCGAAGTCCGAATGACGAGAGAGCGTTGCCTGCTTCTTCGTCATTAGGTCATTCGAGCTTCGTCATTTCCCTCGTCCCTCGACTGCGCTCGTGATGACGGTAAAGATAGTGCATGCGTGTGCTGACGAAAAACTTCACCGTCGCCACTTCGGGCAAGGGCACCTACGAGATTACCGATAAAATCGAAGCGATCGTAGAGGAAAGCAAAATTGAAAATGGCACGGTGACGGTCTTTACACAGCATACCAGTTGCAGCTTGATCGTAATGGAGAACGCAGATCCGACGGCACGGCGTGATCTGGAGGAATTTTTCGATCGGTTGGTTCCGGAAAATGCTGACTATTTCGAACACGACACGGAAGGCGCCGACGACATGCCATCGCACATCCGGATGGTTCTGACTCGGACGAGCGAGACCATTCCGATTCTGGATGGACGAATGCAGTTAGGCACATGGCAGGGAATCTTCCTTTTCGAGCATCGGCGCGCTTCGCACCGCCGGGAGGTCGTGGTGACGGTAATGGGTCAATAATTACCGTCATCTCGAGCGAATCCGCCTGTCCAGCTCGGACCGAGGCATCCCGTTGGGCAGGCTTTAAGGTAACGTCCCGAGATCCTCGACTCCGCTTTGCTTCGCTCGGGGTGACGAACGTTATCGGGAATAGATGGCATCGACCAATCGCAGCGATTTCTCGTTAGGTAGCACCGATTGCTCCATTTGGTTCATCACATAAGCAAAACTGATTTTGTTTTCCGAATCGGCGAAGGCATGGCTTCCACCGGCACCCGGGTGCCCGAAGGCATTCGTGAATGGGCCGAAAATTTTGCGACGCACACTGGCCGAATCTTTCATAAAACCCGCGGAAAACGCGGTCGGGATTTCAAAAACGCGATCGAGTCCATCGCTGATCGTTGTCGTCATTAGTTTGATGCTATCGTTGCCAAAGAATCTGCGGCCGCCGATCTCCCCACCATTTGCGAGCGCCGCATAAAATTTTGCCAGAGCCGACGCGCTGCCGATTCCGCCAAACGAAACAAAATCGCGCGCCCGATTTGCCGGTTTGTTCATGTCGCTCACGGCATTTAGTCCGTAAGGCGAGGTAAATGTTTTTCGTTGCAGAGTGCCGGGCTTAACTAGGTCGCGATAGAAGTCCGAGCCGGACGGGCGGTCCCAGCCGGACAGGCGGTTTTTCAGCTCTGGCGGGACGCTGGTTTTCGCGGGATAAATGGTGGCGCATCGGAAGTTCAGTTCTTCAGGCAGACCGATCCAGAAATCGAGCGAAAGCGGCTCGGCGAAAATTGTTCGCCAATATTTGGAAATTGAAATCCCACCAATTCGCCGAGTCAACTCGTCAATCAGGAATCCGAAAGTCCGCGCGTGATACCCATGCGCGCTGCCGGGTGGCCAGAACGGCGCTTGCTTTTCCAGCGCCCGAATTACGGCGGGATAATCAGTGACCTCGGCATTTTGATCGAGCGCACAGATGCCGGCAGAATGCGAAAGCAATTGCGGGAGGGTGATATCCATCTTCCCATTCTGTCCAAACTCCGGCCAGAATTCCGAAACGCACCGATCAATTGTGATTTTGTTTTCTTGAAGTGCGTGGAGCAAACAAGCGCTGCCGATTCCTTTGGTTGCTGACCAGACCAACGCGATCGTGTCGTCGTTCCAGGGTTGTTCTCGTTTTCGGTCGCGAAATCCCCCGTGCAGATCGAGTATCGGTTCGCCATTTTGCCAGATGGAGACGGCCGCGCCTAACTCGCCAAAACGCGAAAAGTTCTCGCGAAAGAGTGGCTCAATTCGCGAATGCAATTCCTCGGCATTTAATTTCACAACGGGAATTCTGTAGTGGCAGGCGTGCCGCCTGCAACCCTGCAGCAATGCTAATTAAGCGTGAGCGCGCGACACGCGCGCCTCTACAGCGTCGAGTGGAGGGGTTTCAAATCTGGATCGCGCTTCGCAAGATCGCGAAACGACGAATCCATTTTGAAGCTAATCTGCAAATGAACCCGCGCATCTTTCAGGTTGCCGAGCAAAACTTCGTAGCAACCCATGTTGTAGTAGTAAATCGGTTCCTTCAGCAGCGCCGTCGGTCCCCGCAGCAAAACCTCTTTTGCCTCTTTGGTTCTACCGATCTGGTGCAAACAAAAACCAGCATGCAAAAATCCGGCGCTGGCTTGGGGTGCGGCGCGGCAAAGCCGGCGGCTAACGGTCAGAGCACGCGTCCACTGCTTTTTCCGCATCAGATGGTGCAGACGCAGTTGGAGGACTTCCGGGCGCGATTGGTATTCGTCATTGATCGCATTCAGTTCCGCGATTGATTCCGGCGTCATGCCGAGTTCGGCATAACCACAAGCCGCGCGGAACTGTCGTTGGAAGTCTAAGTCCACGCTATTGAGCATAAGCATCCGGCTTGCCAAAAAGCCGTAATTGCCGTAGCCGGCACGTCCGCTTGACAAATGAAAATCAAGGGAGTGCGGCACTCGCCTATATATAGAGAGCTAACGCTGCCGACGGCGCAGCCTCAATGGGAGCTTAGCTAGCCAATGCAACCGATCGGCTGTATCGGCGGTTCTACGACCGCCGATTTTGTGAATTTTCGGCGCTCATAAAGCGCCGCTACAGAAGCAGATTTTCGAGTTCGCCCAGCCGTTTCTCGAATAACACGATCGTGCGCTGGATTGGCTCAGCTGTGGTCATATCGACCCCGGCGATGCGCAATGTTTCGAGAGGAAACTTCGATCCGCCCGATTTAAGAAAGCCAAGATAATTTTCAACTGCGTCCGATTCGTTGTTGAGGACGCGCTGCGAGAGAGCCACGGCGGCGGAAAGTCCGGTGGCGTATTTGTAAACATAGAAGGCGCTGTAAAAATGCGGAATTCGCAAACATTCGAGCTCCAGCGCAGTGTCGATAATAACAGCATCGCCAAAATAGGCATCGAGTAATTTGCGATACTCGCTCTTGAAAACGTCCAGGGTCAGGGCGCCGCCGGCTTCTTCGATGGCATGAATCACTTTCTCGAACTCGGCGAACATGGTTTGGCGATAAACGGTCCCGCGAATGTCATCGATCTGTCGATTAATGATGTAGGCGCGCATTTTCGGATCGCTCGTTTGTTCCAACAGAAAATGGGTAAGGAGTTCTTCGTTAAAAGTGCTCGCAACTTCGGCCAAAAAGATCGGGTAATCGTAATCCTGAAAGAACTGCGATCTGGCGGCGAACCAGGAGTGCATCGAGTGCCCGGCCTCGTGGGCCAATGTATAAACGTCGGCGAAAACATCCTCCTTGTAGTTCATCAGGATATACGGAGGCGCGTGGTAGCTGCCGGAGGAGAAAGCGCCACTACGTTTTCCCTTCGTCTCGTAACGATCGCACCAGCGGCCGTGCAAGCCACCGGCCAGCGCATGCAAGTATTCCTGGCCGAGCGGCGCAAGCGATGCGATGACCTTGTCGATTGCTTCGTCGAAAGTGATGCGGGTTTCGATTTCTTGAACTAACGGGATGTAGGTATCGTAGGAATGAAGCTCGTCGAGGCCGAGAACCCGCCGCCTCAGCTCATAATAACGCAGGAGCGCCGGAATGCCTTCGCGCACCGCCTTGATCAGGCCATTGTAAACTGCAACCGGGACATCATCTTTAAACAATGATGCTTCCAGCGCGCTGGGAAAGTTACGGGCGCGCGCGCGAAAGACGTCTGCTTTCACCGAGTACGAGAGAGCGGATGCAAGAGTAAATCGATGATCCTGGAATTCGTCGTAGAATTGCTTGAAAGCGCGCTCTCTCAGGCCGCGGTCGCGTTTCAGCAGGAACGAACTGTAGGTGCTTTGAGTGAGCGGTTTCTCCCGGCCATCGCTGTCGACAAGCGCCCCGAATTTCATGTCCACATTGGTCAACTGCGAGAACGAGTCGTCATAACCATCGAGCGCAGCGGCGCCGAGGGCGAGGAGGCGTTCCTCACGCTCGCTCAAGATATGCGGCCGCATCCGGCGAATTTTGTGGAGCGCAATCTTCCAATCCTTCAAAGCGGGATCGGCGATGAATTGTTGCCAGCGTCCGTCGTCAATCGCCTGGATTTCCGGCACGAGAAAAGCGGAAGCTTCCGCGAGTTTGGTCATTAGATTCTGCAACTGCCCGAAACGCGCGAGATAATCGTTATTCGCGCTGTCTTCCGCCAGTTGCAACGAAGCGAAGTGATAAACGCGCTCGATTTTCAGATCGACCTGTTTTTCAAACTCGAGCACTTCCGCCAGGGTTTTTGCCGACTCTCCGACACGGCCCTTCCATTCAGAAATTTTCGGAAAGGTTCGCGTGATCCACTCCACGTCCTCATTCCACTTGCTCACGTCGACAAACAAATGAGTCAGGTCCCACTTGTCGGATTCGGGAATCTCAAGGCGGGTTGGGACGGTCGAGGACATGGATAAACAACGTCCAACGCTCAACGCTCGACGTCCAACGCCCAATTAAGAGGAAGCGCGGCCGGCTTCGCCCAGTTGGGCGTTGAGCGTTGGATGTTGAGCGTTGAGCGTTTTCCTCTTCTCATCGGAGTCCTTTTTCGCCTTTTTTGTGAATGGCTGGGCCTTTCATAGTGATTTTTTCCGGCGCGTCCTCGACATCGATACGTGGGCAGCTATCGATCCATTTCACGCCGTCGCTCGCGGCCCAGCGCACCGCATTTCGCAGAACGAGCCGGACACTCTTATTATAATAGATTGGATAGGCTTCGTGGCCGGGGCGGAAGTAAAAGATTTTTCCGTTGCCGCGTTTCCAGGTGCAACCCGACCGGAAAACTTCGCCGCCTTCAAACCAGGAGATGAACACAATCTCCTCCGGTGTCGGCACCGCGAACGGTTCGCCATACATTTCCACGTTCTCAATTTCGAAATAACGATCAATCCCACGCGCGATCGGATGCGCCGGGTTACAGACCCAGAGCCTTTCTTTTTCGCCGGCTTCGCGCCAGATAATGGAGCAACTCGTGCCCATTAATCGCATGAATGGTTTCGAATAATGCGATGAGTGCAGCGCAATGAACCCCATACCCTGCCAAACTCGCGTCAGCACACGCTCGACCACTTCGTCAGCGACTTTGCCATGGGCCGCGTGGCCCCACCAGACAAGCACATCGGTGTTTTCGAGAATTTTGGCGGTTAATCCGTGTTCGGGATCATGCAGGGTGGCGGTGCGGACTTCGCAGTCGCCATCTTCTGAAATGGCGTCAGCAATGGTGCGGTGCATCCCATCGGGATAGATCTCGGCGACGATTGGGTTCTCGCGCTCGTGCACGTTTTCGCCCCAGACGGTGACGCGGAGTTTGTGCGACATCATTTCAAGAAAGGCGGATCGGGAACTCAGGAAAGGGCGAATTTCTATAGCCATCCCCCTGCGGGCGGCGCGCCAGCCTTGCGCAGCGGTTGCCTTGTTGTAGCCGGCATCGATGATGCCGGCCGGGGTCAGCGACCCCGGCTACAGATCTCGCACTGCGGGATGTCGCGCGATCTTCTTCATCGCCCGAATCAGCAGCTCGCGGCCTGGTGAAATCTTGTGCCAGGGTGATACGCCGCTCGGGTGCGGCAATGGAATCAAATCAAAATTCACATCTCCACGGCTAATAAGAAATGAGCGGCCAATGATCGCGTCGAGTTTTTCGCAATCGATAAATTGCATGATTGCGAGTCGGCCAACGGGAATGACAAGACGCGGTCGTAGAATTTCGAATTCAGCTTCCATCCAACCGCGGCAATTCCGAATTTCATCCGTTGCAGGCATACGGTCGCTTCCGCCAGATGCTTTGCCGGGGAAACAGCGAATGACGGCAGCAAAATAAATGCGCTCGCGCATGGTTGCTTCATCCAAACCGCAAAATCCCTCGAACCAACGAAACAGTGTTTTACCAGCGGTGTGGGCAAACGGGCGCTTCAACGTCGGTTCGCGAACGCCAGGAGCCTGTCCGATGATCATGACATCGCTGGCGACCGCGCCGCCGGAAACGGGCGGGGGAATCACTCGCGGACAACGCCGACACCGACGGAGACGCGCAACATGATTTTCCAACAATCTCTTCCGGCGAAAGTCCACTATCTCGAGGAGAATGCAGCACGGGCGGTCGGCGTCAATTGCCCCCACCTGTGAATGCCTGCGGGCGATTGCGGTTAATTGGCCCTACCTGCGAAAGAGAGAGAAGATCAAACTCAGAACAATGCTAATGATGATGCAGGTGACGATTGGGAAATAGAAAACGGAATTACCGCGCTCGATGCGAATGTCGCCGGGAAGTTTGCCCAGAAATCCTGCGCCGATACCGCTCCAGAGAATGATTCCGAGGACAACGATTGCGATACCGATGATGACGAGAAATTTTCCTATTTCGGGCACGAATCAATCTTGATCAGCGATCCGGTTATGTCGAGCGGAGTCGTCTGTTTTGCTGACTGGGAGCGGGGGTTTCCAAGCTGCCGATGCATTGGGCGACTTGGGAGTCGCCCCTTCCAGTTAGTTAGCGCATGACTGCTGGGATGGATACAAGTCAAACATCGCGAAAACGCTGACGGATCTCACGATCTTTCGGAGGAACACGCTTCTGCGTGTCCTGGACGCGGTCCGAGCCGGACTGGCGTTAAAGCGCGTTCCTTCGGGTCGCGCGCCGCATCAACGGCCTTGGCCCCACGATCTACCCGACAAGAGTTGCGAACGCGAACGCCGCGATGACATTCAAATGCGATGGCAGTGCAATTTCGTGATTATTACGAGACACTCGGCGTGTCGAAGACCGCGAGCGAAGACGAGATCCGGTCTGCCTTTCGTAAGCTCGCGCGCAAATACCATCCGGACGTGGCGAAAGATAAAAAGTCAGCGGAAGAAAAATTTAAGCAGATCAATGAAGCTTATGAAGTTCTAAGCGACCCGGAGAAACGCCGGAAATACGACCAGCTGGGCGAGCATTGGAATCAGCCCGGCGGATTTCAGCCGCCGCCGCAATGGGGCGCAGGTCAACCGGGCGGATTTCGCTGGGGCTCCGGAGAAAATGGCGGGGTTGAGTTTGAATTTGGGGGCACCGGTTTTAGCGATTTCTTTGAAGCGTTTTTCGGCGGAGGCCGTGGGCGTTCCGCCTTCGGCGGGTTCGGCCAACGCGGTGAGACGGCGGAACGTGGCAACGATGTCGAAGCCGATATCATGGTGACGCTGGAGGAAGCGTTGCATGGTTCGACGCGACAAGTTTCACTGCGACGCGCCGGTTCCAAGAAAACCGAAACGTATCAGGTAAAAATTCCGCGCGGTGTGCGTGAAGGACAACGCATTCGTCTCGCAGGCCAGGGAGAAGCGGGCGGGCGCGGCGGGAAAAGCGGGGATTTGTTTTTGCGCGTGCGTTTGGCGCGACACCCGGATTTTTCGGTCGAAGGTAGCGATCTCGTGCACGAAGTGAAAATCGCGCCGTGGCAGGCGGTGCTGGGCGATCAATTGATTGTGCCGACTTTGGAAGGGGACGCGCGCTTGAAATTGCCGCCGGGGACGCAAGGCGGGCAACGTTTTCGTTTGCGCCAGCGCGGGCTGCCCGGCGTTTCAGGTCAGCGCGGTGATTTATATGTCGTAATGCAAATTGCGCTCCCGAAAAAATTAACTGAACGCGAACGAGAAATCTGGGAGCAGCTCGCGCGGTTGCACGGAAGCGAGAAATCCGCTTAAACAGGACGATGAAAATTTCGCTCGGATCCGATCACGCCGGTTTCAAATTGAAGGAAAGGGTGAAAGCCTTGCTCGGCGAACTGGGGCACGAGGTGAAAGATGTCGGGACGTTTGCCGCTGAGCCGGCGGTCGATTACCCGCTCTTTATCCGGCCCGCAGCCGAAGCGGTTGCGCGAGGCGAGTGCGAGCGGGGAATGGTTTTCGGCGGATCGGGAAACGGCGAAGCGATGGTGGCGAACAAAGTGCATGGGGTGCGTTGCGCGTTGTGCTGGAATCTGGAAAGCGCGCGTCTCTCACGCCAGCATAATGACGCCAACGTGCTTTCGCTCGGTGAACGGTTGATCGAAGAAAATCTCGCGCTGGAGATTGTGCGGACGTGGTTGACGACAGAATTCGAAGGCGGACGACACGTGCCGCGCGTCGCGATGCTAAACGCGATGTGATGATCTGTAGCCGCGGTCGCTCACCACGGCCGGCACGACGGCGATAGATTGAAAAAACCGCGGCCAACGACCGCGGCTACAGCATTCGGTCTAAGCACACCGCCGCGAGAAAGACCGCACTCACGAACGCGTTCGAATTGAAGAAGGCACGGTTGATCGAAGCAATATCGTCCAGCGCGCTAGCGCTGCGATGCTCGTAGATGAGCGTCGCTGCGATTGGAACCATCGAGGCGAAGTAAAGTGGACCGAGCTTCGCGATTATCCCGAAAACAATTAGTGAGATCAGCATTAAAAGATGGAGAAACTGCGCGGCCCGGAGGGTAGCGGCCAGACCGAGTCGGACGACGAGCGAATGCAAGCCTTGTTGGCGATCGAAGTCATAGTCTTGCGTGGCGTAAATCAAATCAAACCCGCTGACCCAACAGACCACGCCGAAGGCAAGAATCAGCGGCGGGAATTGTATGTAACCAGTTTGCGCAATCCAGGCGGCGACCGGCGCAATACCAAGCGCGAAGCCGAGAAAGAAATGTGTCGCGTCAGTGAAATGTTTGGTGAGCGAGTAAAAAAAAATGATACCGAGTGCCACGGGTGAGAGGGCGAAAGTGAGGCGATTGATGTTTGCCGCTAAGAAAACAAACAACGCGCTGCTAAGGACGAGCGAAATCAATACGACCGGCCTGGTCGCGAGAAGATGTCGGGTTGCGGTCCTCGGGTTGCGCTGATCAATTTCCCAATCGACCAAGCGGTTGAAGAGCATGGCTGCGGTTCGGGCAGTGACCATGCATGCCAACACCAACAGCAAGACGCTGAGGCTGGGCCATCCATTCGCCGCTACAACCAGGGCGGCAAGAGCGAAAGGCAAGGCAAAAATCGTGTGGGAAAATCGGATCAGCCGAAGGAAGCGTGCGAACGCGCTCCCGCGATTTTGGGCGACTGCGAAATTCCCTTCCTGCTCGTTCACGAAGGAAGTAATGACGCGAGCCGTTCGCGTGCACGAGTCACGATGGGATTTCCATGCGCGAAAAAGATGCGATTGAAATCGAAATCGAGAAGGCGGCGCAACGAGCGGATCATTCGTTTTTGGTTGGCGCAATATTTTGGGGGCAAAAGGTCAAAGCCATGAGGCTCAAAATTAATGAGCGCATCACCAACGATGAGGGTGCCGCCCTCGTCCGGATGATAAAGCGCGAACTCGCCGTCCGCGGCGCCATCGATTTTGATGGCCCGGAACGGTCCGACCTGAAGACCGTCGGACAACGCGTGGTTATGGGTTAATTCGGCGTTTAACTCAAACGGGGCAAAAATGGAAGCGGAATAGGAAAAATTCAGCGTGTCGCGCAAATGGTTCGCATTCGTGACAACAATATTGGCGACGCGTCCGAGCGAATCGAGTTCGGTGCGGTATGGGGCGGGCAAAACGATGGGGTCGACAACGGTAAGCTCGTTTCTTGCTGCAAAGGCAGTGGAAAAGAGATCTGCCTTAACGGTTGGATCGTAACGATACCAGATGGCAAAGGCAGGTGAGACACGGCAAAATTCCATCGCTTAAATACTTTGGGATTAACTACTTACATTTATGGCTGAGCAAAGTTTAAGAGAACGAGCGGGAGGCTCAATGGCACCGTAGCTGCTACGATTTTTATAATTACCTATCTTATGATGACATTCTCCTACCAAGCGCGTGACGCTGCTGGACGCATCGTTTCCGGTGTCCAGGAAGCTCTCAACGAAGACAACGCCGTGACCAGTTTGATGAGTCGCGGCCTGATGGTGCTTTCTCTGCAGCGAAAAGCGACTGCCAGCCAGTCGCGCCGGAAGGCTACTACCGTTAAAGAGACCGATCTTGTTCTCTTCACCCGGCAGCTCTCCACCATGATCGAAGCCGGTATTTCCCTGGTGCAAGCTCTGACCGCCTTGTACGAACAGGCTGATCCGAAACGCCAGCGCGCGCTGCGTGCCGTGGTTAGCGACATTACTGCACGAGTCCAAGGTGGCGAAACTTTCCATGAATCGTTAGCCAAGCATCCGCGTGTCTTCAATCGGCTTTTCATCAGCATGGTGAAAGCGGGTGAACATGGTGGTTTACTGGCCGAAATTCTTGACCGTCTCGCCGGCTTCCTTGAGGCGAGTGCCCGACTGCGCAAGAAAATCAAATCGGCGATGACCTATCCGGTTATCGTCGTCTGCATTGCCTTCGCCATTACCACGTTCCTGATCGTGCGAGTTGTCCCGATCTTCGGCGAAATTTTCGCCGACTTTGGAGCCAAGCTTCCGGCGCCAACACAATTTCTGATTGATGTCAGTGAGTTTGTTCGTGGGCAATGGTACTTCCTAATCCTCGGTATCGGGGGCTCGATTTTCGGCATTCGCACCTTTTTGCACTCGACCCGTGGCAAACAGCTCTGGGATCGTTGGAAACTCAAGCTCCCGGTTTTTGGTCCGCTTGTTCATAAGATTTGCATGTCTCGCTTTGCGCGTACCTTTGCGCAATTGATCCGCAGTGGCGTTCCGATTCTCGAAGTGCTCGACATCGTGGGCGGTTCGTCCGGCAACCACGTTGTCGAAACCAGCATCAAAGAAGTCGGCGCCGACGTGGAGAAGGGCGACAATCTATCCGTTGCACTTTCACGGAAGACCATTTTCCCGCCCATGCTCCTGCGCATGGTCGCGGCGGGCGAAGCCACCGGTAAGATCGACACCATGTTGGAGAAAATGGCAGATTTCTGGGACGAAGAAATTGAAGCGATGCTGGACGCACTCACTTCGCTGATTGAACCACTTTTGATCGTCTTTCTCGGCGTAATCGTCGGCGGAATCGTGATCGCGATGTTCCTACCGATCTTCAAGTTGAACGAAGTTGTCTCTCAGAACAAGAGCAACTGAGTTCGGTTGTGTCACAGAGCAATAGCTAAGGAGAAGCTGCTCAAAGACAGGGGAGGGGCGGGTCGAAAGGCCCGCCTCTTACTTTTGTGGATGTATCGTTATTCCTGTTCATGCTCCTGATTGGACTCGAAATGTTCGCACGTTCAGCGGCCAGGTTACCTGGCGTGCGTGCTGCCGATCGTGCCAGACGCTCCCTAGCTCCTGCATAAGCGAATCGACGGGATCAAATCCGCACGTCGCGATAAACCTTTTCGTAGCTGACCACGTCCGAAGATAGCCCGTCAACCGGGCAAGATTCCATTGCTGGCGTATCTCAAATTGACGCGATGGCAGTTCAGCAAATGGAAACTGAACGCTCTCAAAATTAGCTTCCACCAGCTCACGCTCTGGCGCCCAATATGGACCGGTTGTTTCGTGGTAAAACTTCGAAACAATCGCGTCGATTTCAGGATTGACGAGTAAGTGTATGTAGGTCGAGACCGCCAGAATCCCACTTTTCTTTGACACCCTTTTTGCCTCCGTGAAGAACCGATCCATGTCGAACCAATGCAACGCCTGGGCAACCAGGATCAAGTCCACTGAATTTGGATCGATTCCACTCGCGTCCGCCGGTGCGACCCGGTAGCTGATGTTCGGGTGTGGTTGCGCCCTTTCGATTTGCTGCGCGCTCGCGTCCGTTGCGATCACCTTGGCGAAACGCTTAGCCAACCCGACCGCCGCCTGCCCGTTCCCCGTCGCGCAATCCCACGCCAGTTCGCGCTCTGGCGAAATTAACGCGAGGTAGTCGAACAGTTCGGGCGGATAATTCGGCCGGAACTTTGCGTAATCAGCGGCGTCTCCGGAAAAATGGTCTTTAAATGTGGTCATTGCGTCGCCCGTTTGGCCCAATTCTCGTTAGTCAAGGCAACTTGACGGACGCGGGCATAGAGTTCACGATAAATTCGTTCAACCGCCACCGCGGGATCCTCCAGCATCATTGTCTCTTTAATTTTGCTGGCGTAAATCGGGAAGGAAAATGGCGAAACCGCCGGCAGCTCACGCAATTGCCAGTCGAAGTGTTGCACGCGGTCGAGAAAAGCATTGGCTTCTTCGGCATGGAGAAAAATCTGACTGGCCTGGCGGTATGCTTCCTCCAGCAGTGGATGATCAGGCTCGTGTGCCTCGAGCACACGAAAAATCGTTTCCGTGCTCCAATGCATTTGTCTGCGGGCGCGCTTTTGACCCGGGTAATTACGCGGTACCATCAGTCCGGTTTGAGCAACGCCCCGGAACTGCCACTTTACCAATTCCGAGCCGCGCAAAGCCAGGCGCAGATCTTCTTCCGCGCCTTCGCGCTCGAAACAGACCCGCCAATCTTGCAACGTTAATTCCTGAAACCGGCGAAGCGTGAGCAGGAATCCGGAGTCGTCGATCGTGACGAGTGCGTTACCGCCACTTCGATTCTTCATTCGCCAGGCGACAATTCGGGAAAGCGCGTCGTTGGCGCTGCGCCCAATCAGAGCGTGAAAAAAGTAATGGGAGAAATCTTCGTCACGATAGAGTTCAATCAGCATGGAATCGCCCGTCGGCACGTCGGAGATAGCGAGTTGTGTGCGAAATTGTTCCACGATGGCCTGCCCATTCGCTAACGAGATTTGGTAATGCTCGACCAGCCAATCCACACTGGCGGCGTCGTTTGTTTCCTGGCGCAACCGGTCAGCCAAATCGGCGCGCAATTCTCGCACGGCCCGGGCTACCCCTGAGGTGAGGGGCATTTTGGCCGCGTTCCAACGCGGAATAGTTGGCAATTGGCCGTCGGCCCGTTCAACAAAGGCCTCCTGCACTCCGGTATCGATCAGTCGCAGAACCCTACCGCCGAGCACGAAGAGATCGCCAATTTGCAGGCCCTTGATGAAACCTTCCTCAACCGAGCCAAGCCGGCGCCGCTTCAACATAACGTCGACAAATCCTTCGGAAACGATCGTCCCGATGTTGATCAGGAATTCACGCGCTACACGCTTGTTTGCCAGAGCAACAGTTCCATCATCTCCGACGGAGATTTTTCCAAAGAGCCCACGATATTGTTGTGCCAGGGCTTCGCCCCCGCCTTCCAAATAATGCAATACCCGGTCGAACTCGTCGCGGGTGAGGTCGTGAAATGGTCGCGCCCGCGTGATCAAGTGATAGATGGAGTCGACCGGCGCCGGCGCCAGCGCGACAATGCCGACAATATGCTGGGCCACGACGTCAAAAGGCTTTTCCAGAATTTTGATCGGATCGAGGGCGCGCTCGCGCACAAGGTTTGCCGTGACCGTCGCTTCGACCAGGTCGTTGATGTTGGTGGCGACGAGAATGCCGTGGCTGTTCCTGTTTAGCGAATGTCCTGACCGGCCGATACGCTGGATGGCACGCGAGACGCCTTTCGGCGTCGCCACCATGACGACCAGATCGACTGCGCCAATATCAATTCCAAGTTCGAGACTGGTCGAGCAAACGACGGCGCGTAGTTCGCCATTCTTCAAGCGATCTTCAACCGCGAGCCGAACGCTGCGATCAAGTGAAGCATGATGGATCTCGATCGCATCGGCCAGTTCCGGAAGATGCTCCCGCAATCGCAGTCCGATTTGTTCCGCGGCCGAGCGAACATTTGTAAAGACAATGACCGATTGGCGCGAGCGAATCAGTTGCGATAACTCCGCATAAAGACGTGCACCGGTGTAGCCGGATGGTGGATACGGATCGCGGCGGATTGGAGAAAAAACGTCTACGATTTGTTCTTTCTCGATGCGCGCTTCGGCGATGCGGCATTTGCGCCCCATGCCGACAAGAAATTCGGCGAGCAAGTCAAGCGGCGCAGCCGTGGCGGAAAGGCCGATCCGACAAAATTTGTTTTTTGGGCTGTAGCGGTTTCGCTGTGCGAAGCGTGAGACCAATTGCCGCTCTGGATTGATGCGGCCGACACGGCCGCCGCTACAGATCGCTTCGAGGCGCTCGAGGGAAATGCTTAGATCTGCGCCGCGTTTGTTGCCGGCGAAAGAATGTAATTCATCGACGATGACGAACTCCGTCTTGGCGAGATGTTGTGCGTAACTTTGCTGTGCCAGCAAAATGGCGAGCGATTCGGGAGTGGTGACGAGAAAGGGGGATGGCTGATTGCGAAATTTGGAGCGTTCGATTGCGGTGGTATCGCCGGTCCGCAAGTGAATGCGGAGTTCCTTTTCCAGTCCCATGCCGGCAATGGGCGCGCGCAAATTTTTCTCGATGTCGTAGGCGAGCGCACGCAGAGGGGAAACGTAGACGCAACGCACGCCCGGCTTCAGACCGCCGGAGTCAAGTTCTCGGAGAATCGAATCGAAAACACCCAGGAATCCGGCGAGGGTCTTTCCACTACCGGTGGGAGAGGTAAGAAGGATCGATTCGCGTTTTAGAACAGAAGGAACGCACAGCAACTGCGCGTGGGTGAATGCCGGAAAACTGGCGAAGAACCAATTGCGTAAGCGCGGATGCAGACACTCCGCCAGTGATAATTCCTTTTTAACGCGAATCGCCTGTGTTTTTCCTCCGTTCAGACATTGCAACATCGAATTCGGCCTCACTAGGTGATACTTTCACTTCAAAATCATCGAATATTGCGTGTCCGTCCTTTGCTTTCCATCGTTGGACATCAGCCTGCGTGTAAATGTTTTTGCCGGAGCTTGTTTGTGTAAGCCGGGAACCGTAGGGAGCAAGCACTACTCGTTTTTCGTTCGCAAAACCGATAAGAGTTTTACTTGTTCCGCCGACGCCCCATGCCTGCCCTAGCCACACACCGCCATCTGGTTCAACCGTAAGGTTGGTGTATTTGTCCGGGCCTGCGTAAGTGTGGCGCAAACCGCCATAGTCGATGTAACGAATCGAGCTAATCATTGGTTTGCGATCTTCGCGGAAATGTTCAAGCGGCTCGCGTGGCCGATTCACCGCATCATCGATGAGTGCGAGGTTTGATTCGAGAGTTTCGCGAATCTGCTCGTATTCAGTGGGACTGAATTGGCATGGGCTCACAAAAATTGGCCAGGGATCTTCCGCGCGATTGTTTCGGAAGTGGCGGAGCTGCTGGGCCGTGGTTGGTGCAAGATAGAGGCGCCCCCGAGGTTTCAACTTATCGACCAGGCGAACATTCGTTCCTTCGATGTATCGCAGCTCGAATGTGACATAGGTGGTTTCAAATGTAGCTAAGTGATCTTCGTGAAGGACGAGCCGGCCAGGTCCACACGGCAAATCAAAAACTTCATACTCGGTTCGTTTGCTGCAACCGTTCAGGCAGAAGCTAATCGCGATGACTACCGTTATTTCCCGCAAACGCACGTGAGATGCGTGCATCAAAATTAGCCTTCCGGATTTACCGGAAAATGCTTGTTCTTCAGATGCTCGGGCACCTGTGCTGTGTGCTCGGATTCGATCTGTTCGCTGGCCGCGCCTAACGATTCGTATGCTTCGCGACTCTTTTTCGCTCGACACATGTAGGCCGTAGCATGGGCCAGCGGAATGCGCGCTTCCGGCATTCCAACGAATTCAACGGCATTTTGCGTGGCGATCGCTAGGGGAAGCGCCTGCGCATCAGCCAGGCCGACATCTTCGCTCGCGAAGATGACGATGCGGCGCGCGATAAAACGAAAATCTTCACCGGCGTGCAACATTTTCGCCAGCCAGTAAATCGCGCCTTTTTCGTCTGATGCGCGCATACTTTTAATGAAAGCGCTGATGGTGTCGTAATGCGCATCGCCTTTCTTGTCATACACCACCGCTTTGGTTTGAATGCTTTCTTCCGCCACCTGTAGCGTGAAATGGATAATCGGCGATTCATTGTAGTCGCCGGCCGCGGCAGATTGGCCGGGTCCCGCCTGTTTTTTTGATCGACCGCGGTCAGCGACTGCGGCTACAGGTGGCGTCGTCAGCACGCCAACTTCCAGCGCGTTCAAACATTTGCGTGCGTCACCGTCGCTCAACTTGGCCAGATGCCGCCGCGCATCAGCCTCCATTTTAACGTTATAATTTCCAAGGCCCCGTTGTGCATCGACGAGGGCGCGATCGATCAATAATTCCAGTTGATCGATCGTGAGTGGTTCGAGTCGGAAAACCAGCGAACGCGAGACCAGCGCGCTATTAACGTAAAAGTACGGGTTGTACGTCGTGGCACCGATCAAGCGCAGATTTCCACTCTCGACATCGGGCAGCAAGATATCCTGCTGCGCTTTATTGAAATGGTGAATCTCATCGATGAATACGATGGTTTTCCGTCCCGCGGTTCGAAGCCGATTAGCCGCCGCGGCGACCACCTTGCGCATTTCCGCCACGTTACTTTCGACTCCGCTTAAGCGGATGAATTCAGAATGAGTCATTTCCGCGACGACATGCGCCAGCGTGGTTTTGCCGCTTCCCGGTGGCCCGGAGATAATTAGTGAAGGGAGGCGGTCGGCTTCGATGGCGCGACGCAAGAGTTTCCCGGGCGCCAGGATATGTTCCTGGCCGACAAATTCCTCAAGCGTGCGCGGGCGCATTCGCGTGGCCAGAGGAGCGGCTGCGCTGACGTGTTCGAGATTTTCGGTTTCGGCGAACAAGTCGTGCATCTCGATGACATTACGGCGATGGCGCCCCCGTGCATGCGCAAAAGTCGACGAAGATGGTGTAGCTGGCATCGGTAACGGAGCCCGGCTGGCACAGCTTGCGCTCTAACTAATCTCACCAAACAGTTTGTAATGCGTCTGGGGATTTTGATTTCAGTTTTAGCGGTTGCGGTTACCGGGAATACACGTGGCGAGGTGACTTTACCGATGCACACGGTTTTCAAAGGTCAGGATCGTTTCGAGCAACTGGTCGCGCACGCCAAGGCCGAGAGGTGGGAAACACTGCCCATCGGGGAACGGACCTCGACTGTCGGAAAAGCCATGGTGGGAACGCCCTATCGCTCGTTTACCCTGGAAATCGATAACCGGGTGGAATCCCCGTCCGTCAATCTCACCGGCCTCGACTGCTGGACCTTCTTCGAAATCGCACTTTCCTTCGCGCGCATGCTCGGCGGGCCAGAAGAGAATTGGACTCCGGCGGGATTGTTGCATTACATCGAGATGGATCGATATCGGGCTGGTGAGTGCACCGGCGCGTACCTTTCGCGGCTGCATTACCTCGAGGATTGGCTTTACGACAACAGCCGCCGCGGGCTTGTAGCTGACTTAACCCGCACGCTCGGCGGTGTGAGTGTGCCGCATTCAGCGCGGGAAATGACAAACGGCTGGCGACATTATCGTTACCTCGTGCACAATCGGGCTCTGCTTCGACCGCTCGCGCAGATGGAAGACGACGTGTCCTCGCGACGGCTTTACGAAATTCCCAAGAGCCGGGTCGCCACGATCGAATCCCTGCTACATGATGGAGACATCATCGGGATAGTTTCGCGTGATGGGCGCCGCAGCTCATGGCGAGCGACCTCGCACGTGGGCCTGGCTTTGCGTACTTCCGACGGTACGCTCCACTTCATGCACGCCTCGGCGCCGCATAATTATGGCCGAGTGGTGATCGATTCGCGGCTCTCTACTTATCTTTATCGCTATAGCTCGGACACAGGCATCCTGGTAGCGCGTCCCATGCGCTAATCGATAAAACCTTCGGTGGCGCCACTGTTTAGCGACAACGGCGCGATCTCAATTTAAGTCATTTCCTAGGGCGTTGCCCTAGGCTGACGTTGAGAGCGCTAAACTAGTCCTCTTTTCGGTTGCGAAATTCGATCAGTAATTCTTCCAGACGTGTAATCGCAGCCTCCGCGTCGGCGCCACGTGCTTCCAACATGGCGCTGGCGCCCTTGTCGAGATTGGCGCGGAGGACATCAATCAGACTTGAGGCCGAAAATCGTTGTTCGTCTTTAATCAAAGTTATGTCAGACCGAAATCTGTTGGCCACACGGACGAACTCCGCCGCGGGTCGGGCATGCAATCCAAGTTCGTTTTGAACGGTGATCATGCGTGCGACTACGATTGATTTATCGTTGGGATGCGATCGGCGCAGGATCATGGGTTAGTGCCCCAACGGCGATGCAGGAAACGTTCAACCGGTGAAAACAGGATCTTGTCGGCCAAGAGGCCAATCACAACGATTACCAGCATGATGCCGATAACCTGGTCCATGGCGCTCAATTCACGGCCGTAATGAAGCAACTGGCCAAGTCCAAATCCCGTTAGGATCGTCACGAAAATTTCGGCGGCCATAAGCGATCGCCAGGCGAAGGCCCAGCCTTGTTTCATTCCGCTAACGATAAATGGTAGCGCCGCTGGCAGAATGACTTTCAGCCAAATGTGCAAACGTTTTGAGCCCATGGTGAGCGCGGCCCGCGGATAAATCGGCGGGACATGGCTCACGCCTGTATCGGTCGCGATCACTACCGACCAGAGCGTTCCCATGACCACGACAAAAAGCATGGCTGCCTCCGTTTGTCCAAACCACAGAAGCGCGAGCGGGACCCAGCATACGCTGGGGAGCGTTTGCAATCCGAGGGCGAGCGTTCCGATGGTATCGTGAAAGACTTTCCACCGGGCCGTTAATAAGCCGAGTGGCAACCCGCCAATAAGACCGATGAGATATCCGATCAGCAGCCGGCGCATGGTAATTACAGTAGCCTGGAAAAGAGTGCCATCGGTGGCCGTCGTTTTCAGATACTCCGCGACTTGCTGCGGAGCCGGCAACAACACCGGCGACCAGATCTTCGCGAGAAAAGCCCACTCCCAAAGGGCGATCAAAACCGCGAAGAAAAGAACGGCGAGGAGTAATCGTTTCATTTCGCTGCCGCAGCTTCGGATTGGGCACCGGTTTTCAGGGCGTGGGTAATCCGGCTGGCATAAGTCGCGAGCTCGACGCTGTTAAGGTCGCGTGGGCGCGGCAGCTCGACTACGAATTCCTCTTGCACCCGTCCCGGGTGAGGGGAAAAAAGCAGGACCCGATCGCCCAGACACACCGCCTCGCGAACGTTGTGCGTGACAAAGACAATGGTTTTGCGCCGCGCTTTCCAAATCCGTTGGATGTCTCCATAAAGTTGTTCGCGAGTGAGGGCGTCAAGGGCGGCGAATGGCTCATCCATCAGGAGCACACGCGGATTTGGGGCGAGAGCGCGGGCCAGGGCCACCCGTTGTTTCATCCCTCCGGAAAGTTCGTGAATGTTGGAGCGTTCAAATCTCGTTAGGCCGACGAGTTCGAGGTAATACTTTGCTACATCACGGCGATCCTTCTTTGTCAGGTTTGGTTTTAGTTTTAACGGGAAAAGCACATTGCCAAGGACATCGAGCCAGGGAAATAGCGCCGGTTCTTGAAACATGACCAGGCGTTCGCGTCCCGGGGCTATCACCGGTTTTCCGTCGGCCAACACCCTTCCGCTGTCTGGTTTCTCCAACCCGGCGATGATGTTGAGAAGAGTCGATTTGCCGCAGCCGCTGGCACCGACAATGCAGACAAACTCCGCCTCCGCCACATTCAGGCTGACGCGATCAAGCGCGAGGACGGTTCCGGCACGGCTGCGAAAACTTTTTGACACTTTGTCGATCGCAAGCTTGCTCGGAGAAACGAGCGCAAGCTCTTCCGTGACAGAACCGGTTTTGTGACCAAACCTCACGGAGTCTCGATCAGCTTGGAAGTGTCCGTATTGCCTTTGAGAAAGCCGGCCTCTTTTCCATCTTGCACCGCTTTTGCGATCAACTCGTTCGGCACCGCCGTTGTAAACTTAATTCGTTTCCACGCCTGCGCGACCGCGTCTGGCGCGAAGCTCGTCCTCGTTTCGGTCGTTAGTTCATCGATTAGCAGCTTTTGCGCCTCATCTGGATTCTTCTGGATCCAGTCGGTCAACTCTGCATTCGCAGCCACGACTTTCTTCGCCAGATCCCGTTGGCTGCTAAGAAACTTTGCGGTCGAAACCAGCCAGGTCGTGATAATGTCCTTGTCTTCGAGAAAAACCCGCGCCTTCGCCTCGCGTTCCAACCGCGTTACCCACGGCTCAACCGTCCACACCCCATCCACGCCGCCATTTTGCAGTAACGCTAGTTGATCGGGGTTATTTGTTGGCAGGACGGTGACGTCGCCGCCGGTTTGGGTAACTTTGAATCCCTGCGCTTTTAGCCAGGCGCGACAGGAAATATCCTGAGTGTTACCAAGCTGCGGAGTGGCGATTTTCTTTCCTCGAAAATCCGCCGCAGTCTTAATAGCCGAATCCGATTTTACCACCAGGGCGGCGCCAGCGTTGGCTGCTCCGGTAAGCGCACGGATTTCTTCCCCATTGGATTTGAAGTGCGCATTGAGCGCGGGCCCCTGACCGACGTAGGTCAGATCGAGTGAGCCGGCGAACATCGCTTCCATCGCCGATGGTCCGGCATTGTAAGTAAACCATTGGACCTCCACGTTCGGGCCGAGTCGTTCCTCGAACCAGCCTTTTCCTTTGCGCGAAAGAGCGTGTGCGATCACGCCCTGCGCGTGGGTGATATTCGGGAAATGACCGAAGCGGACGACAATCTTTTCTTCCGCTGAAGCAAGATGCGTCGCCAGGATCATGCTGGCTAAAACAAGGATTACTTTTGTTTTCATTAATTTTCCTTTCGTTCGGTGAACGTTGTCGTGAGTTGTCGAAGCGGTGTACAGCGCGATAGTAGGAGCCTCCGGAATTAGCAAACGTAGTACAAATTAAGCTTCGTTACTGCTAGAACATCAGCTGTAGACGTACAATAACCTCGTCGAATTGATCGTCGCCCAACTGCGGGCGCGCTTCCCGGAAATCCGACCAAGTATGGATGTAATTCGCCATTAGTTTGATATCGTCGCCGTGGATGTAGTAGTTGAGACCGCCGGTAATAGAGTGAATACCATCGTTGCCTTTTTGCCCTGGATTTAGTTGCTCCCATCTGACGACCGCTTGGAGCTTCTTTGGGATCAGGAAGTAACCTCCCGTTATATAGAAACCGGTTGTCGTAAAGTCGGCGAACCCTGGAGCCACCCCATTGACGGTACGGCCGTCGACGTATTCCTCGAGATACTCACCGATTAGATCAAATGGGCCCAGTTTTAGCGCTGCGTCTATGCCCCAGGCCGTTCTTTCATCCGCGCCCGGTAGGACGAAGGGCGAGAGCGACCCATCAGAGTTTACCAACAGGTTCAATGTTTGTGAGATATTTGTTCCCTTGTCGTCGCGGCTGTTGAGCACATCAGCGCCAAGCTTGAGACTCGAATCCTGACCGAAGATTTTGCCTTTGAACGGCATCAACTCCAGCCGACCGACGTACATGAAATTATTGTTGTCGTTAACGGTGACATTGCGTCCATTTCCGTTGAAGATGCCGGCGTAATAGGTCAGCAAATCCTTCTGCGCAGGCCAGATGTTGGTAAACGGCTTTCCCCACAGCTGCGCGCCGACCTGCCGGTCGGGCGTGATCGCGCCGGTAGGAAGGCTGCGCTCCGCAAGCAATAAGGTAGTATCCGGTGTGATCTGCTCCAACCCGAACGGCGCTTTCCATTGGCCAACCTTGATCTGCGCTTCCGGAAACTGATGCCAGTTAACGAAGATATCCGTGGCTGAAAAATCGGTGCGATTGGAGCTGATCCCATCGCTTTGTTCAAAGTCGCCTTCAACCTTGAAGTCGAAGTTCTCGGCGAAATCGCCGGTTAGATTGATGCGCGCCCGGCGCAGGCGAAAACGGTCTTTCAACGCGGTCTGCCCAAAGCGCCCTTCGAACGCGGAAACGTCTCCATCCTCAAGATTCATCTGAATGAATCCGCCCAGGACAAGTTTGAATTCGGTTCCGCGCGGAGTGACGTAAATTGGGGGTTTCTCCTCTACGGCCACGCTTTTCTCGACGTACGTTTTCCCGTCGTAAGTCACCTCTGTCTTCGTTTTTCTTGGCGCCGCAGCGGAGGTACTCTGCTTCTTCAAACTACTGACTTCTCGTTCCAACTCGGCATTTCGCTTTTGCAATTGCTCGACTGCACGCTCCAACTTTTGCAGTCGTTCAGACTCGGAGTTGCCCCCTGAGGTCTGCGCCAGCAGCGGTTGAATTACCAGCAGGAACAACGGAAGGGTGATCCCGATGTGAACCACTGACGATTTTTTCACAAGCATTTGTTTCTCCTCAGCTCGATAATCTTAGAACCTCCGGAAGTCCGGCTGGCGCTATTCCTCTTTGTGTGATCCTCCAGTAGTCTGGTTGGCAAAATTTCTTAGCTTTCGAGATTGTCTTTCGCGCTTTGTAATCGCGTTTTCTCTGTTCGTTCAATCTGAGTCACCTTGGAATCGTGAACGACGATTTGAACGACGCCGAACCGCAAGGACTGCACTTTCTGGCGGACCAGTTCGAGCCAGTCAGCAGATGACTGTGTATTATTATGCGGCATGAGTTTGCCTTTCGTTTGAACGTTTCTTCGGAGAATTCGGGGAGCTGACGGGCAGAGATGTCAGAACCGACTCGAGGTTGAATGCTCTCGAGATAAACGGGGGCGATACTTTGTCGCGCCGCATTTTGCGCAAGGTGATTTCGACAATGTCAGCCAGCGTGTAGCGGTCGAGAATCTTGATGATGGCAGTGCGGACGTCCAGCATGAGCATGCGCAGGCCGCAATGGTCTTCATCCGGACACGTGCAGCGCTCATATGCCGTCTCGCTGACGCAGCTGATGGGAGCAAGTGGTCCGTCAATCACTCTGATGACAGAGCCGAACTTGATGCGGTTCATGGGGCGGGCGAGTGAGTAGCCGCCGTCTTTTCCGCGTTTGCTCACGACAAAACCCGCCGCTTTCAATTGGGTGAAGATTTGCTCGAGAAACTTGGTCGGAAGTTTCTCTTTTGCGGCCAGTTCACTGACTTGGAGAATGGGCCTTCCCAGTTCAGCCGCGATGCCGAGGTCAATGAGTGCGCGCAGTGCATATTCACCACGTTTGGAAAGCTTCATGCCACGCGATCCTGATCGCGCTCAATACTGCAACTACGGTGCGCAGCCGGGACTATTCCGAGGACAGTCATGCTTTTACCGGGTGACGTGCATCGGAAAAAAGCGCGTGCCGGAGGGCCGACCCTCTTGTCACATGACGTCGCGCGCGGATAAGGTGAAACCCTTTCTCGTCCTGATAGCCGACGGGGGCTCGGCGGGTCGCTTGGGTCAGGGCGGCCATTAAGACGAAGGCGCTAAGGATGATTTTCGCTGGAAGACTCGGAAGCACTCCGGCTGTAACCACGCTGCTCACTGCTAATAACAGAAATATTTTCATCGTTTTTGTCTCCTGATTGCTTAGTCGATTTCTGTAACGTATATTGCCATGGTAGGGATTAATGTCTATCAGTCAAATAGGAATTATAGATTATTTTTCGATTCTTGCGCTGGCGCCGGGTCGCTTCGACTAGCACCGTCATTAAGACGAAGGTGCTGAGGATTATTTTCGCCGGGATACTAGGAAGCATTACGGCCGTGATCACGCTGCTCGTAGCCAATAACAGAAACGTTTTCATGCTTTGCCCTCCTCGTGGAATTTCCGTTTCTCCTGTCATGTATACTGCCACAGTAGGGATTGAATCTCTATAAGTCAAGTAGGAATTTAAACTTTTTTTAGCATGCGTCCGATCCAGTTTTTTAGACTCGGCTCCAGACGACTTGCCTTAAGCTGGGACCCGGGTGTTAAATGCCAGTCCGGCTCGGACCTCAAAGCCGATGCGTCTCCGTGAGGTAACGCGTGATAGCCAAGCGCTCCTCGCCTCTCAAAGCGCGTTTGAAGATGATGATTTCGGCCACTTCGCCGTAGAAAAGCTGGGCGGGTTCAGAGGTGAACCCGCCGAACTCGAGAGCATATCCCTCCTGCGGCTGAGATGAGAAGCTATCAGCGAAATTCATCGAGTCGCCGGGAACACCATTTGCCGAAATTGAAAATTGGCCGCCTACACCTTCGTTACGCTGAACGGTGATCACGGCCCACTCCTGACGGCGGTGCGACTGGGGTTGCGTCGAAATCTCTTTCGTTTGGGGCATCCCCTGCCGAGAGCACGAAACAACTCGCGCGCTCGAACTATTCGCGAGTCCATCCCATGCCAAGAAAAACGCTGGAGCCGCGTTACTCTGCGCTCCGACACGAAATAAATTGCAGCGTTCCTGACGGTAGGGTGGGTAACAAGGAGTATTTGGCCGGAAAAGCGCAAAGACGGTAAAGCCGGTGTTGTCGAAGAAAAAATTCCAATCATGACCTAGACCAAATAGGAGCGTTCCGCTGGGGCCGTGCCGCCGTTCTTCCGTTTTGGTGTGCGGATAGTGAAGCGTGCCGCGCTGAACCAAACTCACAAGCCCGTACGGGCCATTATCTGACTTCGCTGCAACCATGCGATAAGGGCTGCGCTCCATCACTTCAGTGGTCAGCAAACCATTGCCGTGACAAATGGACGCGGAATTGAGCCAAAAGTGCAACCCCGGCACTGCCGAGGGAAGAGGCGGTGGCTCCGCCGGCTGAAGAATCTGCGAGTGAACGTCAGCGTCCGCCCGCCTGCCATTCGGCGCCGTCGCTTTTGTCGTCAGCCGTCCGCTTAAGCATCTGACAATCCGTCGTTTTAACAGAAGAAGTCGGCGTGGCCTAAATGTGCGTACGGCATCGAGCGCAGCTAACGTGTCGCCGGTGCCCGCATCGATGTTTCGCTGGGCTACAATCGCGACGCGCTTGCGGCCGTGGGCACTGTCCTTTCTGAAATACGACTTGCAGTTTAGGCCCAACCACCGCGTGAGCTGGCGAAAGACTGCGCGGTCAACACATAAGTCTTCATAGCGGACGATGACGATCTGCTCAGGGCATTGTCGTTGGAATTGCAGCGCGTATTCATTGCGTTTGCGCCAGGCACGAATCTGGCCGGGTTTATCGATGTCTTCAGGGGCGAGCCATCTCTCGCGACGCATGGAATCGAGAACATTGACCGGATCGCGGTAAATCCACACGAAGCGCAATCGGTAGGAGCGATACTCTTCTGCCACCTCAGCCAGGCTGCGCCTATCCATCTCGTTAATTGGCTTGAGTAGAATGCGCCCCGGGGCTCGCTCGATCAAAGGGGCAAGCTCGTTGACGGGTCTCAGTACAAAGTTGTAGTAAAACGCGCTGTCGATATCCTCTGAAAACGCGGTCAGCGTTTTGTCCGTGGCCAATGAGTCGAAGAGAGCATTCGTCCCTGATCGTTGCGCACCCATAATCATAATCAACTCGTGGGCTGCCATGGCTGGGACTTACGTGCGAGCCGCATTGCCGGAGCGGACGGCGTAACCAAACCGCGGATCGAGTGCGGCGCAGATTTCCTCGGCATAGTGCTGGCTCTCACTTGATAGGGACTGGCGGAAACCACCCACTTTTCCCTGCCGAACTTTGAAGGTTTCCGGGTCCTCCCGATCGCGCGGTTGCAAGATTTTCGAGCCGAACTCGCCTGCTGCTTCCAGCTTTTGCATATTTCGAAAATCGGAAAAATCGAGCGCCGGACCAAACACCGCATCGTCGATTTCCTTTTCACCGATGGCGCGAAGCAATTCATGAAACGTTCGGGGCGGATCGGCGCGCAGTTCTTCGTAGCGAACGATCGAGAAATCTGAGCGGTTGCCAAATTCTGCCAGCCAGCCGTTCATTACCTCCACCATTGTCGCGATTCCAAAGCGCGGATGGCGCAAAAGATCACCAATTGCGAGCGCTTTAAGCTCGCCCGATGTTGCGGGATTGCGTCGCGTCAGTTGCACGAAATAGGAGACGAATGCATCGCGGGGGTCGCGCGCCAGCAGGACGATCGGCGATTGGCGAAGAGATCGGCGGGGAATCAGATATTTTCCCCGTAACCGGTCCCAAGCATTGCCCTTCGTCCGATCCTCGAAGCGGTCGTGCGAATAAACAATCCGGGGAACTCCGGCCTCGCGGCGATCGGTAAAATCGAGCGAGAATTGCTTTCCTTTCTTGTAGGCAAAATAGGCGTTGAGAAACGTACGGGCCCAGGTC
The DNA here is from genome assembly GCA_046732175.1 of Verrucomicrobiota bacterium. Lineage (GTDB taxonomy): Bacteria > Verrucomicrobiota > Verrucomicrobiia > Chthoniobacterales > UBA10450 > AV69. Next base: position 134,741 of record JBKPMO010000041.1, read on the forward strand.
CGTCCGCTTTTGGGAATGGAAATGACAATGGCGTCGGCGCCGGAAAGTTCGCGGGCACGGCTGCTGAAATTCCATCGCATGACACGACAACCTATTCGCGTACATGAGGCGGTCGAGTGGCGCGGTTGTAATGCGCGTGTATTGACGCCGATGATGCAGAGAGGCTACCAAAGGTCGACATCGTCCGACTTCGCCAAGGCTATGGCGCGACAGTCTTCGCTCTCCACTAGGTTGCGAGCGAAGACTGGAGGCGAGGGGAGTTGAACCCCTGTCCTCGAAGCGGTCCACGCACACATCTACATGCTTATCCGGTGATGAGGTTTGAGGAGCCGAACGTTGCACCGGCACACTGCCGGCTCCCGAGCGTCCGCGAAATCGAATTCACAAACCGGCGCGGTCGCTCCGCCAGTTTGCCAGCCTGCTGTCCACGTTTCCGCCGCTAGCAGGCGTCGCTGCGAAAACGTCGCGATCAATTAAGCCGCGAGAGCGAGATCTTCGTGATCTGCGTTTATTTGTTTTGGTTCGGTTTTTTACGAGGCCAACGAACCATCCTCGACATGCCGCCTGCGCTTCAAACTTCAAGTCGAAGCCAGTACGCCCCCGAAAAT
>JBKPMO010000042.1:0-4132 GCA_046732175.1 Verrucomicrobiota bacterium
GCATTCGTCAACCGCGAGCTGCGCAGTATTCGAGCACACTTTGAGGGAATCGCAGCGCCGTATTCCGAGCCGGCAACTATCTTGCCTCTGCTCGAGACGGCAACTGCGTAGGGCAGGCGGAAAGGGCGCGGTCGGGACGCCGCGCCCTTTTTCCTGTACGCGTGGCATCGGCATCCTGCCGATGATCTTTCCGGTCCCGGGATCACCGATCTCCCCTAAAGATGTAGAGGGGTGTCGCCCGCATTTTTCCTAGAATTTGTCATTGCGAATCTAGTGGAGCGACATTGGGAAAGTACGCTTTGCTTCGATTCCTTTTGTCATTCCGAGCGAAGTCGAGGAATCTCTAACTATTTTCAGAAAAGAACGTCGCCTGATAAATAGTTAGACATCCTTTAACCCTGCTACGCTCCGCTCGGGATGACAATTTTCGGGGGGCGACTTGGGAGTCGCCCCTCCCAGTCAAACGCACCGCGTGCGCTAAGTCATTCGTTGTCGTGGAAGAGCGCTGTAACTGGAAGCGGCGGCTCCCAAGCCGCCGGAATCAAGCAAACCCTTCACCCGATCCGCACTGCGTGGGTTTTGTCGAGCCGCAGGATTTGGTTCGCCGATAACGTAATTTGCTCGGTTGGATTGCGCAGCTTCGTGCCGTCCAATTGAATACTCCCTTGTTTGATCAGGCGACTCGCTTCAGCGCGCGACTTCGTAATCGCACAGGCAGCGAAAGCTCTAACGACAATTGTGACAACATCGCCGGACTGCGCCGGCAAAACTAGGAGCTCGGTTTCCGATAATCGCTTTTCGCTGAAGCGCGTTGTCCAATCTTCCTTCGCCCTGGAAGCAACCTCGCGCGAATAATAGGTAGCGACGATTTCAGCCGCGAGATGTTTCTTCGCCTCTAGCGGATGCTCGCTCTTCGGAAGCTCCCGCGAGAGCAGCAGCAAATAGTACCGGGCCATTAATTCGTCGGAGATGCTCATCAATTTTCCGAACATCTCGACCGGCGGATCATTGAGTGCGACATAGTTGCCGAGGCTCTTGCTCATCTTTTGTTTACCGTCGAGCCCCTCCAGGATGGGTGTCAGCAGGACGATTTGCTCTGGTTGTCCATTCATTCTCTGCAGGTCGCGCCCGAGTAGGATGTTGAACAACTGATCGGTCCCACCGAGTTCCACGTCCGCTTTTACCATCACCGAATCGTAGGCTTGCATGATTGGGTATTGAATTTCGTGCGCATGAATCGGTTGCTCGTTTTTGATCCGGTCGCGAAAATCTTCCCGTTGCAGCAATTGCTGCAAAGTCACTTTGCCATTGAGACGAATTACGTCTTCGAACGATAATTTTCCGAGCCAGGAGCCGTTATAAACAATTTCGGTCTTGCTTTGATCGAGAATCTTGAAGGCTTGTTCGCGATAGGTCTCGGCATTGCGGTCCACTTCTTCGCGGGTGATCGTTGGGCGCGTCGCTGAACGGCCGCTGGGATCGCCAATCAAGGCGGTGAAATCTCCGATGATTAAAACCGCCTGATGACCAAGTTCCTGAAAATCCCGCAGCTTTCGCAGGATGATGGAATGTCCGAGATGAAGGTCGGCACTGGTCGGATCGACGCCGAGTTTCACCCGCAACGGGCGATTCGCGCGAAGTTTGTCCGCCAACTCTGCTTCGCTAATAACTTGCGTGGCGCCACGGGTGAGTTTTGCAAGCTGATCGCGCATATTCATGCGCACTAAAAACAGCAGTCGCGCGGAAACAACCTACTTGTTTTTGTTCAACAACTCGCGGACTTCGTCGATCGTGAGCGGTCGGTCCTGCGCGTGCAGCGCCTTCTGACTTTTGCCCTGTCCGAGAAACGGCCGGTTCCCGGCGAAATCGCGAGTGGCGTATTTTTTCGTGGGGTACGCATTCGTTGAAACGTCTCGCGCCTTTTTCGTTTCGAATCCTTTCATCGGCGGCGAAGGGGGCACGGTTGCTGATTTGGTTGTGTAATTGTGCGTGCTGAAGGTACTCGTAGGCGCCTGCCGATCGGCGACGAAGCTTTTGGTGAGTTTTTTTTCCGAAACGTAAAAGGTCTTGGTCGAAGCAGATCGGGTGGCCGCTTCCATTCCACCGTTGAACTTCTTGTTTTGGTCCGAATTGGACAGTTTTGTGTCCGGGCTCAAGAGCCGGTCGACCAGTTTGCGCTCCTGTTCCTGGGCGTAACCCGCAGTCGCAAGAGCGAGGAACGCGAAGGCGAAAAGGGTGGCGCGCACCATTTCAGCCTGCAAAATTGAGGGCGATTTGTAAAGAAAAAGCGTGATTTCGGGTCCGGGCCGGACTGGCATTTCACGACCTGGAAGCGGATGCCGCTTCGCTTACGGTGAAGCGATGGAGGACTTACTTTTCCGCGACGATCAGGCGCTTATGCGCGAGGCTTTGCGTCTGGCGAAGAAGGCCGCCGCGAGCGACGAGGTGCCGATCGGCGCGGTGATCGCGAAAAACGGCCGCATTGTTGGTCGTGGATACAACCAGGTCGAACTCCTAAAGGACCCGACGGCACACGCCGAAATTCTGGCGATCACCCAGGCCGCCGCCGCGATCGGCGAGTGGAGACTGAATGATTGCGACTTGGTGGTGACAAAGGAGCCGTGTCCAATGTGCGCGGGCGCAGCCGTTCACGCCCGATTGCGCCGGGTGGTTTTTGGCTGCGAAGACCCGCGGGGGGGCGCAGCCGGAGGCGTTCTTAATCTTCTGCAAATGCCGCAGCTAAACCATCGTTGCGACATCGCGAGCGGTGTGCTGGCGCCGGAATGCAGTGCATTGCTTCTGGAATTCTTTCGCAGCAAACGCGTCAGCGATTGAAAATCGGGAGGGGCGCACTCCTGCGCACCCGGACGCGGTCCGAGCCGGACGGGCGGTAAAGCGCTCCCTCCATTATGTCGCGTTGCGGCCCGCCCGGGCCGTCGCCGGTAGCACTGAACAAAGTGCGTCCACAGGTGGGATGCGGCATGAGATTGGCTGTGAATCTAAGAGATGAAAACCCCACCAACGCCCCCGCCGCCGGCTCCTCTTCCTGATTGGCTAAACGATTGTTCGTTCCAGTCGCGCCAGGACTCGCTCGGCCTCACGCCGGGCATCCTCGCACACCATGTTAAGAAATCGGCCCCTCCGGAGTCTCTCCATCGTGATTTCGCCTCTGGGAACGCTGTGACGGCGTTGGGCGAGCACGGCCTTGTCTCAGTAACGAATCAAAATTTCGCTCCGGTGCCCAAATCGTCGACCACGAAGACCTCGTTGAAGTCCTCGAACAACGAAGTTTTGTCCGAACTGCGCACGTTGCGGCAGCTGTCATCCGAGGTTTTTGATCCTCACAGCGAGCGGGATTTTCTGCCCGAGATGATTCTCTTCGGACTAATCGGCGTCCTGTGCGCGGCTTGGCCGATCATCTCGATGTTCACCGCCATGGCCGGGGGCCACTGAACGGCGCGACTAGAGCTATTTCGGGAGGTTGCCTTTCGGTTCGCCTTTTGAGTCGAAAAACACGAGCGTTCCGCCCTTTTCGTTGCTGGTGAGCGCCACCGCCTGTTCGCCCTCTTTACCGAGAACCGCGATCAGGCCGCGATTCTCGTCGCACGCCATATACGCCGTCTGGTAGCCTGTTTTTCCCTTGATCGAAACAACTCCGTCACCATCAATTGTCGTGATTTCAGCCACGGGTCGGCCCTGCGCGTCCGCTACCACGAACGTGCCGCCCTGGTCCTTCCCGAGCATCAACACATTGGTCTGTCCGGCGGAATTTTGCGCGCTCACGATTCCGCCCAGCTCATGCACTTTCAGCCCCGCCCGTGGTTTGCCGTCAGCCGAGGCGACAAAAATTTCGCCGGCGCCGTCCTTGGTTTCGCCGATTGAGACCACTACCTCTTGGTCCTTGTTCCAAATTTCAATACGCGCGCCCCCGTCCTCGTCTATTTGAAACAATCCGCGTGCCCGACCTTCGTTATCGTTCAGGTAAATGCAGGCATACCCCTCTTCCGCCTTAAGCAGGATCGGCATCTTATCCGCGGTGTGACGTATCGATATCACTTCGGCATCGAGCAGTAAGAATGGCGGGCGCGGCTGCTGTGGCAGCTTTTCTTCCTGACCCAGCACGCGTAAAACA
>JBKPMO010000043.1:0-5796 GCA_046732175.1 Verrucomicrobiota bacterium
GATATCACCCCAAAATTCCGTGAGAATTTCTACGAGAACGACAGCCTGCTGATTTTCGACGAAGTCCAAACCGGACTCTGCACGACAGGTCGCACCTGGTGTTGCCAGCATTTCGATGTCCAACCGGACCTGCTGGCATTCGGCAAGAAGGTGCAAGTGTGCGGCGTGATGGCGGGGCCGCGCCTCGATGAAGTGAAAGACAACGCCTTCCGTCTGCCATCGCGGTTGAATTCCACCTGGGGTGGCAATTTTACGGATATGGTGCGCTCGACCCACTATCTGCGCATCATCGAGAAGGAAAATCTGGTCGAGAACGCGGCGAAGGTCGGCGCCTATTTTCTCGAGCAACTGCTGGAATGGCAGCGCGGATGCGAAATTGTTTCGGCGGTACGCGGCCGCGGCTTGTTTATCGCGTTCGATCTGCCTGACGCGAAAACGCGCGACGATGTTTGGCGAAAATTATTTGATTGCGGGCTGCTCGTTTTGAAATCGGGCGAGGATTCCATTCGTTTTCGTCCAGCACTGGATATCACGAAAGAAGTAGTGGACGAGACAATGGAAATCTTACGCAAATGTTGCAAACACGGCTAGCCATCCTGGCTATGCGCCCAGTTGGGCTCTTGGCTCACTGTTCCGATTGCAACGGGCGAGACGCCCGTTGGCCCCGCAGGGTCCGAGCCGGACTGGCGTTTGATGCTTGTGCTACTAAATAATGCAATCTGTATTCGAAAAACTCGGGCTCACTGACGATAACGCCGGCGTCTTTGACGGTGAATGGCGCGGTGGCGGCGCGAAGATCGACAAGATCTCGCCCATTGATGGAAAAAAACTGGCGAGTGTTCGCACTGCGTCCGTTGATGATTACGACAAGGCGATCTCGCGCGCGCAGGAGGCATTTTTGAAATGGCGCGTCACGCCTGGACCGGTTCGCGGCGACACCGTGAGGCGTCTGGGAAACGCGCTGCGCGAGCTCAAACACGAGCTTGGTCAGCTCGTCACCCTCGAGTCGGGCAAAATTCTGGCGGAAGGCGAAGGCGAAGTGCAAGAGATGATCGACATCTGCGATTTCGCCGTCGGGCAATCGCGCATGCTCTACGGTCTAACCATTCAATCGGAACGACCCAACCATCGTTTGATGGAACAATGGCAGCCACTCGGCGTCGTTGCTGTCATCAGCGCATTCAATTTCCCGGTTGCAGTGTGGTCGTGGAATGCCGCGCTCGCTGCCGTTTGTGGCGACGCCACCGTTTGGAAACCTTCGGAGAAAACTCCGCTCACTGCCATCGCAGTGACGAAAATTGCGGAGCGCGTTTGCCGTCAGACCGGCGCCGATCCTGCGATTTTCACGTTGCTACTCGGCGACCGCAAAAGTGTTGGGCAGAAATTGGCGGATGATAAACGGATTCCTCTCGTCTCGGCCACGGGCTCCGTGAACATGGGCTTGAACGTCGCCAAAGCAGTCCACGGCCGGTTAGGGCGAACCATCATGGAGCTTGGCGGTAACAACGCGCTCATCGTTGCGCCGAGCGCCGATCTCGAAATGGCAACGCAATCAATTTTCTTCGGCGCAGTTGGTACGGCGGGACAGCGTTGCACTTCCACCCGCCGCGTCATCATGCACGAATCAGTCGCGGATAAAGTGCGGAAAAAACTTTTGACGGCCTACAAGAGCCTGCCGATCGGAAATCCGCTCGATAAAAAAACATTGATGGGCCCGTTGATCGACAAGGACGCGGTCGATGCGGTGCTGCAATCGATCGAGAAGGTAAAGAAGGAAGGCGGCGAAGTTTTGTACGGGGGCGAGCGACTCGATGGCGAACAATATTCTGGTGGCTGTTATATGACGCCGTGCCTGGTGAACGCGAAGCCGGAGTTCGGGATTGTTTGTCATGAAACGTTCGGGCCACTGCTGTATTTGATGACGTATCGCGATTTCGACCAAGCGATCGCGATTCAAAATGGCGTTCCGCAAGGTTTGACTTCGGCCATTTTCACTAACGACGTGCGCGAAGCCGAAAAATTTGTCAGTGCAGTTGGCAGCGATTGCGGTATTGCCAATGTGAACACGGGAACGAGCGGCGCTGAAATCGGCGGCGCGTTCGGCGGCGAGAAAGAAACCGGCGGTGGCCGCGAGAGCGGGAGCGATTGTTGGAAGAGCTACATGCGCCGACAAACCAACACGATCAACTTTTCAACCGAGCTTCCACTCGCCCAAGGAATTCAATTCGGGAGCGACGACGCGGGCAGCGCCACAGCCTAACGAAGCCTCGCGTCTCCGAAACGTGGTAAACGGAGCGAGAGCAATTCTTGTTGTTGTCGCCAAACTCAAGATCTAATTGACAGACAGACCGGTCGGTCTAGTCTCTCTAAATAAGCTGGAGAGGCCGCGATGGTTTCCGGCTCGACGATGTACGGTGAGTAAACAAAGGAATGAAAAATGAAAACATTAGAAGCAAGAATGAAAACCCAGCGACGACCATTCCTGATGCCATGCAGGCTCTGATGGCCTTGGGGAAAGCAATAAAGAAGGACAATGTGTCGCAGCGGACGCTCGATCTCATCCATTTGCGGAGCAGCCAGATCAATGGTTGTAGCCTTTGCGTTGATACGGGGTCTCGTGAGCTCAAGAAAGCCGGCGAGACTGATGAAAGACTCTTCGGCGTCGTTGCTTGGCGGGAGGTACCTTCCTTTACCGACGCCGAACGGGCTGCCCTTGCGCTTGCCGAGACGGTGACCCGTCTCAACGACCGGCCAGAGCGGTCCCGAATGAAATCTGGAAGGAAGCCGCGCGGCACTACGACGAGTCGGCCCTCGCAGTCCTGGTCGCGCACATTGCCCTGACCAATTTGTGGAACCGGCTCAACGTAACAACGAGGCAAATAGCCGGTTCAGTTTCATGGTAAGCCAAGCACCCTGGAAACACGTTAATGGACGGCTGGACCAACGTTGATATGACTATCCATTCATCCGCGATGTTGCGACGCAGGTGCGCATTATTGTTTCTGCTTGCGCTCCTCGCTGCGCCTGTTTCTGCGCGCACACAAACGAGAATCCATTCGCTTGCCGGCATTATTAACGGCCACAGCGTCGGTGGCGTGACGGTCGATGCCGTTGGGAACATCTACGTCGCCGACTTTGCTGATTCCGTCTGGAAGATAACGCCAGATGGCGAGCGCCACATTTTTGCGACGGGCTTTTACGGCGCGTCTGGCAACGCAATCGACAATGAAGGCGACCTTTTACAATCAAGTTTCTACGGCGATTCAATCACCAAGGTTGATCGAAAAGGTCAAACAAAGCCATTCGTCACCAGCGGCCTGAGCGGTCCTGTCGGCATCGCCATCAATAAGCAAACGGGCGACGTCTATGTCGCAAATTGCCGCGGTAATTCGATCGCAAAAATCGCAAAGGATGGGACGGTTTCGTCATTCGCAAAGAGCGATCTGTTCAAGTGCCCAAACGGCATCTGCTTCGATCGCGACGGAAATCTCTACGCCGTCAATTACCGCGACAACAAAATGCTGAAGATCGATTCAAACGGCGTGATCACGCCATTCACCACCGTTTCCGACAAAGGACTGGGGCATTTATGTTTTAAGGAAGATCGATTTTATGTCACCGCGTCGCAATCGCACGAGATTTACGAGGTGACGCTGGATGGAACCGCTAGGCGCATTCTTGGCAATGGCGAGCGGGGAGTTGTCGACGGAACGGGGGCGAAGGTGCGGTTGTCTTTTCCGAACGGAATCGCATTTCATCCGTGGGCGCCCCGACTCTACATCAATGAATTTGCCAACGAATCGGCCTCTTCGTGGCCGCCTCGTGCGATCATCCGCGAAATAATTCTTGAGCCAGGAAAGTAGAGGTCACGTGTCATTCATCCCACTACTGAACGACCAGTCGTAAATCACATGAAAATCGGAATCATCGGCTCCGGCAACATCGGTTCCACCCTTGCACACAAGCTCACCAACGCGGGACATTCCCTGCTCATCGCGAACTCCAGAGGACCGGAAACTTTGAAGGACCTCGCCGACGAGACAGGGGCGAGGGCGGTGACCGCCCAGGAGGCGACCCAAGGCGTGGAGATTGTCATCCTCTCGATTCCCTTTGGCAAGCTGCCGCTCCTGAAGAAACTCTTCACCGGACTGCCGGACAAGGTGATCGTGGCCGACACCTCAAATTACTTTCCCTTTCGCGACGGGCAAATCCCGGCCATCGACGGCGGGCAGGTTGAGAGCCGGTGGGTCACCGATCAAATCGGTCATCCGGTGATCAAGGCTTGGAACAACGTCCTCGCTGCGACCTTGGCTGACAAAGGAATGCCCGCAGGAGCCAGAGGACGGATCGCTCTTTCCGTTGCGGGCGAGGACCCTGCGGCGAAAAAGATTATCATGTCACTCGTCGAAGACACCGGATTCGACGCGATCGACGGCGGCTCGCTAGCAGAGTCCTGGCGACAGCAACCCATCACCGCGGCCTACTGCACGGAACTGACGGCCGATGAATTGCGCAAGGCGCTGGCGGTGGCCGACCGCGCGCGTGCTCCGCAGCGGCGCGAGCAGATGGTCAAGGAATTCCTGGCGCTTGGCGACAGTATCACAACTGAAGACATCGTGCGTTTGCACCGGGCCGCGAGCGCTTAGGGCAAGACGTGTAGCAAAGCTAACTAATATTATGATTACAATCACCCCACCCTTTTCCGGCGGATGCGCTTGCGGCACGATTCGCTACGAATCGACAGCCGAGCCCGTTGTAATGCTTCACTGTCATTGTCGGGATTGCCAGCGATCCAGCGGAGGTCCGTTTTCGTCGTTCGTCATTGTGCCGACGGAAGCATTCAAGCTCTCGCAAGGCTCATTGAGATTCCATGACTCACCCAGTCATGCGGGTGGCAAGACCCATCGGGGCTTCTGCCCTAACTGCGGTTCGCCGATTCTGGCCAAGTCCGACTCGGTTCCTCAATTTGTCGCGATCAGAACTGCGAGTTTGGATGAGCCGATCTGGTTCAACCCGCAAATGGATGTGTGGACATCGGACGCGCAGGCATGGGACCAAATGAATCCCGCGTTGCCAAAGTTTGAAAAATATCCTACGGCGCCAGGTTCATGAGACCCGGTCGCGCCACAGAGTGCCACCGAGTCATGCGACGATCGATTCCAATCCTGCTGGCGGCGCAATTATTCAGTGCAAATGCCGCACCAGCAGCGGATGAACCGAAGGCGAAGAGTCCACACAGTGCTCTGTTTGATCAACTCGTCGGGACGTGGGACGTGCTCTACGAAATCGTTGATAAAGAGGTAAAGGCAAGGCGCGATCGGGGTCACGTGCAGTACAGCTGGATTCTCGATGGTAAAGCGCTCCAGGAAATCTGGTCTTCGGATTCGGAAGGCACAGACCTGCCCTTCGGGACGACGATTGATTTCTACGAACCCAAGCATCAACGCTGGACCGCCGTTTGGATTTATCCAGCGCAAGCCATGACCAGCATCATGGCTGGTGGCGAAGTCAACGGCATGATTGTGCTAATAGGACACAACCAATCCGGAGCGCTCGAGCGTTGGTCGACCAGCGTTACCCAACCCGGCTCTATCGCCATTCGCGCTGATGTTTCCGACGATGAAGGAAAGACCTGGCGCCCGATGGGAGTGACCTATCTCGATCGACATCGAAAGTGACTGAAGAAAGTTTTGCAAGTGAAGAGCGTCCGCAAGTCGGCAATCACTCTCGCCTTCGTCGCCATTATTCTCGCGGGTAGTATTCGTATGACCTCAGCCCAATCGGGACAAAATTGCT
>JBKPMO010000044.1:0-12958 GCA_046732175.1 Verrucomicrobiota bacterium
TTTATTTCGCGCTAGCCGAAATCATTTCTTATCTCGCAGTGATCTCCCGTAATTCGCGGGCGCCGGAATCTTTCTTTGAGGATGATACCGAAAACATCCACGACGAAGTGGACCTAACATCCCGGTAACGACGAAAGACGTGGAGTTGTAATGAACGCCCCGTTAGCTTTCTTTGAGTAATCGGGGGTGTTCTCAAGCGCTTCTGTTTCGGTCAACATCAACCATGCATCCCATCTTGCGCGTACTTCTACTCGTTAATTGTTTCGTCGCCATCTGTGCCTTCGCCGGTGACGCGCCTCCTGCGAAACTAAAATACGGTAATTGGGGATTCGATTTATCCGGTGCCGATTCTTCCACTAAACCGGGCGACGATTTTTTCCGTTACGCTAACGGTATCTGGCTCGATAAAACTCAAATCCCGCCCGACAAGCCGGCGTACTCGCTTCGGCTTGCCATGACCGATCTGACCGAGCAGCGCCTTAAAAACATGCTCGAAACTGCCGGTACACAGGCTGCCGACAAGTCCGAGCCGGACGGGCGGAGTCCGTCAACGCTCGAGGAAAAAGCAGGCGCTTTTTACCGATCGTTCATGGACGAAACGCGCGCCGAACAACTCGGCGCAGAGGCCATTGATCCCGAGTTGAGCGATCTGAAGAACGCAAAAACGCGGGACGATTTTGCGGCATTGATGGGACGAAGCACGACGGATTTGGAATTCTCGCTCTTTAATCCTGTCATCGATGTCGATCTGAAAGATCCGAACAAATACGCGTTTTACCTGACACAAGCTGGAATTGGTCTGCCCGATCGTGATTACTACCTCAAACCGGACTTCGCGGCTCAGAAAACCGCCTATCAAAATTATGTCGCGACAATCTTGCGACTGTTGAATTGGCCCGAACCCGACAAGAACGCAAAAGACATCGTCGAATTCGAAACCAAAATCGCCGACGCAAGTTGGACCAAGGCGCAGCAGCGCGATCTCAACGCGATTTACAATCCGATGTCTGTTCAGAAGCTGACCAAGTTCGCGCCCGGATTTGCGTGGGAAAAATTTCTGGCGGAAGCGAAGATGCCGAATCTGACTCGTGTCATTGTCGCGGAGAAAAGCGCTTTCCCGAAAATTGCCGAGGCGTACGCGAAAGAGCCGATCGAGGTCATTCGCGCGTGGCACGCATTTCATCTCGCCGACGACGCTGCGCCCTATCTTTCGAAAGCGTTTACAGACGCATACTTCGAATTGCATGCGAAAACGCTGGCCGGTCAAAAGGAACAACAGGCACGTTGGAAGCGCGCGGTCACGGCGGTAAGTGGCGGCGATTTTATAGTCGGCGATCATTTCGGGACCTTCGGCACGATGGGGTTCGGCGTTGGTCAGCTTTATACCGCGAAATATTTTCCTCCGGACGCGAAAGAGAAAATTCAATCGCTCGTTGCCAACTTAAAGGATACGTATCGGGCCCGGATCGAGAAGCTTGACTGGATGGGGCCCGAGACAAAAAAGGAAGCGCTGAAGAAACTTGATACCTACACGATCAAAGTCGGTTATCCCGATCATCCGCGCGATTATTCCAAGCTTGTCGTTCGTACTGACGATCTGGTCGGCAACGTCAAACGATGCGCGCAGTTGGATTGGGATTTTTACACCGCGCGCTTTTCGGGGCCAGTTGATCGAACTGATTGGAGCATGACGCCGCAAACCAACGATGCTTACAACGGCAGTCTGCGCGATATTGTTTTTCCGGCAGGAATTCTGCAGCCGCCAATTTTTGATCCGGAAGCGGATCCTGCAATCAACTATGGCGCAGCTGGGGGCGTGATCGGGCACGAGCTGACTCATGGATTCGACGATCAGGGCCGGAAGATCGACGCCTCAGGCGCATTGCGCGATTGGTGGACGGAGAAAGACGCTGAGACTTTCAAAGTACGAGCGAGCATGCTCGGCGCGCAGTATTCGAAATACGAACCGATTCCAGGCGTTCATGTAAATGGCGAGCTGACGATGGGCGAGAACATCGCCGATCTCGGTGGATTAACGCTTGCGCTGGACGCTTATCGCGCGTCACTCAAAGGCCAACCCGCGCCTGTGCTGGATGGGTACAGCGGAGAGCAACGCGTTTTTCTCGGTTGGGCGCAGGCCTGGCGGGGCAAAGTTACCGATGACTACATTCGTAAACAGGTTGTGAGCGATCCGCATTCGCCGCGACAATTTCGTGTGATTGGCCCGACGCGAAACGTTGACGCGTGGTATGACGCGTTCAAAGTGCAATCGAAAGACAAAATGTTCGTTGCGCCCGAGCAGCGTGTCCGCATCTGGTAGAAAATAGTTGATAGTTGAGAGAACGTGCCTGCCGGCGCTTTAATTGAGGGAGATCAGCACTTGATTTTCTCTTAACTCTCAACCATCAACTATCACCTTTCTTCAGCGGGGGCATAGCTCAGTTGGTAGAGCGCCAGCTTTGCAAGCTGGAAGTCAGGGGTTCGAATCCCCTTGCCTCCATTTCGCCAGAAATGCAGGCGAGCGTCCAACAAACCGGGGAGCATAATCGGATGCACTAGCGGGAGCGTAATCCCCGGTGCCTCCACTCTAAGCGTCGGGAGCGCAGGCTGCTAGCCCGCTGGTCTGGGCAGCTTGCTCAGACTGATTGTTCAAAAAAATAATTTAACGGCGCGAATTTGTTGCCGGCAAGCCGCTGGCAACAGCAGGCTAGCAGCCTGCGCTACCCAGAAAAAGAGACGTCGCGGCGAGCTACGACTCGGCAAACCGATCCAGGAGACCAGAAGATGATCCGATAACCACGCAAAATAATGCTAAACAAAACCTCGGACTTTAGCGTCATTGGCGTATTTGGCGGTTAAAGCTCACTTCGGTTTCACAAGGTCCGCGCGGTTTAGGTCCAAGTCAGATTGAGCGATGACTCGTGTTTCAGGAGAATCTTTCTTCAGTGGCTCAACAAAAGCGGAAGCCTTTCCGACAACTACCAGACTCGAAGGTGCTGCGAGATATTTCTCAGTAAACGCAGTTACATCGTTCGGTGTTATCGCATTGATCGATGGGATAAACTTGTCCAGCGTGTCCAGCGGAAGACTGAAGACGGCGAGGACAGCAATTTGGCTGGCGAAACCGAGGTCGGTCTCCATGCTCCGGGCATAGCTGCCGGTGAGCAATGCCTGCCGCGATTTTAGTTCGTCCCCTTGCACAGGTTCGGTCGCAAGGCGCTTCATCTCGGCCTGTAGTAACATTGCCACTTCGGCGGCGGATTCGTTTTTCGTTTGGGCAGAGGCGGTGAATGCTCCGGCGTCGCGGCGCGTATCAAGCGAACTGCGCGCGCCGTAACTCAGGCCGCGTTTGATTCGAATCTCGCGATTTAATCGGGAGCCAAAGCCGTTGCCCAGTGCGGCATTTGCCACAAGACCCGAATAGTAATCCGGCGAGTCGCGTTTGATCGCAGGTTTGGTTACGCTGACCGAGGATTGACCGGCCTCTGGCATATCGACTACCACGGTAGTTGGTTTCCACGGGCCAGCTGTCGGGATGACAGGGTGTGGCGCGGTCTGGTTCACTTTCCAACTACCGAAAAACTTCTCGGCGTACTCTTTTCCCTGTTCAAAGGTAATATTCCCCGAAAACACCAATGTTGCGTTATCCGGCCGGTAGTAGTTCTGGTAAAAATTTAGGATGTCCGAGCGTTGAATCGCCGGGAGCGTCTCGGGCGTGCCGCCGGAAGCGTGACCGTATTCTCCATCGCCGTAGACAACGCGTCCGAGGACGTAAGACGCGAGCGAACCTGGCTGTTGCAAAGCCACACTTAGCCCATCAAGCGACTGCTTTCTCAGCCGATCGATCTCTTCCTGCTTAAACGCCGGGTGCAAAACCACATCTGCGAGAATGGTTAAAGCTGGTTCAGCCTTGCTCGACATCACCAAAACACCAGCACTCGAGTAGTCTGAAACTCCGGAGGAGAATATCGTGCCGCCTAACGATTCTATTGCATTGGCAATTTCTGGCGCGGCCATCTTTTCCGTGCCCTTGGTTAGCAAAGAACCGGTCAGGCTTGCGGTGCCGGCGCGATCATTCAGATCTTTTTCGGATCCGACTCTAATTATTAGCTCCATGGCGAGCAAGGGCAGGCTCGGACGTTCCGCGACGATGACGCGCAAACCGTTATCGAGTTTTGTCTCCTTCGGATGAGTGAAACTAATTTCATGGGCTGGGGCCGGTGACGGCGTGGCGTCGACACCGGCAATGGCGAGCGCCCGCTGTGTCAGCGCCAGGCAAAGCAGCGCCACCGAAAAAGAAGAATGCCTAAGGAGTTTCATCGGGAGGCGACGGTTTTGCAGTTTCCTGCGGTTTCGCAGGTGCTTTGTTCGCTTCAGGCAAATATTCGATTAGAACCCCTTTTTTGCCGTTTAGATATTTGTTCAATACATCTTTCACTTGCTTCGCCGTTACTGCCTGATACTTCGCCAAATCAGTATTGATGTGCTCAGGGTCGTGATACATCACGACTGCTTCGCCGAGGGCACTCGCTTTGCCGTTATTTGTCTCCCGTTCCATCAGTTTTCCAGTAAGAAAACGATTCTTGGCCTTATCCAACTCCGCTTCCGTCACGCCGTTTTTCAATACTTTTTCAATCTGCTCGTTCAGTGATTTCTCGGCTTCGGCCAAGGTTTTGCCGCCGGCCGCGATGACGCGAAATGTCAGTAAGCCCAGGTCCTCTCGAAGGTCCGCATCGAAGGAAGCACGCTGCGCAACTTGCTGTTCATAGACAAGAGACCGGTAAAGACGCGACGATTGACCACCGGACAAAATTTCGTCGGCCAGCTCCAGTGCTGGTTCGTCAGCGCTGCGGATTGAAGGCGCGAGATAAGTCAGGGCAAACGCAGGTAGTGGCGCCTTCGCGCTCGACAAAACCTCATGTCGATCTTCCTTACGCGTCGGTTCTGTTGCTGTCACCCTTGGAATTTTTGTTCTTGGGCGAGTGACGGCACCAAAATATTTCTTCGTCCATTTCTCCAGATCACTCGGTTTAAAATCGCCAACTACAATCAAGGTTGCATTGTCTGGTCGATAAAACGTCGAGTGAAATGCTTTTACCTCGGGCAATTGAGAAGCATCCAGTTCAGCAATATTGCCAATCGTCGGCCGTTTGTAGGGATGAGCGGCAAAGGATTTTTGGTCGATCGCTAACGAGAATTCGCCGTAAGGATTTGCGGCAATCCGCTGACGATATTCCTCTTTCACGACGTCGCGTTCCGACTTGAAGTTTTCAGCATTGATCGCAAGCGAAGACATTCGTTCTGCTTCGGCCCACAAAATCGGCTCGAGATAGTTCGAAGGAACGACTTCGTGGTAGACCGTCACGTCCGGCGCAGTGAAGGCGTTGTTCTCGCCGCCGATATTTTCTGTCAGTTCCTCGAACGTGTTCGGAGTCAAATGCTCGTTGCCTTTAAACATCATGTGTTCAAACAGATGGGCGAACCCGCTGCGCTGATTCGGATCATCCTTGGAACCGACGTGATACCAAACTTGGACCGCGACCGTCGGACTGGAATGATCCTCGACTGAATAAACCTGCATTCCGTTCGGCAGTGTCGTGTGTTGTAGAGTAATGGGGGAAATCTTTATCTGTGGCGCGATCGAAGGTTCGCGCGCGGATGCGATTGGGACGAAGGCAAGCGTGATTAACAACGCCCTGCGAAAATTTGAGGGCATTAAGCAGCCGCGATTGATCAGCAGATCAATGATCACTGGGGTCTCCCTTCGGCTTACGACCCCATGCCCGGACGAAAAGGCCGTCGGCGCGAGTCTGGATCTCGGAAAACCCGAATCGCAACATATTGGCCGAAACATCACACCCGATCCATTGCATACAGGGCGGTTCGACGTGTCCGCCAACTCGGCCAACCCCGCACCCAACCCCCAGGACGACGTCACGCGGATGAATGCCAACCGTTTGCTGTAGAGCATCGAGGGACGCAGCTCCACTGGCCAACAACTGTGCCTCTTCCGCCGTTCCGGTGACGCTCATCTTTGCGCGGTCATGAGTATCCGACAGCGCCGTCCACACCGCCGTGTATTGCGATCGCCGGTGCTGTTCCTTGCTCGTCTCAGGGGTATTCATTTATGACTTGCGGTTCATACTGGTCCGCGTGCGCGCGACGAATTCAAATCTTCAATTTGTCCGGGCCGGACTGGGGTTATCGCTATTCCGAAAATTTTCACGAGCAGGTGATTATTTTCTCCTGCGCAAGTGCGGAAAAGCCGGTAGTTGCGCGCGGCGGTGGCTAAAAGCATTGCCCGGTTCGGTTTGGAGGGCCACGCGCTGTCGTGTCCCAAACTTTTGGGCGCCGGCAGCGCGGCGCCCTCCATCTCGTTGTAGCTGATTAAAGCTCATGCCAGCATGACTGCTTGACCATTCACGAATCGCTGATCACTTTTCCTTCCACAAAAGCGGGCCTGTAGCTCAGTTGGTTAGAGCATGCGCTTGATAAGCGCAGGGTCACTGGTTCGAGCCCAGTCAGGCCCATTTTTCAGGAAAATCCAAGCGCGATTTTCGATCGGGGGTCGCGATCAACCAATAGAGAAGCACAGCGAACGTGGCGCCGCCCACGTCAATCATGACGTCGCGCAAGGTCGCAGTTCGTGACGGGACGAATGATTGGTGAAACTCATCGCTGGCGGCGTAGGCCGCGCACGACAAGAGGACAACTCCAGCAGACAGTGCGCGACGCGACTGAAACACGGTATGGACAAAGGCACGATAAAGCAGAACCGCGAGCACCGCGTATTCCGAAACATGGGCCGCCTTGCGGAGGAAAAATTCCGCCCGTACCAGAGTGAGGGGCGATATAGTGGGAAAGAACCAGCGGAGAAGGGAAACAATAATGCGCGAAGTATGTTCGGCTGACATCAAATCGGTCGAGCCGGCAAAGATGACTGCCATCCACAGAAGAATCGGGAACCAGTATCGAAGAAATGCTTTCAAGCTAGAAAAGCCGGTCTTATTTCGACAAATCTCGGTATGATAAGTTCAATATAAGAAGTGTTTGCTGTTTGATCTGCCGAAAAGTGACAGCCGTTAATACACCGTTCGTCTTCAAACCGATTTTCCAGGAGCGCATCTGGGGCGGTCGAAAACTGGAGGAGCTTTTCGGCAAAAACATTCCTGCGGGCAAGCGCATTGGCGAATCATGGGAAATTGTCGATCGGCCGGAAGCGCAAAGCATGGTGCGCGATGGTCCGTTTGCCGATCGGTCGCTTCATGATCTGTGGGTTAACTTTCGCGCAGAAGTGTTTGGAAAAGTCAGGGACACGCCGCGTTTTCCACTTTTGATCAAACTGCTTGATGCACGCGAGAAATTGTCCCTGCAAGTGCATCCGGCGGAAGAAGTCGCAGAATCGTTAGGCGGCGAAGCAAAGACTGAGTTTTGGTACGTGGCGGCGGCGGAGCCGGGGGCAGAAATCTACGTCGGTCTGCGCGAAACCACGGCGCGAGCGCAATTCGAACACGCACTGCGTTCCGGGACCGTTGCGGAATGTGTCCACGCGATCCCGGTGAAGAAAGGCGACGCCATGTTCCTGCCCTCAGGCCGATTTCACGCCATTGGCACCGGTAATGTCCTGGTCGAGGTCCAGCAAAACAGCGACACTACCTATCGTGTTTTCGATTGGAACCGCCTCGATGACACAGGGCAGCCGCGATCGCTCCATATTGAAGAGGCGCTGCAATGCATCGATTTCAATGACGTCGCTCCAAAGCTCATCGAGCCGAAAGGTGACGTACTGGTCAGGCACGATTTGTTTGTCGTCGAAAAATGGATCCTTGAATCGCCGCGAGCAATTGCCGATCCCGGGCGATGCGCAATTGTTTGCTGCCTTAGCGGTTCGTTGCGATACGGTGATGTTGATTTCACCCCGGGAGAATTTTTCCTCGTCCCAGCCTCAATGCCCGATCGAGAAATTGATCCGACGGGGGAGGGGACATCGCTTCTGCGTATTACCATTCCGGTGTAGAGGCGGTCGTGTCGGCCGCAAAGGCGGAATTGCCGCTGACACGGCCGCCCCTACATCGCAGCCAGTCGCCTGAGATACTGAAAGCTGTAAAGACCGGTGCTATGGCCATCGCGCCAGCGTGGCTGCAGCGCATACCCGCCGACAACATCAAAACGATCGAGCTGAAAGCTTTCCGCAGTGTAGGTCACATTCGGCCTGATGATGTTGCCGAGAACGTCCGGTTCGCCGCCGCAGGCCGCGCACGGGCAGGCGCGACGAAGGACCTCCAGATTCAGATACGATTCAGTGTTGTCATTCCACTGAATGGCAAGTTCATTTCCGATTTGCTGAATGTTCGTCGGCTGCAAAGACATCAAGTAACGATCTTAGCAGGATGTTGCGCGGTTGCGATCTGTTGGACGATAGGCTTCCAGCCCGACGAAAGGGAGTTTCGATCGGCAAGATGCTGATCGGCCGAGGTCCGAGCCGGACCGGCATTACGCAAGATGCCTAACTTCCGACTTTGCCCGCCGGCGTTCGCCGAAGATGGCGGTGCCCACGCGAATCAGAGTCGCACCTTCTTCAACGGCGACAGCGTAATCATTCGTCATTCCCATCGAAAGGTGCGGTAGCTTTAGCTCAAATTCGTTTTCAAAACTGTTCTGTAGCTCGCGCAGCGCTACAAAATATTTGCGTGAAGCTTCCGCGTCTTGGCCGAGCGGCGGAATGCACATCAGACCTTCGATGGATAAGCGTGGAAGTGCGAGAAGCGACTCCATTTCCTGACGCAATTTGTCGGGCTCAAAACCAAACTTACTCGCTTCGCCCGCGACATTCACTTCAAGTAAAACGCGCGGATGGAATCCGTCGTCGTGGGCGATGCGATCGATTGCTTGGGCGAGTTCCAGACTATCGACGCTATGGATCAACTCAAAGAGCGCAAGGGCGTGCCGGACCTTGTTCTTCTGGAGATGACCGATGAAATGCCAGTGAAGGTTCGATGGTAACAGCGGAATTTTAGCGCGCGCTTCCTGAATCTTGCTTTCGCCAAAGAGTAACTGTCCGGCGTCAATTGCTTCACGCACCGTCTCCGCGGAATGGGTTTTGGTGACGGCAACCAATTCAATGTCGTCGGCGGAACGTTTTGATTTAGCGGCGGCTTGCACGATCTGCGCCCTCACCAGTTCGAGGTTTTCAGCGATTGTCGGCACGATTGAATGTTACTCGAAAGTTGTCACGGCGACAGAGCGTCGCGGCCACGGCACAACCACTTACTAAGGTTTCCAATCGGAACAATCCCAGCCGAGTAGATTCTGCAGCTTGGCGATGTCATTTTCGAAGATTGAAAATAGATACTCGCGCTCGGATTGGGTCATTTGCCTGGTGTAATTGATAACGTTTTCTTCACGATTCTTGAGCCGAGGGAAAGGAGGGACGCCCAGAAAGTTAAAGATTCTATCGGTGACGGCTCGATAGTCCCTGCGCAAGTCGTCGAACTTGATGACCAGAACTTGTTCACGCGGAAAGAACTTAAAGACACGTTCCACTTGCTCAGCATAGAATCCGCGGTCGACGTACGAAAACTTGCGCAGTTGAAATGGGTGAGCTTCCCGCGCGCGATTCTTTTCCTGCTTGACCGCGTCCAAAAAATCGAGCGAATCGAGTTTTCGATCGCGTTGCATATTCCAATGAGAGAAGGCGCGGTCGATCGGATTGCGCAGCAAAACAATCAGCTTGATCGATGGGTTGTAGTCATGGATGCGTTGCATCGCCGGTTTCCAGTAAGTGTAAACTGGCGTGCAGGTCCCGGCGACCAGGGTGTGCGCGGTTACCGGGACATCGCGGTGGAGCAGGTCGTAATTAATATTACCGGAGGCAAACATCTTCTCGTTGTCGAAGAAGTGGCGGCGCGGCTGGACTATTAAATGCGCCTCCTCCTTGTGCGCCATGGCGATGGCGGGGTGCTGGTTCAGATAATAGGTCAGCACGCTGGTCCCGGATTTTTGGGTGCCGGCGATGATAAAATCGAGCTTGCTGATTGTCGTGCGCATTCTTAGGAACATAGACTTTCAGACCTGTGCGCCAAACAGGTTTTCCATTAGCCCTCGCTAAGTGACAATGGGCAAGATGCCCGTTGGCCCCACAGGGTCCGAGCCGTACTGGCACTTAATGCCGATGCTACTACGTTGCCCGGCAATTCAGGTATTTCCAATTGCGAACTTTCCCTTCTGCGAGCCAGGCAACGGCCGTCTGTAAGCGCTGGGACCGAGTTTCTTCCCGTTTCGCTTCGGTCAACCAATCGAGGTATTCCTTCTTATTGGTGTAACTAAATCCTTCAAAGGTAGCCGCGGCCTTTTTGTTCTTGCGTAATGCGGTCCGGAAGTATTCAGGAATGGTTAGCTCAGGCCGAGCAGACCTGGGTTTGAGGTCGGCTGGTTTTTTGATGCCTCGCTTATTTAATGCCGCCGCTTTGCGCACGTATTCAATGAACTGCTTGTCGGAAGGCAGATCCTTGAGGCTGGTTATCTTACCGAAATGACCCATCCCGCCGTCGCTCCCTGCACCTTTGCCAAGGATCAGTTCGCCTTTCCAAAATCCAATCGAGCAATGTTGTTTGAATGCGGCCATCCCGAGCATGATCCCGTAATAATCGAAGTGCGGCATGCTCCATTTCATTGTCTCCTGCACTTCGGGGCATCCTGCATGAACCAGCTTGCGGATGTGCGGCAAAATCGGCTGTGCAAACGGCGCAGCCTTAGCGATGTAGGCGTCTATCCGCTGATCTTTGTTGGCCATGAATGTATGTTGAAATTTGAGTGGCAGTGGCGTCAATGCAATCAATTGCTGTCCGTTTTGGCCTCATTAAAGGCTGTTGAAACAGCCGATCAGTGCGATAGCGCGTTGGAGCGTGCGCTGTCACAAGCGCAGAATCACTCCGAAATCCGCTGACGACGGCGGATGCTACAGCATCGAACTCGCAGCCGGGCTTTGTGGCAGAGTTCGAGCACGGCGCTCGCTGGTACATCGGTAGCTCTGTTTAGAACCGCAATGAGTCGGTTTATCATGGTGATGTTTGCGGTGGCGGTCTGCAGTAGTCGCAGTAACGGAGCGATCTTTCCCGATAGCGGCCCGACAACGCCCGGTCCGCGAGCCGCGTTGTGTAGCGGAATCGCCCTGGCTCCAGTTCAGGCGCCGCTTGCAGTTAAGCGGGCGATTTGGGCGGCGAATCAATTGCACTCGAAGCCATATCGCTACGGCGGCGGGCATACCTCATTTCGCGACAGCGGTTACGATTGTTCGGCAACCGTTTCGTATGCTCTCGCTGGTGCCGGGTTAATCTCATCGCCGATGAGCTCGTCGGATTTTCGTCGGTATGGTCAGCGCGGTGAGGGGCGATGGATCACAGTTTATACTCGCAATGGACACACGCTCGCCGTGATCGCCGGCTTAAGATTGGATACCACCCCCGGCGACACCTCGCGGTATCGCTGGGCGCCGCGCTGGCAAACGAACTTTCGAAGCCCAACCGGATTTGAGGCCCGTCATCCGCTCGGACTCTGATCCTGGGCCGGGCTAGGGACGGTTTTACGCCCTTAACGGAATAAAACCTGCTCAAGCAAGGTAACAGCAGTTGTTTGCATGGCTCTCCCCAACAAGTCTGGGTCCGGCGATATAGACCTATTTCATCCTCGTCAGCCGCTCGCTGAATCACCCGATCTGCTCGGGCCACGGCTCGGTTCGCTTGATGCGCCAGCTTGCGGACGGCGTTATCACTCGACCCAATTAGCTATTATCACCGGCGTCTTCGCCTGTGGCGGTCTTATTTGTTCATTGCTTTTAGTCGACGGCAACGAGGACTTTCCGCAACCACATCATTGGTTACGGAAATCGTATAGCCCGCCCGTGATGGCCTCGCCGCATGGGCCGGCACCTGCACCGTCCACGCCGCAAAGTGCACCGCTCCGGTCGAACAGCGAGGATAAGACCGCAGCATTGCAGCAACGCCGCGTCTGCCATCGCAAATCTACCGGTCGCGGCGATCGCCCAACACCAGGCTTTCGGCCGCTAGCCGCTCTCAGGACGAAGTGGGCAAAATTCACCCGAAATCTGCGTCGGCATACAATGTCTTTCAATTTCACGCGGGATCTTGCGTTCGGTTCCAGAAGCAAGGCGAGCCAACGTTGCCTTCAGGAAGGGTGATTTCCCACCGGCGCGGTTACTGACCTAGGTGCCCACGCGTTTTGCGGCTTCGCCGCCTAAATTAATAGCATCGAGGCCCGAGCCGGACTGGCGGTAGGGACCGCTCGATCCACCTTCGAACATCGCACATATTAATAGGACATCCCATTAGCTCCCCCATCTGGCTACGCGGCGGCGGAATCTTTGCCATAAGCTATCCACGGGCAATTTGCCCATCGTGACCCATTCGCCATTTGAGCGTTGAAACCATTCCGGCAGCTCGATATCAGTTTGGCGGATACTCTCGAGGCAATTCAGGGTGATCACTCCTCGCTTGGTGCTTTCGCCAAAGACCGCGAAGTTTTGCTCAGTGACAAACAAGTGATATTCGTCCGGCTTCGGGATTTGATCTTTCAGGCCGTCCAGTGCTTTGGCCGACGGAATTTTCAGAGGTAACTGGGAAAAAAGCGAACGAAGCACCTTTGCTTTGAGGAACTGATGAATCCAAATTTGATACCACCCTTTGCGCTCGAGCAGGATGTCGCCGGCCGGGGTAACGAGTTGACGGGAATGCAACGCCAGGTCGGGCCGATCCAGAGTTGCACGGGCGCGGCAAAAAAGTAGCCCGCTAATTTCCGGAGTAATTAGAGCATATTGGAGAAGCTCGTTGACTTTTTCTACTATAAAATAGATCGGATATTTATCGTCGGAACACCAATAGACCCATTCTTCATCTTCAATGTCCTGGAGCAATCGCAAAATTGTGGCAGCGATCTCCGGCGG
>JBKPMO010000045.1:0-9441 GCA_046732175.1 Verrucomicrobiota bacterium
CTTGTCGCACCTGGTTCGGCTCACGAGTCGAGAACAGAATTTGGCACGTTTAGTGTGCGATGGGCGCAGCAATCAGGAGATTGCCGACGAAAGCGGCTTGAGTCTCGAAACGGTGAAAAAACATCTTCATTCCATCTTCCGCAAACTGGAAGTCCCGAGTCGCAGCCGATTAATGGCGCTAATGCGATAACTACGTGGCCAGATGTCATATTTTCAACTCCGCGACTTTGGTCGGCGGATTCTGTTCCTCGTCCTGGTTAAACGGAGAAATGCCATCAAGCTGAACGGTTCGACAGTTGCGCCTTTCGTGCAAGTTCAGTTGCAGCCCGCAGCGCCGCGCGACGGTATGATCGCCGCCGCAGTCTGCCAGCGATACCGAGAATACGAATTGGTGTCTCATTCGCAATCCCGTCGTCTCATTTTTTGTACGGTGTCAGCAGTTCCTTCTCGTCCGTATCGACCACGAACACGGCCAGCAGCTTTGCGGATTCGGTCTTGCTCGCATTCTCATCAAGACTGTGTCGATCACCAGGCATCTCGGGGAAGTTCTGCCCAGCGCGATAAATAACGACCGGCCCATCATTCACCGAAGTTCGGATTGCTCCTTCGAGAACCGTTGCGTAGATGAAAGCAGACTTGGGATGCGTATGGGCCGACGACGCAACGCCGGGACCATATTCGACGAGCACTCCCTTCATACTTTTGCCGGGCACATTTGGCAGAGCGTGGTCGAAGACGAGCGTGACCTTTGGACCTTCGTCAGCGGCTACTCCTGAGCCCACGCCGACCGTGGCGATGAGTGTGCAAACAATTAGTGCATAGGTGAAGCGCGGCAGCCCGACTGGTTTTGAAGTTGGGATTCGTTTCATTGTGATGGTTTTTTCTCGCATGTTTATCTGTAGCATTTTCTAGGATGCGCGGCAGACCGCTGAGTTCCATGCGATCTGCCGCCGCGTCCTAAGTTCATGCTGCCTTTTGTGCCGTGGAGCGGCTGAGCCACGTGTCGAAACGCGTCCGGCCGAGGCGCGCGTTAGCGCCAGGAGTAAGGCTTTGATCGCTCAGCTCTGTACCGAAGTAGTGGGCATGCACGTCCGCGGTCACCTTCCGTGGGTCTCGCGTCGCGCTCAAAAAACGCCGGCCGAATTCATCCATTCGGATTGGTTCGGGACCGGCAATCTCGATTGTACCGCTTAACGGCTCGGCAAGTGCCACGTCGGTCAGAGCGGCGGCGACATCATCCGCCGCGATGGGCTGAAAGAGGGCCGGTGATAACCGAACGGTTTGCCCTTCAGTGGCCGATTGGACGATGCCCTTCGCGAACTCGAAGAACTGAGTCGAGCGGACGATGGTGAATGGAATCCCAGATGCCTTGATCAGCTTTTCCTGAGTTATCTTTGCGCGCAAATAACCGCTCGCGGGAAGCCGATCAGCGCCGACGATTGACAGCGCTACGTGGTGCCGTACGCCGGCGGCCGCTTCCGCAGCAAGTAAGTTACGCCCTGCTGTCTGGAAGAATTCCATTACCGCCTTGTCCTCCCACAATGGAGCATTCGCGACGTCAACAACGACCTGAGCGCCTTTAAGGGCTTCGGCCAGCCCCTCACCGGTAAAGGCGTCGACGCCCGAGGAAGGTGAAGCTGCCAACACCTCGTGGCCGCGCTGGCGGAGATTGTTCACGAGCTTTGTTCCGATGAGGCCAGTACCTCCGATGACAACGATCTTTATTTTCTTATCCATAGGTTTTTCTCTTTCTGCTTTGTTTTAATTTTGCGAGGTCTTGTGACGCGCGGCAGACCGCTGAGTATCATGCGACCTGCCGCCGCGTCCTGAGTTTACGCCGCCTTTCGCGCCGTCGGCTGACCTTGCTGCAAAAACTCCAGCAAGTTCGAATTCACCCAATCGGCGTGGGTTGCGGTTATGCCGTGTGGGGCGCCCGGATAGTAGATTTCCTGCGAGCCTTTGATCAGCTTCGCGGCTCTCTTCGCCGAATCTTTAATGGGAACGATCTGATCGTCTTCCCCGTGCAAGACGAGGGTCGGCACATCGAATTTTTTCAAGTCCTCAGTCTGATCCGTTTCCGAAAATGCCTTGATGCTTTCGTAGGCGTTCAGCAGGCCGGCCTGCATGCTCCACAGCCAGAACTGATCGAGCATTCCTTGCGAGACTTTTACTCCGGGCCGATTCGCGCCGTAGAACGGTACGGCGAAATCTTTCCAGAATTGCGAAGGATCCCTAAAGAGATCTGCTCGTAATTTGTCGAACACCTCAATTGGAAGACCGTCGGGATTGGCGGCCGTTTTTACCAGCAGCGGCGGGACCGCGGAAATGAGGACCGCCTTCGCGACCCGCTTCGTCCCGTAGCGCCCGATATAGCGTGCGACTTCTCCACCGCCGGTCGAGTGGCCCACTAGCGTCACGTCTTTGAGATCGAGTGCTTCGATGACGGCTGCGAGATCCTCGGCATAGCCATTCATGTCATTTCCGACTGAGGTTTGAGTCGATCGTCCATGGCCACGGCGGTCATGTGCGACAACTCGGAAACCGCGTTGCGCCAGGAACAGCATTTGGCCATCCCAAGCGTCGGCGTTTAAAGGCCAGCCGTGCGAGAATGTCACGACCGGGCCTTTGCCCCAATCTTTGTAATAGATTTGCCTACCATCTTTCGTTGTAATTGTACTCATATGTTTTCCTGTTTTTCGATTCAATTGGTGTACCTGAAAAGGTGAAAAACCTGCTCGAGGTCAACGTAACTTAAGTTGTATTTCTACCCCTTCGAGGAAATTTCCTGCGCGTGGATTTCAATCGCCAGTAATCGTCCGTTATTATTTTTGTTGCGCTCGCCCGGCGCGAGCTAGATCGTCACATTCGGAGCTGTTTCCTGCAGTCGATCATTTATTTCTTAACTCTCGCAGAATCTCCGCGATGCTTTTGAGTTCGGCCATCTGTTGATCCTGGAATCTGGCA
This sequence comes from Verrucomicrobiota bacterium, assembly GCA_046732175.1. GTDB lineage: Bacteria > Verrucomicrobiota > Verrucomicrobiia > Chthoniobacterales > UBA10450 > AV69. The sequence continues at coordinate 2,965 of JBKPMO010000045.1, forward strand.
AGATAAGTAAGAGTCTCGTGGTCGACGTCAGCTTTCGCCTCGTTTTGGGCTTGGGTTTTGTTTTGACTGCGTTGTAGCGCTGGCAATGCCCACCACTGGATCCAACTGCCCGAAATAACTCCGAGAGTTATCTTAACCGAGTCCGGCGCCCTTAGCGTGAGCAGAGGCACGATCAAGGCGATGTCAAAAAGGAGAACCGAGGCAAGGATGTGATTGGTGATCCACTCTAAAACAATGTCATTGAAGTACAGCAGCTTATTCTGGCGTCGTGGCGCGTTTTTGACTTCCCGAATGACTTCCCTGGGATGCCTAACATGAGAATGCTTATCCATTCCGCTACTGTATTACGAGATAAGCGAGACGGAAAAACAGCCTGAACGCTGCAACTCTCAACTGCTTCGTCATTTCGGCGCCAGCGCCGCAACGATCTTGTCGAAACGCGGATTGCCTCGCAGCGGATCCCACACGCGATCGAGCTTGAGCGAACCGAACGAAATGTAACTGGGTCCGTCAGGGTTATGAGTCATCTGCTCCAAAAGGTTGATGGCATGATCGATCTCGCCGGTTCGCGCATAAATTCCGGCAAGCTTAATGAGTAACTGAGTGCCATTCATGACATCTTTTTCCACGGGGAGGAGTTGCGTCGCGCGTTCGGCTTCCCGGATTGCATCGTCTTTTTGACCGAGCTCCGCGTCGCTTTGGGCGAGCGCTATGAGTGCCTTGGCATCATTCGGCCGTTGACGTACTGCAGCCGCCGCACGTTCATGCGCAGCCTGAAAGGCCATATTCGCTTTGCCCGTGTCGCCCAGCGCGCGCGCTACTATCGCCTCGTTGAATTCCCATGGAGTAAAAAAGCCGTCATCATCGAATTCATTTCCGCTTGGCGAAGCGAGGATTTGCTCCGCGGTATGATAATCGCGCTCCAGTAATGCCAGACTCAAACGTGCCGTGATTAGGTCGTTAGGATCGGAATCTTTAGCAGATCCTCCGCCGACCAGCTGTTTCCATGGCCCGAGGTCAGCTTTCCAGCAAAAGTAAATGAATGCGCGGGTCAGCCCGAGCCCGAAATCATTGCCTTTCCAGGCCAGCGTCTCATCGAGAACCCTGATTGCGTCCGCATATCGCCGCATTGCAAGGTAATTCGAGCCGGTGAGTTCCGAGATGTATTGCACATTCCGCGGGTCGAGCTGCAACGCTTCCTCGAGATGGCGCGTGGAAAGTTCCCACTTGTTTTGCCGCCGCTCGATGATTCCGGCGAAGTACGGCACTTCGGCTGAATTAGGCAGGTTTGGTTTGGCCAGGGCCAGTTCCTGAAGAGCCGCGGCGTAATCGCGGTTGCTCTGATAATAAAAAAAGGCGCGCGTCAGATGAACGTCGCCCGAATCGGGTTGCAGCCGTGTGGCCGCGCCCAGAGCATTGCGCGCCAGCTCGACATGTCCCGCCACGGGGTCGGGCACGATCCAGTGCAGATACATGTGAGCGCGCACCAGCCCACAAAGCGCGGGAACGAAATTGGGATCGCGCCGAACGGCGTCGTCCAAGAGACGGATTGCCTCCTGCAGTTTCTCGGTGCCGCCGCTGCCGGAAGAAGTGGAAATATTTCGCCAAATGTCCCTGGCTTGTAGGTAAAGATCGTAGGCAGCCACGTCACTGGTGGGCTTTTCGTGCATCACTGCTTCCTCGCGGGCAGAAAGTTTGGCGCGCAGCTGATTGGCAATGGTTTGAGCGATCTCGCTTTGAATCGCGAACACATCGGCCAGTTCGCGATCGAATGTTTCCGCCCACATGTGGGTGTCATTGCGCGCGTCGATGAGCTGCGCATTTACCCGCACCCGGTTCGCGGCCCGTTGCACACTCCCTTCCAAGACGTGTGATACTCGCAGCGCCTGGGCGATATCGCGCAGGTTGCGTTTCTGCGCGTTGCGATATTGCATCACGCTGGTCTGACTGATCACTTTCAGATCCGCGACCTTGGCGAGGTCGGTCAGGATCTCACCTTGAACGCCATCAGTGAAGAAGGCGTTCTCCTGGTTCGCGCTCAAATTTTCAAATGGAAGGACCGCGATGCTTTTTTCCGGAATCCCGATCAATGCCGATGGACGTTGCCATTGCCGAATCCCCAGGACCGCAGCGATCATCGCGACTGTTGCTCCCGCGATGAGCAGCGCGACGCGACCACCGGTCCATTTTTTCCGGACGCGAAGTTTGGATGATAACTCGGGATTACCGATGGTGTCGGTGTAAAAGTTAACAATGCCGATGCGCACGCCATGTTTCACTTCGACTTCGCCGACCTCGTGAAGATACGGCTCCCATCGGCGGTATTGAGATAGATCTTCGGCGGCGCGTTTGGAAAGCAGGATGTGACCGGCATCGCCCAGATCCATCACGCGTTGGGCGATATTGATGCCGGCGCCGGCAACATTGGAGCGGTCGTTTACGTCGGCTACGCCGCTCACCGGCCCGGTGTTAATGCCCATGCGCAGCCGCAATCGCGGATGCGATTTCAAAGCATCGGCTATTTGGATCGCGCATTGCAGCGGCGCCTCGGGAGAGGTGAAAAACACCAGCGCCATCCCGTCGCCAGTGGGAAGCCGGATTAATTTTCCAGCCGAATCGGCGGCGCGAAATTGCTCCGCCTTTCGGACGACGTCATTCAGGTCTTGCTGGAGAGCGCGCTGGTCATCGATCAGCGCCTTGGAATAACCAACAATATCGATGAACAGAACGTGACCTATCTCGAGCTGAACTTCTGTTTCGGGCTGCTCAGGCGGCATTTCTCTTTTTTCCTTTCCGCCCCTCTCAATCAAAGCGATCCCGCAACCGCGGGAAAGGCGTTCTAATGACCATCAAGTGTTTCGCACCTCACCCTCAAAATCTCAGTTGTAGAGAGCCGAGTCTAGAGCAAATGAGAGTCAAGAAAGGGATGGGCCATCGTCAGCATTTTCCGCGAGCAGCGCACGTAGCCGGCATTGTTAGCCTGGCCACAAGACCGCACCGCCTTAATATCTGGTCGAACTGATCTCTTTTAATCATGAACAAGTCTTATCTGGTTTGGGCCTTTGTAGGAATGTTTGGCTACTCTTTCACCGCACTGCTCGTGAAGCTCGCCACTGCCAGCGGCAGATTCTCCGGCTTCTTCGTCCTGATGGTCTCAGCCAGCATGGTGGTGATCAGCGCAGGGACGATCACTTTTCTCCGCGGCGAGATGAAAGCATTCTCCTGGAATAATCTTGCCACCGCTGACGGCGCGTTCCTCCTGGGCACGGGTGTCGCGCTCGTTATCGCCGTCGTCTCCTACTTCCTGGCCTTGTCGATTGGCCCGGCCAGCATCGTCGTCCCGGTCTTCGGCATGTTCATCGTCGGTGGTGCCGTGCTCGGCCTACTCTTCCTGCACGAACCCCTCACGTTGCGAAAAGGCATCGGCATTTTACTCGCCATCGCCAGCATCTACCTCATCGCGGGGTATTCGAAACTTTGAGCTGAAACGTCAACACTGAGAACTGAGCCGCGTACAAATTCGGATGATCCAAGAGAAGGTGCAGAATTCTTTCTTAACATCCCGGAGAAGCTCAACGATCCATTTTCGGACCTGAAGTACTTCCGGGAACATCGTCCGATCTTCTATTACGAGCCTCTAAGACAATGGTTCGTCTTTCGCTACGCCGACGTCAGCGCCCTGTTTACCGATCCACGCCTGAGCGCGGATCGCATGAAAGGCTTCGTTTGATGCGGCGCCGGAAACAGTGCGGCCAGAACTGCGCACGATTGCCCCTTATCTCGAGAAGTTCGTGCTCATGAATGACGAGCCGAACCACACGCGCATCCGCAAGTTTCTCCACCTCGGCTTCAACACCGACGTTATTCTCGGATTGCGCGGCAGTATCCAGCAGATCGTCGACGAGCTACTCGAGTGCGCCGAACCGCACGGTCGCATCGATATCGCCGCCGATTTCGCCTTCCTGCTTCCTGCCTATGTCCTCTCAGATCTGTTGGGCTTCCCCAAACAGGATCGTGATCGTGTGCTGCAATGGTCACTCGATTTCATCGGCTTCTTCAACAACGTGCCAATTACTGAACAAACGACCAGGCCGATGGTACGCAGCGCGACCGAAATGATTGCTTACACCAAAGCTCTGCTCCTGGAACGCCGAGATCGGCCGCAGCCCGACCTATTGAGCACGCTGGCCAATGTGAACACGGCTGAGATTTCCGAAGACGAGATCGTCGCGAATGCCATGCTTCTCCTCCTCGCCGGCCATGTCGCCCCACGAAATTTAATGGGTAACCTTGTCTGGCTGTTGCTCACTCATCCCGATCAATTCGCCAAAGTTAAGGAGAAGCCGCAACTACTGCACAATGCGATCGTGGAAACGCTGCGCTACGAACCGCCAGTCACGCTTATCCCACGCATCGCGCTCGAGGATTTTGTGCTCAGTGGCCAAACCATCCACACCGGGGACATCCTCCAGCTCAGCATCGCTTCCGCCAACGGCGATGAATCCCATTTCCCGAATGCCGACACTTTCGACATCACCCGCCCACCCGGAGCAATCATGAGCTTCGGTCACGGCGCCCACGGCTGCTTGGGTGCGCCGCTCGCGCTTGAAGAAAGCCAGATCGCCCTCGAGACTCTCTTCCGCCGAATGCCGAATTTGCGCCTCGATCCTGGCCGTTCGATCAAGTGGTATCGCAATGCCGCTAACCGCGGTCCCGAAAACCTGCATCTTACCTTCTAAGAAAACGCAAATATCATCCTCCCGTTCTTCGGTGTTCATGGTCGGCAGCGCGGAACGGCGCGGTCTTTCGAACGACGTCGTTCAGGTCTTGGTGAAGTGCCCGCTGGTCGTCGATCAGCGCTTTGGAATAACCAACAATATCGATGAACAAGACGTGACCTATCTCTGGCGCGATGGCGGCTGTGACCTCCATGGTAATTGGTTTGTCGCTCTGTAAATTGCCCGCGTGAAAATCCAGCTGAAACGCGCTTACGACCCACCATCGAAATCTGATGGGACACGGATTCTGGTCGATCGATTGTGGCCCCGCGGCCTGACGAAGGCGAAAGCGAAGGTCGATCTTTGGCTGAAAGAAATTGCTCCCAGTACCGAGCTAAGAAAATGGTTCCATCGCGAAGACGAGGACGCAGACTGGAAGGGATTTCGCCATCGATATCTAGCCGAACTAAGAAATCATCGCGACGAACTTGAACTTCTGCGGAGCAAAACACGTCAGGGCTCTATCACGTTGGTCTACAGTTCCCGTGCCCGCGAACAAAACCACGCCGTGATTCTAAAGGAGATTCTCGAGCGCGGTGTTTAACGGATTTTGAACAAAAGCTAACGAAGGGAAGGAACTTCGTTTAGGGTAAACTTCGCTTTCTTTGTTCCCTTCTGTAGAGCCTCTGTGACCTCTGTGGTAAGCCACTATTGAGCGTTAGACGTTCAGCGTTGGGCGTTGAGGGTTTTACAAATCCGTTTCGGTGTTCGGAGTTGCCCTTCTCCTTTCTCCATTCTTCCTTCTACCGTGTAAGTTTCGTTTACCGTTAAGGAGAGACCAAATAAACGTGCCCGCAAACAAACTCAGGCTGCGGAAAATTAGCGACCAGGTTTTAAAGGCAGCCTGTCGGCCGCAAAAGACGAACAAAATACAGGCGACACGCCTGCCGCGACAGCGTTGTAGCTGTCGCCGTCTCAGGCGGCAGACTCAATTCGCCTTCAATGGCTTCGGCTCCGACCCCGCCATTAAGACCTCGCAATCCGCTCCGTAATCTTTCTCCACGCAATTGGTGAAATAGATCCTCTTTCCATCTGGCGACCAGCGCGGTGCGGTCCCGCGCCCTTCAGTGTTGGCGATGAGACGCACGTTGCCGCCATCCGCGTCCATTACAAAAATCTGATAGCCGTGACTGCGGCGATTGGATGCGAACGCGATCTTCCGACCATCAGGCGACCACGCCGGCCAGCCGTCGAAGAACGGATTGTTCGTCACATTCCGCTGATTCGAGCCGTCAGCGTTCGCCGCGAAACCTTCCGAATTCTCCTCGCCGATAATTTTCCGGAAGGCGATCTGTTTCATATCGGGCGACCATGACCCGTACGTGTTGATGCCGCCGGTAATGACCGGCGTGATCTTCTTGGTCGCAAGATCAACAACGTTAATCTGCGCCTCGTTTTTATTCGGCGGCGCGACATCGTCGTTCGTGCAATACATCACCTGTTTGCTGTCCGCCGACCAGTTGGGATGAATGGTGTTGTGCTCCTTCGGGGTGAGCGCTTCGACGTTGCTGCCGTCCGCATTCATCACCGCGATGCTCGTCCGTTCCTTCGTGATGAGAACAAACGCGATCTTCTTCCCATCCGGCGACCAGGCCGGGTCTTCGTGGTCGGAATCATCGCGTGTGAGCTGCGCGATGTTTTTCCCGTCAACGTCCATCTTGAAGAGCTGTTCCTTGCCGGATAGCATCGAAATGAAAAC
>JBKPMO010000046.1:0-5037 GCA_046732175.1 Verrucomicrobiota bacterium
ACTCCTGAGTGTGATCGCATTCCGATTCCAACGACGCTCAGCTTGGCCATGCCAGCGGAAGTGTTCAATCGCTTCGCACCGATCTGACCTATTACCGGCATCAGGATGGTGCGGGCGTTTTCCAGTTCGTCCTCGTGAATCGTGAATGAAACGTCAGTCGTTCCGCCGATGGAGGCACTTTGCACGATCATATCAACGATAATATGCGCTGCGGCGATGTTTGAAAAAATCCGCGCAGTCATTCCTGGCTCATCACGAACGCCTGCGATGCTTAGCTTTGCCTGATGCCGGTCGAGACTAATGCCCCGCACCAACACGTCTTCCATGCTGGGAGTCTCTTCCTTGGTAATTGTCCCGCGCCGTTTGTTAAAGCTCGACCGGACTTCGAATTCGACGCCGAATTTTTTAGCAAACTCCACCGCGCGCGATTGCATTACCTTTGCACCGCTACCCGCCATCTCGAGCATCTCGTCATAGGCAAGTTCACTAACTTTCTTCGCATCCTTGACGATGCGCGGGTCGCACGTGAACACGCCATCAACATCGGTAAAAATCTGGCAGGCATCGGCATTCAATGCGCCCGCCAGCGCAATCGCAGTCAAGTCGGAACCGCCGCGGCCCAGCGTGGTCGTATCTCCTTCCGGCGTCTGGCCCTGAAAACCAGCCACGATTACAATGTAATCCTCCGACAGCATCTCCTGAATCTGCTTTGGACTGATGTTTGCGATCCGCGACTTGGTGTGATGATGGTCGGTCAAAATTCCCGCCTGAGCGCCCGTCAGTGAAATTGCTGTTCCACCGAGCGCATTCACGGCCATCGCAGTCAAGGCGCTGGCAGCGCACTCGCCCGTGGCAAGCAAGAGATCCAACTCACGCTCTGTCGGATGCGGCGAGACAGCTTTTGCCAGCTTGATTAACTGATCGGTTACTCCCGCCATTGCCGAGACGACCGCGACAACTCGACAGCCCTTGCGCTGCGTCTCAAGAATCCGGCGCGCTACCTTAGAGATTCGCTCCGGTGTCCCAACGGAAGTGCCGCCATATTTTTGAACAATCAGACGCATGCGTGACTAGATTACGGAACAGCCAGGAGAAGTTCCAAAACAAACTAAAATTTGATTTGCGTCGGAATACGCGCGTCAGCAATTAGAGTCCAATCGCGTGTCGCACATCATTCACGGTCGCCGGGACAGCTTTTAATTCTTTCATCTGTGCAGTGATCACATTGGGATCCTTCAATCCATGTCCCGTGACAGTGCAAACAATTCGGCTCTGCTCTGGTATCTTCTGAAATGAGTATGCGGCGTCTTTCGAATCACAGCATTTAAGAAGCCCGGCAATAGACGCCGCACTTGCAGGTTCAACAAAAATTCCTTCGTGCTGCGCAAGCCACGTTTGCGCCGCAAGGATTTCTTCGTCGCTAACAACGTCAATCGCGCCATGTGATTCAGTAATTGCCGCGCTGGCTTGTTTCCAGTTTGCTGGATTGCCGATACGAATCGCCGACGCCAGCGTTTCCGGTTTTTCGATGATGCAATTGAAAAACATTGGAGCAGCGCCTGCGGCTTGAAAACCAAGCATCACCGGCAGCTCCGTCGACCGACCGTGCGCATAATATTCTCGATACCCTGCCCAATACGCGGTGATGTTTCCAGCGTTGCCCACCGGCAACAGATGAAAATCGGGCGCGTCGCCCAGGGCATCAATGATTTCGAAAGCAGCGGTCTTCTGTCCCGCAATCCGATCTGGATTAATCGAATTTACAATGATGAAATCGCCGCGCTGGCCGAGCTCGCGCACAAGTCGCAGTGCGTCGTCAAAGTTGCCATCGATTGCGACGATTCTGGCCCCGTAGGCAAAAGCTTGCAGTAATTTTCCCGTTGCAATCTTTCCCGCGGGCAAAATCACCACACACGAAATTCCTGCGCGCGCTGCATATGCCGCGGCCGAAGCCGATGTGTTCCCCGTTGAAGCGCAAATGAGAGCTTTTGCGCCACACTCGATGGCCTTTGACACAGCCACGGTCATGCCGCGGTCCTTGAACGAGCCCGTTGGGTTTACGCCTTCGTTTTTGACAAAAACCGCGCGGCCGACGCGTTCGCTTAATCGAGGGCAGAATACCAGCGGCGTAGTCCCCTCGCCCAGCGAGACAATTGGCGTCGATTCAACAACGGGAAGATAGTCCCGGTAATGCTCGATCACTCCCAATTTTGATGTTGTGCTTTCGATGTGCATTTTTAATTTCCAAACAAATCCGCCTGATTGTCGTTCCGTAAGTGCCGTGTAAGATCATGCCGTATGCCTGCCCTCAGCAAGGAAGATAAACTCCGACTCTTAACCACGATTCTGGAGAGCCGTCATGCGGACCTGCGCGAACAGAACCTGAATCGTCAGGGTAAAGGACATTTTCATGTTTCCGGAATGGGCCACGAGGGGCTCGCTGCGGTCTCGATCCAGACGGAACCGGACGATTACATCGTGTCGTATTATCGCGACCGCGGTCTTGTGCTCGGGCGCGGGATGACAACACGCCAGCTCGGTCTCGAATATTTTGCCAAGCGCAACACCGGGAGCGGCGGCCGGCAAATGCCCTCGCACTACAGTGACGCGGATTTGCACATCTGGAGTGTGCCTACTCCGACCGGTTCGCAGTTGCTTCCCGCGTGCGGCATTGCCTGGGGCATTCAGCTGGACGGTAAAAAAAATCTCGTGGTCACGACAATCGGCGATGCGGCAACGCGCCAGGGAGATTTTTTTGAGGCCCTTTGTTTCGCCAAGGAGAAAAAACTTCCTGTGCTTTTCCTCGTGGAAGACAACGGCTACGGCATCAGCATGCCGACGCGGAAGAACAATCCGCTCGCGCTTAACGTTCTCGAGCCTGACAACTGGCGTCGAATCGAAGGACAAGACGTGCAGCAGATTTATGACGCCGCGGCCGAGGTGTTCGAAAAAATGCGCACGGGAGGAGGGCCCTTCTTTTTCTGGATCAGGATGGAGCGCCTTTCCAGTCACACCAGCTCTGACGATCAGAAACTTTATCGTAGCGCCGAAGAATTGCAGGAGTTGGAAAAATCAGATCCACTTAAGTGCTGGAAAGATCAATTGGTCCAGGAAGGCCTGATCACTGCTGAGGAATTCGCGAAGCTTGATAATGACGTTAAGGAGCGCATTCGTCGCGAGTACGCCGAGGCGGAAAAAGCCGAGGATCCGTCGCCTAACGAGTTACTCTCTAACGTTAGCAAATTGCCTCCAAAAGTTGCCAAGGACATCCTTCCGCCTGGGAAATATCGCATCGGCGATACGGTGAATAAAACATTGCGCGTTGGCCTGAAGGACGATTTCCGACGCATCCTGTTTGGCGAAGACATCGAAGATCCGAAGGGCGGGGTGTTTCGTCTTACGCAAAAGCTTTCAACCGAATTTCCGAGACAGGTGTTCAATTCGCCTCTAGCCGAATCGACGATTCTTGGCGTCGCGTGCGGACTGGCGGCGTATGGCAAGCGGCCGGTCTTCGAACTGCAATTTATCGATTTCATTTATCCGGGGTTCAACCAGCTCGTCACGAACATCTCGACGCTGCGCTGGCGATCGTTTGGCAATTGGAAATGTCCGGCTGTGATTTACGCGCCATACGGGGCTTATCTGCCCGGCGGAAGCTTGTGGCACAGCCAGGCGAACGAATCGGCGCTCGCGCATTATCCCGGTCTGAACGTTGTCATCCCAAGCACGCCAGCTGATGCCGCCGGGTTGCTCTGGGCGGCGATGCATGGGGAAGATCCGGTGATTTTTCTGATACCGAAACATCTCCTTTGGGCGGAACACGAATATGCGGAACCAATCCGCGCGGTTCCGCTGGGCAAGGCGCACACGTTGCGCAGCGGCTCCGACGTCACGCTGGTTGCCTGGGGTAACACGGTCGAGAAATCACTGGAAGTCTTGGACAAGATCGAGAACAAAATCAGCGTCGAACTGATCGATCTGCGCTCTATCGTTCCGTGGGATAAAGGCGCAATCGAGGAGTCAGTGCGCAAGACTCGCCGGCTGGTCGTCGTTCAGGAGGACACTGAAAATTGCAGTGTCGGTCAGATGATCATTTCGCACATCACGAGTATTCCCGATCTCTGGAACGAATTGATCAGCCCGCCGATTCTGGTCAGTAAAGCGAACGTCGTGATCGGTTATAACCCGATTTACGAGTACGCAGCGTTGCCAGATGTGGAGCGGATCGTCTCGGCAATCGAACGCTCGGTTCAGACTAGACAAGAACGCGTTACTGTAGCCGCGGGCGTTGACCGCGGCAGCTTGTCCCCGGAACCAGAAATTGTTCAGCCGAGGTCAGCGCCCTCGGCTACACAAACCAGCAAACGGATACAAAGTATTACCGTCCCAATGATGGGTGAAGGGATTCGCAATGCAAAAGTGGTTTCGCTTTTGAAAAATTCCGGCGACACCATCTCGCATGATGATGAACTGTGCGAAGTGGAGACCGATAAAGCTGTTTATCCCATTCAGTCATCGTTTGCCGGCGTCATGGGTGAATGGAAAACGAAAGTGGGTGACACCGTTGAGATCGGTCAGGAGCTTGGCACCATCCTAACGAGCGAGCCGTCCTTTGCCGGTCAATTTCAAGAGGCGACGCAGGAATCGGCCGAAGAGTCCGCTGTAGCCGCGGGCGCCGACCACGGTCTCTCGGTATCTGAGCGTGCGTTCAAACAGCCGAGGTCAACGTCCTCGGATACAACCATCGAACCGGCATTATCGCAGACGATCACGCGCAAGCTTCTTCACGTAATCCCGGCCAACTTGCAGATCGACGCGCGATGGGACGCACTTCGTAAGTCGCGTGACGCAGCGAAAAGGAAAAATGGGAAAGATGCCCCTTCTCCTTCGGTAATGATCGCTTGGGCAGTGGTGAGAGCCATGGAAAAACATCCCCATTTCCGTCGCCTCATTTTGGAAGACGAGCGTATCGTCGAGAACGAAAATTTCGATCTGGGTATTGCGGTAGCGCTGGAAGGCGATCGCCTTGCTACGGCG
>JBKPMO010000047.1:0-46964 GCA_046732175.1 Verrucomicrobiota bacterium
TACTCGAATCGCCGAGGCTGCCAGAAACGAAAGGGGGATAATGGGAACGAGAGCGCCGAAAACACTCCATCCGCCACGTTTGGAATCCCACACCCCGCTCCAGGACCTTTCCCGTAAATAGTAACGCGCAAACACAATCAGATGGTAAATCCGTGCGCCGAACAAACCGCAGATCGCGCAGGCCAGACAACCTGCACCCATCCGAAGTGGCGAAATTCCGGAACGCTCGGCCAGGGCAGCACTGACCAGGATTCCCCAGTAGATGCCGATGCAGAGAAACACTTTGTAGGCGCTTACCCGGTATCCGCATATTTTAAAAAAACGCGGAAACCCCATGCCTGCATCAGGTATAGTCAGCTCGGCGTTCATTGACCGTGTCCTGATTTTACCGGGACTGCTATGATAACTCCACTTGTTATTCAGACGGGTATTCCAGGACGAATTGACTCAAACGAAAAGACGCCGAGACGAGGGAAGCCGTTAGCGACGTATCTACGAAAAGCCGGCGACTCCATTTGAGCGCTTGAAGCATTCCCCTGGAGTGGACCCGGTGCAGATCGCGGCTGGAGGAGCTTAAAGCAACGCTCAATCCTTTTGCGCTGAAACGACGGATTGAAAGCAAACTGCGAGGTGTGCTGCGCTACGAACCCGGAAGACTAAAGAACTGGCGGCATGAAAAGCTCGCCGCGATTTCGAACTCCTTCGCCGGACCCAGTTCGGTGTCATCAGTTATAAGGCAGTCTAACCAACAAAATTTATCACCGGTGTCTTTTTGCTTCAGGCAACACGTACACGCGGACGGTGTCACCTATGTCCTGGAGCTAGAAAAGCGGTGGGGTAGTGGAGTGTTGGAGTAATGGAACGTCGCGACACGAGCGCTGAAAATCATAACTCCATTACTCCATTTCCCCTCCGCTTTGCCTTTAATGCGGCTTCGAGCTTCGCCAACGGCAGACAATTCATCACGTCCTCCTTCGTCAACCATCCCTTCCGTGCGGCGCCGATTCCAAACCACAGATCGTGCAAACGCGCGGTGCGATGGGCGTCGGGATTAATCACACAACGCACCCCTTTTTCCGTCGCCAACGGCCACCAGCGCCAGTCGAGATCGAGCCGTTTGGGCGCGGCATTGAGCTCGATCCAGGTTCCCGTTTCTGCCGCGGCCTCAAGCACGGCTGGAATGTCGATGTCGTAACCTTCGCGTTTCAACAACAGACGTCCGGTGGGATGCGCAAGCATGGTGACGAATGGATTCGAAATCGCGCGGATCACCCGCTTGGTCATTTCCGCCTCACTGAGATTGAAGGTGGAATGCACCGACGCCACGACAAAATCGAGTTGCTCCAGAATCTCATCATCGAAATCGAGCGAGCCATCGCGCAGAATGTCGCACTCGATTCCACTGAAAACGCGAATGTCGCTGAGCGTGCTTTGCAGTTTTTGAATTTGGGCGCGCTGGACATTGAGTCGCACAGCATCCAGCCCGTGCGCCTGCACGGAACTGCGGCTGTGATCGGCGATGCCAATGTATTCGAGGCCAAGTTCCTGCGCCGCTGCGACCATTTCCTCGAGCGAATTGTGCCCGTCGCTCGCCGTGGTATGGCAATGAAACGTCCCGCGTAAATTCTCCAGCTCAATCAAACGTGGTAATTTGCCGTTCTCGGCCGCTTCGAATTCGCCGCAGTTTTCCCGCAGCTCCGGCGGAACAAAATCGAGGCCGAGCGCGCGATACAGTTCGGTTTCGTCATTGATCTTGGGAATGGTAGCGGTGATTGACCTTGCCTGTCCGGCTCGGACTCGTCCGGCGCGGCGTTTAGCCTTAGGTGTCGTCCCGGGCGATTCCGGTGAATCGGCTCGTTCGATAGTGGGCGCGGGGCCAAGCCGATATTCGTTCAAGGTCCACCCCCGATGGAGTGCGCGGTTCCGCATTACGATGTTGTGCTCCTTGCTGCCGGTAAAATAATTTAGCGCGAAGGGATACTCGGCCTTGCTGACGACGCGCAGGTCGCATTGAATTCCAGACTTCAATCGCACGCTCGTTTTAGTCGGACCCCGCGCGATCAAGCCCTCCACCAAGGGATGAGCACAAAAAAATTCCGTGATCGCCTCGGGCGATTTGCTGGCGACGATGAAATCGAGATCGCGCACGATTTCTTTGCGCCGACGGAAACTTCCCGCCACGCTTACTTGTGAGGCATCGGGATGTGCGGCCAGGTCGCTGCGCAACTGTTCGGCCTCGGCGGCGATTTGACCAAATTGGAAGGAACCAGCGTGCTTCGCGCGATTGGCAATGGCATTGCAAATCTTCGTCTGCGTCGTTTCGCCGAATCCCGGTAACTCCGCGACCCGGCCGGATTCACATGCGGCCCGCAAATCCGCGATCGAGCTGATTTTCAGCTTTTCGTAGAGCGCCTTGATTTTTTTCGCGCCCAGCCCTGGAATGAAAAACAATTCGAGAATGGCGGAGGGAAATTCGGCTCGCAGTTCATCGAGAAATTTCAGCCCGCCGGTCGTGGCCAGTTCGCTGATTTTTGCTGCGATCGCTTTCCCGATGCCGGGGATCTTTTCCAGCGTTTCCTGATTCTGCAGATCGGAGAAACTGGCTCCAAAAGCTTCAATGGAACGGGCGGCATTTTGGTAGGCACGAATTTTGAACGGATTCTCGTCCTTGAGTTCCAGCAGCGTCGCAATTTCCTCGAGCGCTTCGGCAATTTTCTCCTTCGTCATCATGTCTCGCTGAATTACAATTTCCGCGTAACTTTCCTGTCCGCAAAATGGCTCGGCTCCGAGCCGCTCGCCGCGACGAGCGCCTGATTAATTAATTCGGCGTTTGACACAAACGCCGCTGCAACCCGTCACATTCGGCCGCGTTTCCGGTAAAATTGATAACGTTGCAGAACACTCGTGACATAGCTGCGTGTGCTCGGAAAATCGATGTTTTTGCGAAAGGCCTGCTCCGACATTGGCGTATCCGGATCGTTATTTGCCCAGCGCTGTGCCCGGCTCGCCCCGGCGTTGTATTCCGCAAGCGCGAAAATGGCCGGTTTCTTCTGGTGCTCCCAATGTTGAAAAGCACGACGCAAATACCAGGCGCCCGCTTCCAGGTTCGTTTTCGGATCGAGCAGATCCTCAGAATGGAAATCGACGACCTGAGTTTCGCGCGCCCATTCCCGCGCCGCGCGTTCGCTTACCTGCATCAGGCCGCGTTCCCCGGCACTCCCGATTTTTCGTGGATCAAACCGACTCTCCTGCCAGACCACCGCTTTCATTAGCATCGGGTCGAGTTCATGCGCCGCCGCCACGGTGCGGATGAGATTATCGAATTGATGAAAACGCGCCGGACTAATCCACTCGTAAGCGGTGTAGATGACGTCGCCGGAGCGGAACGCGAGAAGAATTAATCCGGCGGCAATCGCCAGAGCCAGACAAATGATTAGCTTGAGCAGGAACCGCAACATTAATGCCGCCTAACCATGCACAGTAAATTCGCGCGCGTCATTATCGATCGTGCCATTCGCCGGGAGCTAGATTACGCGATTCCTGAATTGTTGGGTGAACGGCTCAGCGTCGGCGCGCGGGTGCGGGTGCCGTTTCGTGATCGTCGTGCTTTGGCCACCGTCGTCGCTTTGCTCGAGGAAACGAATGCGAAAGGCATTCGTGAGATCGAAGCGATCATTGGCGAAGGACAGACCCTGAGCGAGCCGCTGCTCGCGCTGGCACGATGGATCTCGAATTACTACTGCTGTCCAATCGAGACAGTGATGCGCAGTTTGTTACCGCAGGTAATTCGAAAGGCGGAGGTCGGTTGGAAAAAACAGCAATTTGTCGAAATCGGCGCACAACAGTCACTGAAGACGATCGAGGCGTTACGGCGACGCGCGCCGCGTCAGGCCGAATTGCTGGAGGAGTTAAACAAGGCGAACGCGCCACTTCCGGTCGCAGAAATTTTGCGTCGATTGTCGCTCAACGCTACGACGCTACGGGCATTGGCAAAACGCGGTCTGGTCAAAATCACTGAACGCGCAGTCGTACGCGATCCACATGCCGGTGAGGAGTTTATTCCGGCGCCGGAATTAGTGCTGAACGAAGAACAAACCGCCGCCTTCGCGGAGATCGCGCGTGCCATTGCGTCACCGGAAACTGCCAAACCGATTCTGCTGCACGGCGTCACCGGCAGCGGGAAAACGGAAATCTATTTGCATGCCATTCGAGATACCTTGAAGCGTGATCGAACCGCCATCGTGCTCGTGCCGGAAATTTCGCTGACCCCGCAAACGGTCGAGCGATTTAAAAGCCGCTTTGCGGAATCGCAGGACGCCGTCGCAGTTTTGCACAGTCATTTGTCCGAGGGGGAACGGCACGATGAATGGCATAAGGTCCATTCCGGCCGCGCTCGCATCGTCATTGGCGCCCGCAGTGCCGTGTTCGCGCCGTTGAAAAATCTCGGGTTGATTGTCGTCGATGAGGAACACGAGACCTCCTACAAACAGGAGGAGGCCCCACGTTATCAGGCGCGCGATGTCGCCGTGGTGCGCGCCAAAATTGAAAAGGCCGTCGTGCTACTCGGAAGCGCGACGCCATCGCTGGAGAGTTATCAAAACGCGCTCACGAAAAAGTACCAGCTCGCAACGTTGACCCAGCGCGTCGACAACTGCCAGATGCCGCTCATCCGCGTAATCGATCTGCGCCAGGAACCGCGGAGCGAACGCGCTCCGATTCTGTCGGAGAAACTGCGAAACGCGATCGCCGCTCGAATCGCAAAACGAGAACAGACCATTTTGTTTCTGAATCGCCGCGGTTTTTCCACTTCGTTGCTCTGCCGCAAGTGCGGCAAGGCCCGCGACTGTCCGAATTGCAGTGTCGCGCTCACTTTTCATCGATCTATGTCGCGGTTGAATTGTCACCTTTGCGGGCATACCGCCGCCGTTCCGAAGAAATGTCCGGAGTGTGGGCAGCAAGCGTTGATTTACGTCGGCTTCGGAACGGAAAAGGTGGAATCGTTCGTCGGGCAAATTTTTCCAAATGCGGTTGTGAAACGGATGGATGCCGACTCGATGTCGCGAAAGGAAGCGTATCGCGAAACGCTGCGCGCATTTCGTGCGGGCAAGATCGATATCCTGGTCGGGACGCAAATGATTGCGAAGGGGCTGCATTTCCCAAACGTCACTCTCGTTGGAATCATTAATGCCGATCTGGCCCTGCATCTACCGGATTTCCGCGCGGGTGAGCGGACGTTTCAATTGCTCACGCAAGTGGCGGGGCGCGCCGGCCGCGGCGAAACGCCGGGAGAAGTTTTCGTCCAGAGTTACACGCCGTTTTCGCCTTCGATCCAGTTTGCGCGGCATCATGATTTCGCCGGTTACGTCGAACAGGAACTGGAGTTTCGCGAGCGCTGCGATTTTCCACCATTCAAACACGCGGTCCTGATCACGGTCCATTCGGCGCATCAGGAGCGCGGAAAATTTTCCGCCGAAACGCTGCGACGAAAATTACGGGAAGCGTTGGCGGAAGAATTCAGCGTGGGCGAGGCCGCGCCGGCGCCGCTGGAAAAACTGCAGGGCCAGTTTCGTTTTCACATTTTGCTGCGAGGCAATGCCATCATGCGATTGAGTCGGCTGATTCGCGAAACCCTCGACAAGTTGCCGATGCCCGAAGACGTCGCTGTGGCGGTGGATGTGGATCCGTATCAATTGCTCTAGCCGCTGCTGTAGCTGCTTTGCTGTGCGAAGCGAAATGCATTCCGCTACAAATATGATTTCCCCTTTTTCATGCCCGTATAAACGGAATTCGCTTCGCGCAGCGAAGCGGCTACAGGTATTTGCTGTCGGTTCAAAAATTTTCGATGAATGCGATTAGATTTCTTTTTCTGATTCTGCTGGCCGCAGCTGCGTTGCCGGCGTGCAACAAAAAGGCCACCTCGTCCGCTCCTTCTAACAAGGTCCGGGTGGGCTACATCGGATTGACCTGTGAAGCGCCGATATTCGCAGCGGTCGAAAAAGGGTTCTTCAAGGAGGAAGGGCTCGAGATCGAACTGGTGAAGTGCAACTGGGCCGCCTATAAGGACGCACTCGCCCTTGGCAGCTTCGACATCACTCATCATCTCACGATGCTTTTCCTTAAACCGATTGAACAGGGTTTGGATGTAAGGTTCCTGGCCGGAATCCACCGCGGATGTCTGCGTGTTCAAGCAGGAGTGAAAACCAATATTCACACTGTTGAAGACCTGAAAGGAAAGCGAATTGGTGTGCCGGGAATGGGCACGCCTCCCTTCGTTTTCGCGAATCGCGTCTTTGGAACCCACGGCATCGATGCCGGAAAAGACGTTACTTGGAAAGTTTTTCCGGCGGGTGAATTGGGTCTGGCGATCGACAAAGGTGAAATCGACGCGGTGGCAGATTCGGAACCCATCGGAAGCCTGTTGCTTGCAGAAGGCAAAGTGAGAAATGTTGCCGACCAAATAATGGACGAACCGTACAACCAGGAATACTGCTGCGAAGTCATTGCCAACGGCAAATGGGTCGATGCAAATCCCAAGGCAGCCGTCGCCGCCACGCGTGCGCTTTTGAAAGGCGCGAAATGGGTGGAAACGAATCCGAAGGCGGCCGCCATTCTGGCGGTCGAAAAGAAGTATCTCGCTTCCACGCCCGAGCTAAACACCGTTGCCCTGGCACGGTTGCGTTACATCCCCGCTGTGCAATTGGCTGAGGATTCACTTCACACTGCTGCGCGCGAAATGAAGGTTGCGAAAATGCTGGCGCCCGAAACCGACACCGAGGCATTAGCCAAACGTGCTTTTATGCATTTGGACGGCGTGACAGATGAGTGGATCAAGCATCTAACTGTCGAAACCGTGGCTGGCGGGCAGCTGTCCGAGGATGAAGATGCTCGTTTGCTCGCGGCGCTTGCCGGCAAGGATCTGGAAAGTTCCTGTTGTCGGAGGAAAATGTTTGATCAACCCGACCAGGAAGCACCGAATCTGGCCGACCCGGACGCGCCGTGTTTGTCGAGGAAATTGGTCGCCGATCAGCCTCACTAGTAACGGCATCCGTTGCGAGCATGATTGTGAGAAATGGCGATGAGGAAGCTGCTGTCATCTCGCCGCCAAAGCCACCGCCGGTTTCGGTAGCGGCAAGCCTGCGCACGTTGTCGATCTTCGCTGGTGCGGTCGCGCTTGCTCTGGTCGTGCACCTGATCGTTTCCAAAAACGAGCCGCCGCCGGAGACGCGTTTCTACACCATTTTCCTTTGCAGCGTCCTTGGCATCGCGGTGATTACCGCGCCCGCGCAAATCTTCTGGCCGCGTTTGCGGCGATTACGCCAGAACCTGCATCCAATCCTCTCGGCTGCGGCCTTGCTGCTCTGTCTGTGGGAAATCCTGACCACCGGCGTGCGGTTGCTTCCGCTGCCATATTTTCCGGGTCCGGCCAAAGTCTTGCACAGTCTCATCAGCGATCGCATGCTGCTGTTCGACAGCACCTGGCACTCGCTCATTCTGCTCCTTAGCGGATATGCGCTCGGTGTCATTGCCGGATTAATCACCGGGTTATGCATCGGCTGGTCACCGCCCGTCCGGTATTGGGGAATGCCGTTGCTCAAAGTAGTCGGACCAATCCCGGCGACGGCGTGGATTCCGCTTGCGATGGTGATATCTCCATCGGCCCTGATCTCGGCCATGGCACTCATCGCTCTGGCGGTGTGGTTTCCGGTTACGATGTTGACTGCTTCCGGTATTTCCAATACCCGCGCCTCTTATCTCGACGTGGCGCGCACACTCGGCGCCGGGCGCGGTTATCTTATCTTTCGTGTCGCGGTGCCCGCGGCGTTACCGAATATTTTCATCGGACTTTTCATGGGTCTTGGCGCCTCGTTCCTGACGTTGGTCGTTGCTGAGACGGTGGGTGTAAAGTCAGGCCTGGGTTGGTATGTGAGTTGGGCACAAGGCTGGGCGGAGTATGGGAAAGTTTTTGCCGCGCTCGTCATTATGGCGGCTTTCTTTTCCACGATCATGACAGCTTTGTTCAAAGTGCGGGACCGCATGTTGGTTTGGCAAAAGGGAGTCATCAAATGGTGATGCCGACGGATGCTGAAGGGTCCACCCTTCAACTTCGCGATGTCCGAAAAAGTTTTCCTGATCCCGGCGATCCGGTTAATCGGCGGCTGGTCTTGCCCGGCATCTCAGTCACACTGGCGGCCGGCGAGCTCGTATCGCTCATAGGACCGAGCGGTTGCGGGAAGTCGACTCTTTTGCGGCTGATCGCAGGGTTAGAAACAGTTGATGCGGGAGAGCTTCTCATCGGCTCACATGCGATTCGGGGGCCAAGCGCAGAGCGTGGCCTGGTCTTCCAAGATCCGAATCTTTTTCCGTGGCTGACGGTGCGACGTAACATCGAGGCCGGGCTCGTCGCGCGCGGATTACTTCAGGAGAAAAAGACCGAGGTCGATGAATTCATGCGGCTGGTGGAGTTGGAAGCATTTGCCAATGCTTACCCACATCATCTCTCTGGCGGCATGGCCCAACGGGTGGCTCTGGCTCGCGCCCTAATCAATCATCCCAAAGTTCTTCTCCTCGATGAACCACTGGGCGCGCTCGACGCCTTTACCCGGATGCGCATGCAGGATGAAGTGCTGCGTCTCTGGTCTGCACGCCGGAGTACGACCTTGCTTGTTACTCACGACATCGATGAAGCGATTTACATGAGCGATAGGATCATCATCATGACACCTCGCCCAGGAAGAATCGATCAGATCATTCCCGTCGAGCTGGACCGGCCGCGTCAGCGTATCAGTTCGGAGTTCCTCCAATTGCGTGGCGAGATTCTCGAGCTGCTTCACTTTGCTGGCGGCGAGAGAATGAAGAGCATCAAAGCAGGCCTTCCTATTATATAGTACATTTGGTGATGTTCGGTTTTGGCAGACGCCCGATTCAGAAACTGGACTTTATCGTGGCGGGGGCGCAGAAATCGGGGACGACAGCACTGAATTACTACCTCAAGCGTCACCCACGCATTGCACTTCCGGTCAAGAAAGAGGTGCATTTTTTTGACAACGACGACTTGTTCGCCGGCGGCAACGTCTCTTATGGACCGTTGCACGAAATGTTTCGGCCAGCACGCGCGGGTAGTATCGCAGGCGAGAACACTCCAATTTATCTTTATTGGCGGCCGGCCTTGCCTCGCATCCGCAATTACAACCCGGAGATGAAATTCATCGTCATTCTGCGTAATCCAATTGAACGAGCATTTTCGCAGTGGAATATGCAACGGTCGCGCGGGCATGAACCGTTCGATTTCGTTGAAGCGGTCCAGGCAGAGTCGCGCCGAATCGCCGATGTAGCGCCCAAACAGCTACGGAAATTTTCTTATTTGGATCGTGGCCGCTACGCCGAACAGCTGGAGCGCGCGTTTCGCCTATTTCCGCGGGGCCGATTCCTTATCCTTAAATACGAGACATTCCGCGCGCGACAGCGTGAAATGGTTGATGAGGTCTTTCGTTTTCTGAATTTGTCGCCGGTGCGATTTCGCGCCGTCGAAGCACACGACATCCCATATTCGCGCAAAATCCGCGCGGAAGAGCGAGCAACAGTGTGGGAGATTTTGAAAAGTGATATCGGCCGGCTGGAAACGCTACTGGAATGGGATTGCTCAGATTGGCGCTGAATCAGTAGCACAGGCGTCTCGCCTGTGTCGCAAACGGGCATCTTGCCCGTTGATCCTAATTAGAATGTTCGATGTTGGATGTTCGGTGTTTTGCTTTTGTCGCTAGACCGCGCGAGGTAATCGTTCGAAGATGGTTCCGTTTTCACTCCGGCGTGCGACGATGAAATCAATCGCTACCTTGAGACAGCCCAGCCCGTACCTCACGCTTCTTCGAAAGTTAATCGACGAGGCTTCCGGCATGTACTTCGCCGGACAGGTGATCTCGCCAATGGGACGGCCCAGCCAGATAATCTGTGCCAGCATTTGATTATCGAAGACAAAGTCGTCCGAATTCTTCTCCAGGGGAAGGATTTCTAGTAACTCACGAGCAAAAGCGCGATAACCAGTGTGATACTCGGATAACTTGGCTCCGAGCAGAATATTCTCGCTCAAGGTCAGAAAACGATTGGCAACATATTTCCACCACGGCATGCCGCCACGGAGCGCTCCGCCGCCGAGAATTCTGGAAGCCAGCACACAGGGGTAAAGCCCGCTCGTCACCATCGATGCCATCGCGGGAATGAGTGTCGGCGTGTATTGATAATCCGGGTGCAGCATGATGACGACATCTGCTCCGGCAGCCAACGCAAGTCGATAACAGGTTTTCTGATTACCGCCGTAGCCGCGATTTTGTGGATGGACCTCAACCCGGACGCGATCGAGGGTGCGCGCAATCGCGGCGGTCTGGTCATTGCTCGCATCATCGACCAAGATGATTTCGTCGACGATGTCGTGGGCGATGACTTCCTCATAAGTCTGGCGCAAAGTACGGGCCGCATTATAAGCGGGCATTACGACGACAATCTTTTGTCCCTTTAGCATTTAATAGCGAAAGCCGGCAGACGGATTCGAACCGACGACCTGCTGATTACAAATCAGCTGCTCTACCAGCTGAGCTATGCCGGCAAAAACTGCGGCGCAGCTTAATGCACCCACGAGCGCGACACAAGGATGCTTGCCTAAGGGAATACCGACGGCGTGTTTCTTCGCGCGGCACCCACTCGACGCACGGCGAAGCGGCTACAGTGTCCGATGGTATTTTGGCAGTCGAGCGGTGTAACAATCTGATAGCGCGATACCATATCCCTGCACGTGACTGCGTTGTGGCAATTATAGACGGCAGTCGCACAAATAAAAAAATAAAGCAAAAAAACATTGAACGTTGTCGGTCGTTTTTCGTATTCCTCGCGGCAAAGCCTAACCTGTATGAAAAATATCCAACTCTTGGGGTGCGGATTGGTCCGCAATGTTTTGGTTCTGCTGGCGATCTTTTTCGCCATCGTTTTCACTGTTTCAGCGCAAGTTCCGTCTGGTTCGCCTGGTCGCGACGCGCAGGGAAATCCTTTGCCCGCGGCCGCGGCCACAGCCACAGCCGAGCGCGTCATTGTCACCGGTTCGAACATCCCGACCGCCGAAGAGGTCGGTCCGAACCCGGTGGAAAATTACAGCCACGAAGACATCCAGAAATCAGGCAAGCGCAACACCGAGGAATTTCTGCTCAGTCTCCCGATCGTTACCTCAAACGTTATTCCCGTTTCAAATAATGAGAATGGCTCCAATACCGCCGTGGGCGCGGCCGCAGTTTCGCTCCGGGGTTTGGATCCAAGAGCGACTCTCGTCCTCATCGATGGGCGCCGGGTTGCTCCATATCCCGTTGGGAATAATCCGGGTCCAGTCAACACGATGTTTGTAGATTTGAATTCGATCCCGCTAGCTGCCGTTGAGAGCATCGAAATTCTGAAGGACGGTGCTTCTGCCGTTTATGGCGCGGATGCCGTCGCTGGTGTGGTGAACCTAAAGATGCGGCACTACTACAACGGCGCCGAGGCCACTATAGAATACGGCAACACCGAGCACGAGGACGCCGGTCTGTTTCAAGCGTCCGCCATATTCGGCGTCGGCGACGGCAAAACGGAAATCGCCGGTGCGATGAATTATTATCATCGCAACGCAATCGCCAATCGGGACCGAAGTTATTCGGCCGTCCCGCCCTTCCTCAGTTCGAACGCGAGCCCTTATAATCTTCAGCTAAGCAGCGACGTGGCTGCTGCCGCTGGCGGACAAAATCTGAACCCGGGCGGAACTGAATTCGCAGCCGCGCCAGATTTTACTAACGGGTTAGCTCCGGCGAGCGCTTACAAATTTGGGACGAGTCGCCTCAATCGTTTCAACTTTAACCAATTCTCGTTGTCGTTCCCGAGTTCGGAACGCTGGGGCGGTTACACGCATTTCGAGCACAAGTTCTGTGAAGATCAGGCCGTCCTTTACGGTGACTTCATGTATCAGAATGTCCAAGCACATAACGAGCTGGCGCCGCCCGCCACGGGATCCTTCCAAACCGCGGGTCAGGTGGTCCTGGCCATTCCGCCGGATACGCCAATTGCGCCCGGCGCCGAGCCACCAAACACGCCTACGCACGTTGAAACTGGCGTCCCGGCGGATGCATTCAATCCCTTTAACCCATTCCATCAAATCATTTCCGGCGGCACTCGGGCACGTCTGTCCGAGTTCGGTAATCGATTGTTCGACAACACCACGGACGCTTATTTGGCTACCGTTGGCATAAAGGGCGACAAGCTGTTCGACGGCAATTGGGGATACGACGCCGGTTTTCGCTACAGCCAGATACATAATATTCAGACTGGAGATCAGGTATCCATCTCCAGATTTAATCGCATCTTGAATGCGAACGATCCGATCTTTGATCCGGCCTCCTCGCAGTTCATCGGAACGACCGTTCCATTTAATCCTTTCGGCGATTTTCACGTTCCAATCGCTTCCAACCAGGCCTCGGTAGCGTTTGCCACGGCCAAGCCCAAAGATGAGGACACCTCCAAGCTCTGGACAATCGACGGAAGCATCTACACCACCTCGCTCTTCGAATTGCCGGCCGGCGGAATTGGTATGGCGATTGGCGGCCAGTTTCGTCGCGAAACTTTAGAGGAGAATCCTGATCCACTGAATGTTGCCGGCGATATCGCCGGCAACTCGCCCGTCCCCACCGCCCACGGCGGCAGAAAGTCCTTCGCATTTTATGTCGAGGCTAATATTCCGGTCTTCAGCCCCAAGAATGCAATTCCTGGCTTCCATTCGCTCGAAATTACGGCAGCCGGTCGCTATGAGCGGTTTCGTAATAATGATACCGACGTGGCCGTGCCAAAAGTTGGCATTCGTTGGCAACCATTCGACGAACAGCTGACTCTGCGCGCGACCTGGGGTCAGGGTTTTCGTGAGCCGACTCTCGAAGAATTATTTGCCGCACCGATCTCGGGGCTGAAGCTCTCGCACGATCCACAGAATGGCGGCGCATTCGAACCGGAGACGAACTTCCTTGTGCTCAGTAATAAAAACCTCAAGCCGGAAGACTCCGAGACTTACAGCGCGGGTTTTGTCTGGACCCCGAAATATATTCCCGGTTTGACCTACTCGGTGGATGCCTGGGGCGTAAGGCGCGAAGGCGTCATTGGTTCTCCTCCAGCGGATGAAATTCTCGCACGCGAGCAAGCGGGAAACCTGCTTCCAGGAGAAGTGGTTGAGCGCGACATCGGCGGCGGCATTACCCGCATCATCGCTCCAAATATGAATCTCGGGTTCCAGGAAGCTAACGGGGTTGATTTCACCCTTCAATACCAGCGGCCTCTGCCGCTGGGGATATTTACCTTCCTGACCGAATGGACGTGGCTCTATCACTTCGCGTTTCCCGAAGGTGAGACAGCTTTCGGTTTCGGTTCTCCCGACGCCAACCTGGCGGGATTCACCACTGATCCGGGTCTTTCGAATGAGGGTTGGTACAAATGGAGAGGAACGACGCGTTTCGATTGGGCCTGGAAAGGTTTTGATGCTGCGGCCACCGTTCGCTACATCTCCGGTTTCGAGGAACTCAACCCCAAAATTCTACCGCACGAGGTCGGTAAAACGCTCAGGCTTGACCTGCAGTTTTCCTATGATTTCTCCGACCTCGTTGCGAAGGTTGAAGAAAGACCTGTAGCCGGCTATTCAAAGGAAGCGCCACCCAAGGATGGCAAGGCTCCAGTTGCGAAGGAAACCGTTTCGACCGAAGTGAACAATTCCTGCTGGGCGCGCATGGTCCGGGGCACAACCATTACTTTCGGAATCAATAACGTGTTCGATGACGATCCTCCATTCGCCTCCGGTGAAGGTGGTAATGCTGTCGGTTATCCGGGCTTCACATACGATGCGACCAATCGCTTCTGGTACTGGCGCCTGACCAAGAAGTTTTAAAAACAAGGAGCGGTTCGCCACCGGACAATCCCGGCCTTAGTCGGGGCTGTTTCCATCGCGAGTCCGGCTCGGATGTGCCGATTTAATGAAACCGGCGGGCGGAGGACGCGGTTCATTGTCAGAAACCGCCTCAGCGAGTTTGCGGCGAACCGCCCTGGGATTATTGGTGCGAAGCAGGCTTCGCCCCAAGCCGAGACAAAAGAAGAACTCATTTTCGTCACGGGCTCGCGCATCCCGCACCGCATCAAGGTTTCTCGCGTCGGCACAGCCACCTATTCGCCTCTTCGCGTTATGGATCGAGAGGAAATTGACCGGACCGGACGACTAACGACCGCGGGCGTATTGATTAACGAACCGTCGCTGCGGATAATCGATCACTGAGCTGAAGTTCGTGTCCGGGAATTAGTGATCGCCTGAAGGCTGCAACTAAAATCTTGCTGTGGTCGTTTTAGGCGATAAAATTGCAGCCCCGATACCGAACTTCCCGGCATGCAAAGGGAGCGTGGCCTGCGAGACCAAGCTACGGATGCAGCCGAGAATTCCTTAAGGATTGATCTTAAATAAATGGGCAACGAGTTGCCATTGAAACACCAATTGTTTTTCCCAGCCAACGGCGTCATCGGGCTGGAGTCATTTCTCTCTTCTCAGGCGATACTCTCGGAGCATGCTCGCCCGGATTTAGTCGCAATTACCAAGGAATCGGCAGTCCAATCGTCATGAGTACCAACTTGAATCGTCGGGAGTCAGTCCAGGAATTTGACGCAAAACTTAGTCTTGCTGATTTCGTAGTCGGCGATAGCGATGATCCGCTGATACCGCCTTTGGCATTTACACAGTGGCGGCACGCCGGTGCCTGGGAGGCCACAATTTACGAGCCCGAGATGCTCGCCACCGCCGATGCCCGCACCATTATTAACTACGAAGGCCGTCCGCGCTCGGTCATCAATCTTTGCTCTTACAATTATCTGGGGCTGGCTAATCATCCGGAAGTAATTAGCGCTGCGCGAGATGCCCTCGCGAAATATGGCTTGGGCGCGTGTGGTTCCCCGCTGCTATCAGGAATGACTGATCTACATCGGCAGTTGGAACGCCGCGTCGCGGGATTTCTCCGGCGTGAGGATGCAATGCTTTTTAACAGTGGCTTTGGCGGCGCGTTGGGCACAATCTCCGGGCTACTTCGAAAAACGGACGTTGCGATTCTCGACAATCGATCGCATTTGAGCTTGCGCGACGGCGCGGTTTTGTCGCGCTCGCGCGTGGATCGTTTTGAGCACAACGATCTGGCTTCACTCGATGCCGCGCTCCGCCGACGAAAAGGCCGGCGTCAGCTGGTGATTGTTGAGGGCATTTATTCAATGGATGGAGATTTCGCGAACCTGAAAGGTTTGCTCGATATAGCCGAATCATATCGTGCCAGCGTTTTTATTGACGAAGCGCACTCGATGCTTGGTTGCGGCACACACGGTCGCGGAGCAGCCGAGCATTTTGGAGTCGAAACTCGCATCCCGCTTGTTTATGGAACATTTTCGAAAGCCTTCGCCGCCGTTGGCGGTTTCGTGACCGGTGCAGTCGAGACACTGGATTACTTGCGTTACTACGCACACTCTTACGCTTATTCATGTGCCCTTCCGCCGGTTATCGTGGCTGCAGCGTTGAAGGCGCTCGACATTGCCGAACGTGAACCGCAATTGCGAGTGCGGCTCTGGGATAATGCAAAGTACTTTCGTGAGCAGTTGAACTCGATCGGCATTGATACTGGCAACTCAACCACTTACATCATGCCGCTTGTCATCGGCGATCGAGCGCGCATGTACCATCTCGGTCACGAATTGCGCCGGCGCGGTGTTTGGGTCGCGCCAGTGGATTATCCGGCAGTCCCGGAGGATCGAATTTGTTTCCGGGCCTGTGTGACAGCCAACCACACTCGCGCGGACCTCGACGAGGCGCTCAATATTATCGCGGACACACTGGCTCCGGCTCTTTTGCAACACGCGTAAGATTCGTGCTGCGCGTTTCCTTCAACGTTCTATCAGGTGAACCGTTTTGCCGCAGCGCGTTCTCAATCGCGCCTGTGTTGGCGTCGTTTTTCACAAATGGCTTTTTCATTACTTTCATGTTAGGAAACTAATCTCGGCGTCATGCGGGAATTTTTTTTCCAGTCGGAACAAGATCAGCCCCATCCGGCACGGGCACGTGCGATTATCAAAGCACACCCGGAAGTCCGACGATTGATGGAGCGGAATCCTTATACCGGGTTGGTTGCGTTCTCGGTTGTGGCGCTGCAAACCGCGATTGCCTATGGGATGGGTAAGCTCGGGTTGGGTTTTTGGTGGCTCAGTTTGCTGGTTGCCTACGGCATAGGCGCGTTCGCTAATCACGCCAACTACGTTATCATCCATGACGCCACGCATAATTTGATTTTTCGGCGGCGCAGCTGGAACAGGCTAACGGCGATTCTTGCCGACTTAGCGAATCTCACCCCGGGAGCGATGGGTTTTTGGATTTATCATTTAAAGCATCATTCGCATCAGGGGGATTATGAGTGGGACGCTGATTTGGCCAATCACTGGGAAGCCCGTTTGGTTGGGAACAAATGGTATCGCAAAGCAATTTGGCTAATGCTTTTCCCCGTTTTTCAGTTAACACGCCCGCCGCGTTTGCGAGCAATCAAGATGTGGGACCGATGGTTTTCCGTGAATCTGGTCGCCGCCGTTTTATATGACATTGGTGTCGTTTATTTCTGCGGCTGGGCCGGCCTGTTATACCTCGCCTTTTCCTTTTTCTTTTCGATCGGGCTTCATCCGGTAGGCGCGCGCTGGATACAAGAGCACTACACAAACGATCCGGACCAGGAGACCTATAGTTATTACGGCCCGATCAATCGAGTTTGTCTCAACATGGGTTATCACAATGAACACCACGATTTGCCATCGATCCCATGGAACAACCTGCCCAAACTCCGCGCGATGGCGCCGGAATTTTACGATTGTTTGAAGTACCATCCATCCTGGAGCGGGTTACTCTTTCAGTTCATCTTCGATGAACACTACACATTGTTTTCGCGAATCGAGCGAATGAAACGAAGTAGCAATTCGGCGGCAACGGTCCGAGGAGCCACCATGAATCGGCAGAAGACGATCACCGTCGAACCTGAGATCGCTGGAGTTTGAAGTTATGGAAAGACTCTACGTCTCGAACAAGAACGAAAGTGTCCGAATGTTTAAGAGCGATTTCATGGAGTTTTTTTCCCACGTCCATCCGGCTACGCCTTTGATCCTCTACCTGCCGGTGGTTGGGTATATGCTTTACGCCGCCCTGTGGCGTAATGCCCTTCCCGTCTTAGTCGTCGCCGGGCTCTTTCTCGTGGGAGTGCTTTGTTGGACGTTGCTCGAGTATATTGTTCATCGCTACGTTTTTCATTACGAGCCCAAGAGCCGGTTGGGCAAGCAACTACACTTCATTGTTCACGGTGTTCATCATGACTATCCAAATGACGCCACCCGCCTGGTCATGCCGCCGAGCGTTAGCATTCCGCTAGCGGTTGTATTCTGGATTTTTTTCGCCGTAACCATGGGCCACTTCGCTCCGCCGGTGTCTGCCGGATTCGGCTTTGGTTATATCTGTTACGACTCGATCCATTATGCGATTCACCATTTTCCTATGAAACGAGGAATCTGGCTTTGGCTGAAACAGTACCATCTTCGGCATCATTATATGGATGATCACGCCGGTTATGGGGTTAGCTCGCCGCTTTGGGACTACGTTTTCAGGACGACGCGAAAGTAGGGCCGAACCCTGTCGAAGGTTGAGCACGCCCTAGCCCCGGCTGCGCTGCAAACTGCGGAACTTTCCTTTAGGATTGGCTTTTGATGCCCATGCAGATTATCGAACAACCGGCTGCTCCGGAAACGACTCATAAGGCGCGCGAGGTCGAAGGCGTTCTCGATCTTTATTTCTATCGCAACATTGGATATTGGCTGGCGCAAGTGTTCGCGCGGCTGAAAATCACGCCGGCAGGTGTAAGCCTGCTCGGGTGTCTATGCGGTGTGATGGCGGGTCATCTCTACTTCTATCGCAACCTGGGAATAAATGTCGCCGGCATGGCGCTACATGTCTGCGCGAATGCTCTCGACAACGCCGATGGCCAATTGGCTCGCCTGACTGGGGCGGGCAGCCGTGAGGGCCGCATCATCGACAGTCTGGCTGATCATCTCGTTTTCGTTAGTATTTATGTCCATTTGGCTCTTCGCTATTTGGTTGAAGGAGCATCACCCTTGGTTTGTCTTTTGGCGATCGCCGCCGGAATTAGCCATGCTTTGCAAGGTGCCGCCGCCGATTATTACCGCACGAGCTATCTTTATTTTGTGAAAGGCAAGTCATTTGTGGAGTTGGATTCTTCCGCGGCGCTGCGCTCGGATTATCGAGGACTCAGTTGGCCTGATCAGTCCTGGCACAAGTTGTTGCTCGCGCTCTATTGGAATTTCACCCGGCAACAGGAAATGCTTTCACCCCATTTGAAAAGATTGCGGGAAATAGCAATTCGATCGTTTCCGCAAGGGATTCCGGAATGGTTCAGGGCACGGTACCAAAGATTTAGCAGACCAATGTTTAAGTTATGGGGATTATTAATGACGAACTCGCGGATGCTTATTCTGTTTACCCTCCTCTTTATTGGTGACCCTGTTTGGTACTTCTGGCTTGAGGTTACTGTTTTCAATGTCCTGCTCGCGTACTTGCTTTATCGTCAGGAAAACATGTCGCAATCGCTGCTGGAACTGGTGACGACGACACGTTAGGGATTTGCCATTGGTGTCCGAGATTAAGGTTTCGCAAGTGCGGTCGCGCGCAGACCGCAACGGTTTTATCCGCTTTCCCTGGCGCGTTTATCGCAACGATCCGGCCTGGGTGCCGCCGCTGCTGATCGAGCGCAAGGAGTTTCTCGATCGAGAACGTCATCCCTTCTATAAACACGGCGACGCGACATTGTTTCTGGCGAAACGCAATGGTGAAATCGTCGGCCGAATCATGGCGAGCGATGACCCGAATTATAACTCCCTCCATCAATCAAACGTCGGTTGTTTCGGTCTCTTCGATTGTATCGACAACCGTGCAGCAGCGGAGGCGCTCTTTCGCGCGGCGGCCGAATGGGTGCGTGGCAAAGGTCGGGATGAGATTATGGGACCGATCGATTACTCCACGAACTATGTTTGCGGATTACTAATCGACGGATTTCAACACCCGCCCACCCTATTGACCGCGCACAATCCGCCCTACTATGCCGATCTGATCGAGGGTTGCGATTTTACCAAAGCGAAAGATTGGTACGCGTGGTGGTTTTCAGAGGCTCCGGCGTCGGCTGAGCGATTGCGCGAGATGGCGAGGGGGCGAGCGGAGAAGCAAGGCGTGCGCATTCGTCCGGTCAATCTGAAAGATATGGCCGGCGAAGCCCGGCGCATTCGTGTGATCTACAATCAAGCGTGGGAAAAAAATTGGGGCTTCGTTCCATTTACTGAAGCTGAATTCGAACACATGGCGAAAGAGATGAAGCCATTACTCGTCCCGCCGGGAACGCTGATTGCGGAAATCGGAAATGAGCCGGTCGGCTTCGTCATCGGGGTTCCGGACATCAACGTTGCCCTGCGTCATATCAATGGGCGCCTGACAACGCTCGGTCTCCCGATCGGATTACTAAAACTGCTATATTATAGGACTAAAATTCGGACCGGCCGGCTCGTCGCCCTCGGCGTGGTCGAAAAATATCGTCGTTGCGGAATTGCCGAAATGCTTGTTCTCCAAGTGATGGATGAAGCGTTCAAACGCGGGTTCACTGGTGAACTTAGTATGACGCTGGAGGACAATGTGATGGTCAATCGCTTTATCGAAGCGATGGGCGCGGAGCGCTACAAGACGTATCGGATCTACACGAGGTCGTTACTCTAACGGCAGATCACTGGAAGCTCTGGCGCCAGAGAGCATAACGTATCCAGCAAGAGTGCAGGAGATCTGCCGCGGCGGTTGCGCCCTCCCAAAATGCCATAACTACGAGCGCTTTTTCCGGTATGCCAAAAGCAACACAAACTGCTAGGACCCAGACATAAATATTGCGCCGCCCGCCTACTAAACGGATGATTTGATCGAAAAGTCCGGGTGCAACCAGCGATTTCGCGGCTGGCGTGTAAACCCCTAGTTTGCCAATGCCATCGAGCGCCTCTGCCACGATCAGCAGAGCCAAGTAAAAAAAAGCGTTAGGCAGTTGACCCGAGACGTAGAAGTGATACGCCAGTGCTGTCGGCCAGACGACTTCGAAGAATGAATCGAACCAATGCTCGATTTTTCCCGTCCTAGATGTCTCGACCCTGATTCGGGCCTGCTTGCCGTCGAGACCATCGAGAATGCCGATGGTCAATGCGAGCACGATTCCCCCAATGAGGTGACCGGTCACGAAAAGAATCACAGTGCCAAAAGCTAAGATTATCCAGGACACTGTGAGCTGATTGGGTGTGATGGTGGTTTTGCAAAGTTTTGAAATGAGAAAAGTTTCGAGTGGCGCGTGAATGCGCGCGGGAAGATCCTGCGTACCTTTTTGCACTGAGTTGAGTAGAATGCTTTCCGCAAGTTTGACCTGGTCTGGGAGCGGCGCGGGAAACCAAAACGGTCTGAGCTTTCGCCGCAACGCCGGCGAGTAGGAGGGTTGGCTGGTCACATCGATTGCTGGAATTGCGTTTTGTTCCAGGCCGTTGTTGATCGCCTTTCCCAGAGGACCACTCTGGGTCAAAACCCATGCGCGTTGCAGCAATGCCACACCACAAAGCCTTCCGCGCAGCACGTCTGGAGCCGCAAGAACCAGCGGTTGAAGTTTCGACGGCACAGCCGAATCGACCAGGACCGTTTGCGAACTTTGGGTCGCGAGCAAGTGTAACAGGCGGCCGTCAAAAACGGTATCGCCTCGTACCACGAGAAGAAGGTCAGCGGCGTCCGGCCAGATGTCCACGACCTGCTCGATGGTTACCGGTCCGTCCGTTCGCTTGCGAAAGGTCAGAACCAACTGCGCGCGGGGCCCGAGCGGTTCAGCCAATTGCGCTGCAATCCGGTCAGGCGTGCTGGAAAGAACAATCACCCGCGTAATTCCGCTGCGCTGCAAACTACGCAGCAGCCGCTCCAGGATCGAGATTCCGCAGAGCTTGACCGACTCACCGGGATAATCGGCCAGGACAACGCATTCATGAGCCATCGTGATTTGCTTGATACTAAGCCGCGGATTAGAGGATCGCTCCGGCCGTCATAATTAGTAGACACCTTGCGCTAGCTCCGCAAGTCCGCCCCTGTTTCCCATCAGCACATCTTGCTCCTGGCCTGACTCGGTGGGAAAGTCCAGTGGTTGAGCAAAGTTTCACTCCGATGTCATCTCTAATGGTCCCAAGCACGTTTTTTCGCCTTCGCTACAGCCCGTTTCTGGCACAGGTGGTCGTGATCCGGCGCTGTAATCTGTCCTGCGGATATTGCTCGGAGTATGACAAGACTAGTGATCCCGTGCCGGTAGAAATACTGGAGCAACGCCTCCGGAAACTGAAGGCACTCGGAACGTTTGGGGTTTGTCTTACTGGCGGCGAACCCACAATGCATCCGGAGCTTCCCCGGCTCATCCGGACCAGCCGCGACCTTCGCTTCTACCGCACCAGCATGATCTCGAACGGTTTCTTTTTGCGGCCAGAGTTAATTGAAACCCTCAATGCGGCCGGACTACAAAGAATGCAGCTTTCCATCGATGGCGTTCAGGCGAACGAAACGACGCAAAAGGTTCTCAACAACCTGAAGAAACGCCTGCAATGGTTACGGGATCTTGCGCGATTTGAAGTAGTTATTAGTGCCGTAATCGGCGCATCTCCTCCAGAGGAAGCTGAGGAAGTCGTCTCCTTCGTAAGTCAGCTCGGCTTTGGTGCCCGCGTGCTTCTAGTGCACGACAGCCAGGGGCAACTCAAGTTAAGCAGTGAAGAGTTGAAAGCCTTTGAGGATATCGTAGACAAGCTTCCAAAGCGATGGCCGGAATTCTCCGGCTACCGCGAAAGACTCGTGCGCGGCCGCCCCGCACCCTTCAAATGTCGCGCCGGCAGCCGGTATCTTTACGTGGATGAGCACGGGAAAGTAAACTGGTGTTCACAAACCCGAAACGTGTGGTCCAAGCCGCTGCTGGATTACACCTTGAAAGATTTGCGGGAGCAGTTTTACAACTACAAAACTTGCAACCCAACCTGTACCCTGAATTGCTCGCGCTCAGCCAGTTTATTCGACAACTGGCGAAGCCAGCCGGTTGCGACCGGTAGCTAGCTGTCTTTTCGGATCTGCTTGGTCCGCGGAACTCGCCTCCGCAAGTGTTTTCCCGCTTGCGAAAGCATTTCCGGCGTGTCGATGTCCTGCCACCATGCCGGGCCAATATCAATTGTGTGCGCTCTACGATCGACTGCCATTGCTCGTACTCCGTCAGCAAGACTGCAATCGTCGGCGCACTTTTCTCGCTCAAGGTAATCAAAAATGTCTGGCGGACAGATAAAGAGACCAGTATCCACCGCATCGTACGCTGTTAAATCTTTGCCGATCTCAAAGATTTGGTCCCCCGCAGTCCGAACTTTCATCGCGTCATCGACATCGAAAATCGAATCCAGCTTTCGGTCGATCGCGAGATTGAGTTGGTCGGGAACGGCGTTGCGCAGCAGAAGATCGACAATTGATTGATCGAACAAATGGTCGCTCATCGTTAAAAGAAACGGCGACGTCACGTGATCGGCCGCCGCAAGAACTGAAATGCCGTTTTGTTTTTGCCAATCGCGATTTTCGATGAAACAGGCCTCAAGCTCCGATGGAATCAACTGGTTGACCGCCACGGTCATTCGACTGCTTTGGTAACCGACGATAAAATTGGCCTTTGTTATTCCTGCGTAGATCAGCGCGTCTATCGTGTAACAAATCAACGGGCGACCAAGGACCGGCACGAGCGGCTTCAGGAATGTTTTGTTGTCGCCGCGCAAACGCGAGCCCTCTCCGGCCATCAAAATCACGGCTTCGGCGATAGCAGTCATATGCCGTAGTATCTCTTAAGACCCCAAATCCTGACGCGCTGCGGAAGAAATCTGAAAATCAACGGTGCAACCTTTGTTTGAAATCCGTCGCCGACCGTTATGCGCGGCGGTGGGCTCTTCTGCTCGATAAGTTCGCAAACCCGCCGCGCAACCAAATCTGGTTTCGGTGCGTTCTTCATATTGCGTTCAACTGCGTCCCAGGTTTTGGCGATGTTTGCCGCATATCGTGGGTCGTAGCGCTCGCTCTTCGTCACGGCTTCGTTGAATTCAGTGCAGATATCACCCGGTTGGAGATCCACGATGCGCACTCGCGAATCAGGCAACTCCAGTTGGACCGACATGCTGAAGGATGCCATCGCCGCCTTGGCGCCGTTGTAAGCGGCCATGAACGGAACCGGAAGCCGGCCGGCCAGCGATGTGATGTTGATGATCAAACCTTCTCCTCGTGCTTGCATCATGCGCAAGGCGAGCTGCATTAACTGCACGTGCCCGAAAACTAGAATTTGAAACTGGGTTGCGATTTCTTTTTCGGAAAGATTCTCGACCGGTCCAAAATGCCCTCCTCCAGCGTTGTTAATCAAAACGTCGAAATGGCCGGCTTCCGCCAGCGCAACATTGAACGCATTCCCGACAGAACGCGGATCGCCCAAGTCGAGGCGTACCGCATGCAATCGGGGCATCTTAGGAATACGCTCCAAGTCGCGCGACGTGCCCCATACATTGTGACCTTGAGCGACCAGTAGCTTCGCAACGGCGAGACCAATGCCCGAGCTCGCGCCGGTAATAAAGACTCGCTTCATGACGCCAGCTTGGCCGAGCGCCTGTGGTACAACCATCCAATGCCGAAGATTGCGAGGAAGACAAGGCCGGCCACGACTTGTCCGGGGACCCCATCCAGAAGCAAACGACAGATCAGCGCCGGGACAAAAGCGACGATTGCAGTAAAGATCGGTACACGGATGCTGCTCCACGGATTGCGCCATCGAAAGACCAGGCGCAGCACTCCGTAACGCAAGATGCCTTGGATGACGTAGGGCAGCAGAATGCCAAAGGCTGCGCCTGTCGGTCCGAACCGAGGGATCAGCCAGAGATTTGCCCCGAAAGCTACCGCACACGTGACGGAAGAATTCAGAAGGTTGAAGTGCGGCCGTTGCACCATGATTACGGTTTCACCCAACGACACAAACGCGTTTGTGGCACACGCGATGCCAACGATCCCGAGCCAGGCGCCGCCTTGCCTGAACGCTGGACCATAGATCAGTAGGATCAAAGATCCAGCGAGCATCATGACGGCGACCAAGGGTAACAAAATCCAGAGGATCCACTCGGCCAGTCGAGCGTAGACAGCGGCTGCGCGTTGCTGATCGCCAGTTGCGGTGATGCCCGCGACAACCGGGGCAAAGATCGGGTTGAAGGCTTGGTTAACCTTGCGAAGCCCGCTCGCAATCTCAACTGTGACACTATAAATGCCGACGGTCGTGAGTGTTACCCCAGGGGCGCGGCCAATGAACCAGCCCAGCATGATCACGTCTAATCGTAAGATGAATGCGTTAAACATCTGGTAAACACTGATGGGAGCGGCGTAGGCAAGCAACGGTTTTGCCTCGGTCCAAATGGATACAGCGTCACGCGCTTTCACCCCCCTGAAAAGTTTTGACGCAAAGATGAGTGCGACAATTCCCGACGCCGCGGTTCCCGAGACGGCGGCTATTTCCGGTGCGAACCTTTTGAAACCGAAGCCGAGCGCTATCAAAAGTGCCAGTGTTGTGATGGCAGGCTCGGTCAACCCTCGCGAGAAGATATCGTGCTTCATCACCTTCATGCCGCGCGAGATGGAAGTGCAGACGCGATACAAGGCGATCCCCGGCAGCGCGCAGAGGACAAACGCCAGCGCGGACAGCATCTCGTGCGGAAATTGCAATCGATCGCCAAATACTTGCAGAGCCGCAATAGCGATGGCAGCGACGACAGACGACTGCACAAGAACCAGGACAACAGCTGCGCGAAACAGAATACGGCTGCGCGCGAGATCGCCGATCGCCTGCGAACGCGCGATAAAAGTTGTAATGGCGTTATCGAGGCCGAAGACCGCAATTTTGCTGACTAAATCGGTGTTCGCCCAGGCGACCGAAAACGTTCCCAAAGCCGCCGGCCCCAGTAGCCGTGCCACAAGAAAAGTAAAGACGCCGCGGAGGTTCGATGCTAATAACGCGATGGTGTTGAAAACCGCGCCGCGCTTCAGCTCCGAACCGGTCTTGTCAACGGGTAGCGCGAAATCCGGCGTCGGCGCGACACGCAGCGTGCTTTCAAGCGTGCTCACTCACTTTGGCTGTTGCGACTTTTTTCAGTGAATTGGGTTCAACGCGAATGCGTAGCCCTGGTCCCTCCCTTGCGAATCCGGTCACAGACTCCAGCGATCTCCATATTATATTTATGTTTCATGACAAATAGCGTCTTGATTCATCTTTCCCCGGAATATGCTCGATGTAACGCGAGCTTAAAAAGACATTCACGCTCATAATGTCTCGATGTCCCAAAATTTTTTCGCAACGTGTTTTGTCACGCATAGCCGTTACGCGATAGGCGACCTTGTCACATGACAACCACCAAGCAACTCAGCAGTCAAAGTTTTCACAAGGATTGACCATCTTAGGAAGGCCGGAGAATGGATCTCCCTGCAGGCATTTCAAAATTGCAACGCACCGACCGCTGGATCGGTGTGCCCCTTTGCGCTATTTTGACTGCTTTCAGGAGAATTTTTGAATCAACGGGTTCGCCAGGACCGCGCCAAGTTCGGCGCATTCTCTTCGTTAAGTTGGCGGAGCAAGGCTCTACCGTTCTAGCCTATCCCGCAATTCGTCGTGCGACCGAAATGGTCGGACGTGAAAACGTTTACTTCGTCGTATTCGACGATAATCGATTCATCCTCGACGTAATGGAAATCATTCCTGAGGGAAATGTGATAACAATTGCAACGCACAGCCCTTTCGAACTCGCGCGTAGTACGCTGCAAGCGGTGCTTCGGGCCCGGAAGATCCGCATCGACGCGGTCATTGATATGGAATTTCTGACACGTTTCTCCGCGATGCTGACGTTCGCGACCGGCGCCAAATCGCGTGTGGGTTTTCATACCTTCTTTGGCGACGGGCCATATCGCGGCGATTTAATGACGCACCGGATTTTGTACAATCCTCACCTCCACACAAGTGAGATGTTCGAAGCCATGGTTGAAGCATTATCCCGCGATCCGGCCGTGCTCCCGACGTTTCACTTTACGCCTTCCGGAGACGAGCCACCGGCAAGATTTCGGCCCTCCCTGTCCGAAGTTGGTGATATCAATGCCCTACTCCAGCGCGAAAATCCTCGCATCGGTTCTGCGCCACTCATCCTGCTTAATCCCAACGCGGGCGACTTGCTGCCGCTGAGGCGGTGGCCTTCGCTGCGTTATGTCGAACTTGCGCGGCGGCTGCTCGAACGTTATCCGGACTTGTATATCGCGTTTACCGGCGCCCCGGCCGAAGCCGCTTCTAATAACAGGCTTGTCAGCGATATCGGTTCAAGCCGTGTCATTTCGCTTGCCGGAAAAACAACTTTGCGTCAAGTGCTCGTGCTTTACACGCGCAGTGAGATTTTAGTGACGAATGATAGCGGTCCGGCTCATTTTGCCTCCATGACGCCAATTCGCGTCGTCACTTTGTTCGGGCCGGAGACACCGGCGCTATTCGCCGCACGCTCGCCAAACGCGACAGTCCTGTGGGCCGGCATCGCCTGCAGTCCGTGCGTGAATGCCTATAACAACCGGCAATCGGTCTGCCGCAACAATCTTTGCATGCAAGCAATCACTGTTGAGGATGTCTTTGAAAAAGTGACGCGCATTTACGATTCTCTTCGGAAGAGAACACCAGGAAATTAAGTTGCACAACGATGGGTGTGCCAACTCATAGCCCACAGCAATTTCGTCTCGCCGTGCTTGGGCTGATCCTACTCACGGTCGTGATCCGCCTTCCGTCTCTTTTGCACCCCCGGCCAATTAATAGTGAAGCAATGTATTCCGTCGTGGCGAACGAGATCATCGACGGAGGCCGACCTTACGTCGACGCGGTAGAGCGCAAACCACCGCTTCTTTTCTGGACGTATGCGGCGGTATTCAAGGTTGCAGGCAAGTTCAATTGGACGGCGCTCCATGCGGTCGCCCTCGTCTGGACCCTATCCGCGATGGCGGGCCTCTATGTGATCGGTCGCGAGTTGTTCGATCGCAGTACCGGCTTGAGTGCCGCGCTCTTCTACAGTGTTTTCCAATCCTGGGCGGTATGGAAGAACCTCACATTCGACGCCGAGATGCTGATGAATCTCCCTATTATCTGGGCGTGGGCAATCGCGCTTCGCCGCAGTTCATCACAATTGCGACCTGAACTCTTCGCAGCAGGCGCGCTCTTGGGAGCGGCCTTCATGCTCAAACAGCCCGCCGCGATTGCAGCGGTCCCGCTTGGCATCTACCTGCTTCTACCGAGCTATCGAACTAGCCGCAGCTTGATGCGATCGACCTCGATCATTCATGCAACCATGCTCACCACAGGATTTTTCGCAGCCCTCGGTCTGGTGATGATTGGGCTTTGGAAGCAAGGCATCCTCCGTGACGCATTCTACTGGACGATTGCTGGCCACGACGTTCCGCATGTGTTTTGGCAGACTGGAATCGTGACTACGCTGGCCTTTCTCGGAGCTTGTTTGCCCTTGGTAGTCGGGGCGATAACGGCGTGTCGGGACAAGGATAAGATTTGGGCTGGGAGGACGGCAGAACGAGGCGCCCTCCTCGGGCTTCTTGTCGGCTCGGCGATTGGCGCTGCAGCGGGCGCTCGCTTTTACCAACATTACTATGTTCAATTGATCCCTCCGCTCACACTGCTCGCGGCGCCGTACTACGCACGACTTTGGTCCCGGGCAATCCAGCCACCCCATTGGTTATTGCGACCCAAGGTGACCTACGTGTGGCTGGCGCTTACGGTTATTGTGTTCTCAACCGAGCACTGGATGGCACTGGCTTCGCGACGCGTCCCGTCTGAAACGGGAAGATATTTGTTCGCGCATTCAGCGCCTGATGACAGAATATTCGTCTGGGGTCAGTCTTCGGAAATCTATCTTGATGCCCATAAGCGTCCTGCCTCTCGTTACATCACAACGTTCCCGCTCACGGGTTATGTCTTCGGTGGGACGATCCCTGGTTTTGATACTCGTAGCCGGATTTTGCCCGGCGCGTGGAGCACCCTCCAGCAAGATTTTGCCAAACATCCGCCCACCTACATTGTCGATGTTCAGTCCGACTCGAGAACCCTCCAGTACCCAGTCAAGAACTTTCCGATTCTCGACACGCTTCTGAAGGAACGGTACCAGCCGGTCGCGCGCACCGCCGAGGGTACAATTTATCGGATGCGCTAGGTCTGGCAAGCTGGTTGGAGTACGATCATTTTTGGAAATATCCAGCGAGTCCGCTATAAAAACCCGAGTGATGAAACGCTTCGACATCTAACAATGCGGGAAACTTCCCTGCCACAGTTATTGATAGTGGCCGACTCATCAGAGGCTCTCACAGACTTGTGCGGCATCTCTTTGCTGGAACGAACGCGTCGCAACATCCGGCAGCTCGGGTTTTGCGAAGCAGTGATCTTGTCTAACTCCATCAAATCCATAGAGGAGCATGTTACTAGGCAGTCGTGGCACCGTGAAGATATCGCGCTGGAATTTCGCGAGCGCAAAGGCCCGCAGCTGACGATAGGCGACGTCCAGGAGTGCCTGTCAACAGAGCGAGTTCTTGTAGTCTGGGCAGGCTTTTATTGTGATGGCCGTTTGCTCCGCGCGCTTGCTCAAGCAGAGCAGGACTCCGTCCTTATCGACTCAGACGTGCCGTCGATCACGGCGCCACTGTGGAAGAATTCCGGTAAGCAGTCTTTTGGTCGAAGCGTCTGTGCGGCCGTGGTGTCGAGCGAGTGGTTTTCAAGAAAAAATCGAAATGCCGTACTAAGGAAAGAGCTTGAATCGGACGTAATGTCAGGCCGCATTGCAGCCGTCGATGCCGCTAAACAGCAACCGTACGTCCCGGGCATGCGCCGGATTGTTCGGCCGGTTTTCTTTCCCGCTCCTTCGTCGGAATTCCGGCCGCTGGCCGAACGTTTGCTGCGCGACGCCACACAGAGCGGTGTCCTCGATTTTCCAGCGCTCGTGCATGCGCCGATTGAGAAGTGGCTTGTTTCACATCTCTGTCGAACGACGATCACTCCGAATCAGATCACGCTTGGAAATGGAGTCCTCGGGCTGGGGGCGACTGTGTTTTATGCCTATGGATATCTTTGGGCCGGAGCGTTGCTCGCTTTAGTTTTTGGAGTTATCGATGGGGTTGACGGCAAGCTTGCGCGCCTGAAGGTTCAGACGACCAGACTCGGTAAAGGCGAGCACGTGCTCGATTATTGCATCGAGATGTCATGGTGGGCGGCGCTCGCGTATTATTTTCACTCTGGCGGTCAGGTTCCCTACGCTTATACGATATGGCTCGTCTTCTTCGTCGCTGATCTGCTCGAGCGCCAAGCGAAAGGGTTCGTTGGGCGAAAACTAGGCCGCAGTCTCGATGATGTCTCGCGATTCGATCGACTGGTGCGCTATGTTGCGGGCCGTCGCAATATCTATACCTGGCTGTTTACCTTTAGCCTCGCACTCGGGATGCCAGCGAATGGCTTCATTTGGCTCTGTTTCTGGGGAATGGCGAGCTCCGTGATCCACGTCTTCCGCGCGCTACAGATTCGCTCCGCGTCCTCCCCAAAAAATGCCGCAGCGATTTCCTGAGACAAGCTGAGGTTGCGGGCGCGGGCCAGCATCTTTCGGGCGGCGAACCGCAGCGTGTCGCTATCGCGCGCGCGCTTTTTCAGCGAGCGTGTGATGCAGCACATTTGGCTGCAGTTGTCGATCGCGCTTGATGCGCTCGAAGATCTCCATCCGGCGGCGGGACCTTGGTGCCGTTTGCGGCTGAGATCTGAACGGATTGAAGCCTGCACGATTGACATTACGTCTGTGACTGTGATAAGGGAACGAATGTTCGATCTCCAGCAGGCCTTTCGCGTTTTTGACACCAAACCGTGGGCTGCGCACTTGTACGTGACGGAACAGTGCAACTTGGATTGCCATTATTGCAACCAGTTCAACAACTCGATTCCGCATCCGGCCGTGGCCGATCTCAAGAAGTGGATGGATCACATTCGGAAGCTCGGCGTCACGCGCCTCGGTCTGCAGGGGGGCGAACCGCTCAAGCATCCGGATATTGTGGAGATAGTGCGTTTCGCAAAATCCCTTGGCTTTTGCAAAGTGAGCATGTCCACAAACGGATTTCTCCTGGACCGCCAGCTCCTCGCGGACCTCGAAGCAGCGGGCCTCGACAGCCTGCACATTTCCGTGGACCGGATGACGCCGATCGCGAGCACGCGCAAATCGATGAAGTCGATCGTGCACAAGCTCGACTGGTTCAAAGATTCCAAGATCAAGCTGAACGTCAGTGGCGTCCTTTTCAAAGAGACGCTCGATGAGATGGGACAGGTGGTGGACACTTGCCTCGACCTAGGCATCCCGGTCCATGCGCGCGCGGTGCACGACGATCTCGTGCACGACCGGTCCTTACGGGACCCAAATGCGAGCGAGCCGCTGCTCCGCTTTATCGAACAGCAGGAGGAACTGAAGCGCAGCGGAGAGAAGATTCACACGAGCTGGAACCTTCTCGCTTATCAGAAAAGTATGTTGCAGCGGGAACCGGTCGAATGGACCTGCGTCGCGGGCTACAAATATTTCTTCGTCTCATCGACCGGCAAGTTCTGGCTCTGCAGTCAGGTGCGAACCGAGCGGCACATTCTCGAGATCACGCGGGAAGATTTGCTGAGCCATAATAAGAAGAAGAGCTGCCAGGCGAGGTGCGGTGTTTATTGCACGGTGGAGACCTCACTGTTTGTGAACCATCCGGGGCAGTACTTGGGCCGGGAAGTGGGGAACAGGCTGGCTACTCGCGTGTCAAGGCTGAGGGGCGGTGGTCCCAAGCGCATTCGTGATCTGGCGGCCCCCCAGTAAGGCGAAGCTCCGTTTTACGGAGCCGCCGCGGCCGTGGTCTCGGGCGAATGGCTTTCAACAAAAAATCGAGCTACTGCGCTAAGGCAAGAGCTTGAATCGGATATCGTCGTAGGCCGCAATTCGCTCGAACGCGTAGCCCGCGGGTTCATTCAAACACGAATTAGTCGAAGCCTCGACGATTCTCTGCGTTCGAATGACTCCTGCGCCGTATCGCTGGTCACCGCACATTTATACGTTTTTGTTCGCCTTCTGCCTTCTCCTTGGAATGCCCGCGAACGGTTTTGTCTCGCTTTCCTGTTGGGGAGTTGCGAGCAGCGCAATTCACATCTTTCGTGCTATCCAAATCTGCGGGCATGGCTGGCAATAATGCGGCCATCTTTCATCTCATGTATCCAATCGCAAGCTTCCGCGATCGCTGGATTGTGCGTGACAAGGAGGAGCGCCATTTGCTTTTGTTGGACGATGGTTTGCAAAAGAGCAAACGCGCGTTGTGAATTTTTTGTATCGAGATTGCCGGTCGGTTCATCCGCCAGGATGACCCCCGGATCGTTGGCCAAGGCCCGCGCAACGGCGACGCGTTGTTGTTCGCCACCGGAAAGATGACGGCTAGGACGTTCCAGTTTTCCCTCGAGTCCGACGGCTTCGAGCAACTGCTTGGCGCGCTCTCTCATCGCCGTTTCCGACAGGTTTCCCAGGCGGCGCATCGGAATCATGACGTTTTCCGCGGCAGTGAAATCCTCCATTAGAAAATGAAATTGAAAAATAAAGCCGATAAACTCATTGCGGCGCCGCGACAGTTCTTCATCTGACAAATGCGAAGCTGGTTCGGAATTGAGCATGACATTGCCAAAGTCCGGCTGGTCGAGCAGACCCAGGATATAAAGCAAAGTGCTCTTGCCGCAACCGGAGGGACCGACCACCGCGTGGACCGTTCCCGGAGCGATATCGAGAGACACTCCGCGCAGCGCGTGCACGCGAGATTCATCTTCGCCCAAATAGCGTTCCACGTCGCGACAACTCAGAGAAATTTCCGAGATCATATACTGGAACCGCGTAAGGTGACTACAGGAGGCAGGCCGGCCGCGCGGCTGGCCGGCACATAGCTGGCGATAAAGACTGAGATCATCGCCAGCAGTGTCGCCCAAAGATAATGCCGCCAGTCCCACGCCACCACGAAATAATCCGTGGAAAGTAACCCGCGAAGGTGGATCGGGATTTTCGATACACCCCACGTCAGCACCGCGCCCATGGCACAGCCGATCAAAGAACCCAACGTCGCCACCAAGGCTCCCTGCCACAAAAAAATCGCGCTGATATCAATCCGCCGGTACCCCATTGAACGCAGGATCGCGATTTCCTTTACTTT
This sequence comes from Verrucomicrobiota bacterium, assembly GCA_046732175.1. GTDB lineage: Bacteria > Verrucomicrobiota > Verrucomicrobiia > Chthoniobacterales > UBA10450 > AV69. The sequence continues at coordinate 32,477 of JBKPMO010000047.1, forward strand.
CGAAAGTACCGTCATGGTCAGCACGTTGAAGATGCCGAACCCGGCGAGCAGGATGACGAGCGAGACAGTGATCGCAGCCGATATTTGCAGCGTCCGAAAAAGTTGGAGCGTCGATTCCTCACGTTCCTGCCAGCTGGCGGCATCGTGTTGAAAGAGGGTTTCGAAATGCTGCGCTAATGCCGGAGCACGGTCGATTTCGCGCAGTTTGTAAATGATCATGGAAGCGGCGTACGGTTTTCGCAGAAGAATTTGGGCAACACGGGCATGGCAATACATGCGAGTGATATCGATGGCGCCAACGCCACTGCGCGCGATCGCCGCAACGTCGAAGCGCCGGTACTGGCCGCCGGGGGAGAGCAACTGAACGGTGTCGCCGACCTCCAAGTTCAATAGACCGGCCAGGCGGCTTCCCACGACGACGGAGTTCGGCTTGTTTCGAAAATCATTCAGACTGCCATTGACAATCTGATGAGCGAGATCGGTTGTCTGAAGATGGAGTGCCGGTTCAATCCCATAAAGCTCGACCGTCGCGTTCTCAAAACCCGATCGCGCGCTCAACGTCCCGCGAAGAATGGGCGAACACGCGACGACATTTGAAAATTGACGACTGACTCGCATGATTTCATTCACGTTGGTGATGCCTTCAAAATATTGGCGGTGAGCCACATTCGTCCTCGAAGTTTTGCGAGGCACAAGGGACGTGGTTTGACGCGGTTCGAAGCGTGAGCGGACCACGAGCGCGCCATTGCTCCCCAATGTCGAATTGATAAAGTATTCTGCGAACCCGCGTGTCTGAGCTTGCAGGCAGATAAAAAACGCTACGCCGAACACGACTCCGCTCAAGCTTAGCAACAACGCCCGTTTACGATGGCTGAGAAAACGGAGGGCAATGTAAAACGGCGGTGTCACTTCGCATTCTCTTCCTTCGGGGGCCTGATCGCGCGCTGCCGGACTGGTTTTCCGGGCCGCAACCGATCCTGATCAGCGACCACAACATGGTCGCCTAAAGAAAGGCCGCTTATGACCTCGGAAAAATCGAGCGTGCGAAAACCAACTTTCACCGTCCGCTTTTGCACGACTCCGTGTTTTACGATCAAGGCCTGATCCACGAGTAAGGAGCGGGTCGGCACCAGCAGAACATTTTCATGTTTGCCGACGATAATGTTCATTTCGCCGGTCATGCCTGCCATCAAATTATCCGGCGCCTGATCGAGCTGTAACACGATGGTGTAGCGTTGCGTCTCGGGATCGGCTGCCGGCTGGATGGAGGAAACATGAGCGCTGAACTGGCGCGACCGATACGCATAAAGCTGCACCACTGCCCTCATATTTGGTTTCACCTCGCCGACGTCTTCTTCGTTCACCTCGCCGCGCACATAATTTTTCCGCGAGGAAACCGTGAACAGTTCGTTGCCCTCTCCGACCAGTTCACCATCGATTGTTAGAACAGCGGTGAGCAATCCATCCATCGGTGCGCGGATCTCCGAATTCTTCATTTGCGCGTCGAGTTTTTTGCAGGTCTCCTGCAAGGCCTCGAGATTACGGTCGCGCTCGATCTTTTCCGTCTCGACGACGCCACGGAGCCGATTGGCTTCGTTTTTTGCCTTTTCGTATTCTACTGCCGGGACATTGTTAAGGGCGGTCAGTTTTTCCAGCCGCTGCACGTTGTCCTCGGCGGTCTTGAGTAACTCAGATGAGGGCAAGGGCAAGGCGGCCCGCTGCTCACTCGCCTGCAAATCATTACGCGCCTGTTTGAGCTGTCGCGCCGTGCCTTCGTCCGCAATGGTCGCGAGGAGTTGACCTTTCTCCACGCTCTGGCCGATGGCACCGCGACCGGCAGAAAACGGTTCGGCCAGTCGAATAAATCCGGAATTTTGCGCTCGAACCCTGACAACAAAAGCGGGCTCTATCCGAATCGTGCCGTAAACTGCGGACAATGCCGTGCCGCGGCGGACGGTGGCTACTTCGGCGACCGGCAAAAGGAGGTAGTAAATTACTCCCAGCGCAACGACAAGCGGTGCGATGCCCCAGAGCCACTTCTTCGAGCGCGGCAACTTCAAGAGTTGCAACTATGGCACTTTTCTATCGTCGGAAAATTGAAAATATCGTCCTGTCGCCCTGTCCCATTCCGCCATGGCCAGGCTACGCTGGTAGGCAGTCTCAAGTAATCCGCTCCTAGTTTCGAGCAATCCGTTCTGGCTCACCCGATATTCCAGCTGCGAGGCAAGGCCATTCGCCAGATTTTGCGAAACCAGCTCGACACTCTGTCGCGCAGCGCTGGAAGCACCCGAAAGTGATTTCTCCCGCGCCTCGATTGCTTTCAGGTCATTGTAAATGCGTCCCAGCTCCGCGCGCACGGTCGTCTCCAATTTCTGGCAAGTCAGTTGGTTAATATCACGTGCGGCCCCCTGTTTCAGGGCTGCACCCGATACCTTGCCGTTGTCGATCACACGCCATGTGTAGGTTGCTCCGATCCGCACTTCTGATGAAATGAAATCCTCCGTTCGCCGTGTAGATCCTTCGCGATGGATTCCTGAGACGGGGATATAGTCCCCAGAAATTTTAGCGGCGATTAACGGATAATATCCTGCTTCGATGATACGTTGATCTTCGTTGGCGGCGCGGAGCAGAAGCCGGGCAAGTTTTAAATCAGCCCGTTGCTTGAGTGCAGTGGCCGTTTCCGAATTAAGATCGATTCGAAACGGGGTCGTCCGCAGCTCGCCTTCCGGATCGGGCAGCGGTGATCCGCGCGCCATCGCTTCTGCTAACGTCAGTCGTGCTTGGGCATAGGCGCGCCGGGCATCCTCGACCTGCGCATCAAGCGCTCTGGCTTCTACCGTCGCGCTGGTAAAAGCGCTGCGATCAGTCAACCCCGCCTGATAACGATCGTTCTGACTGGCCGCGTTTTCCTCGAGTCGCTGCCGCTGTTCGCGGCGAATTGACTCCAGTTCGCGATTAAAGAGTGCGGTATAAAATGCTACGCGAGCGGCATGCAATTGTTCCATCACGGCGACGTTGAGCTGCTGCTCCGCAATCAGAATATCGACGTCTCCGCGACGTCGCGATGGAGGTATTGCGGCGTTAAACAAAGACTGAGTGAAAAGACCTCGCACGAATCCAAACACTTTCGTTCCGCTTTCTCCCGCCCGTGCACCTCCCTGCACCCCGGCGGGAATACCAATCCCGGCATCCGGCCACATGATGGAACGCAGGACTAGCCGTTGCCCAGCCGCTTCTTCGAGCCGACTCTTCGCCTGCTGTATCGTTGGATTCTTCTCCAGTGTCGTTTCAAGAACCTGTTCCAAGGTTACAGCCTGTGCCGCGGGCAGGCTTACCAGCAAGGCAACGCTCATGATTGCAACGATGGAGGCGGTGAATTTCATCGTTCGTTCAGTTTGGCAGGCGGACTGGTCAGGTTGAAAATCCTGTTTTTTGGCCCGCCATCGCCATTCGGTTCGGATCTGATCGATTCCGGTGGCCAGGCGCAGGCGCGGGTCAACCGCGCGAGTGCCGAATTGTGCAGGTAAATCGCACTCAATCGAGTCGTCTCGGTCCTTGTCATATCGGAGGCGGCTTGCAGGATGTCGAGTTGCGTCCCCAGTCCGGCAGCGAGATTGGCTTTCGCGACCTGGAGAGACTCAGCGGCAGTTTGAGCATTCTTGGTTTCGGCCTCGAGAACGCGGTCGGCCTGTTCCAAGTCGAAGAATACGCTGCGAACTTCCGAAGCGATTCTGCGTCGGGCCGCTTCCAGGGCCTCTACCGCTGCGTCACGCCGAGCCCGCGTCGCCTGAAGCCGACCCTTGGTCGCAAAGCCATCGAACACATGCCATGTCCCGCTTATTCCCACGAGATAGCCGTGGTTAAACTCGCGACCGACGTCAGGGTCACGCTCGTTGTAGATCTCGTAAGCCGAAAAGAGGCCAATGTGCGGGCGAAGTTCACTCTGATCGAGTGTGTATTGCTTGTCCTCGATCTCGATATCTTTCTGCCGCGCCTTAATTTCCGCGCGGTTTGCATCCGCGCGAGCAAGGCACTCATTCAGATCGAAGTGGCGCTGGCGATATTCTAATTGTCCGACCGCCTCGAAGGACGGATCAAGAGCCGTGACATTGATTCCCATGAGTTCTGCCAATCGCAGGTAGGAATTTTTCAGCTGAGTCTGCGCGTTGATCAGTTCCGGCCGCTCGTTGGCAAGGGTTACTTGAGCGCGCTCAACATTTAAAGTTCCGACGGTTCCAGCCTTAAGCCTTTCCTGCTGCGTCTTGAGCTCTTCTTCCAAGACGCGAACGGAATCCTCGCGCACGCGAATTTTTGCCCGGTTTAGGAGCAGTTCATAAAACGCGACGCGCACGTCCATTGCGACTCGGCTCACCACTTCTTGAAGGAGGTAATCCTGCTTCTCGATGTTCAAACGCGCGATCGCTACCTGGCTGGTGACGGCGCCGCCGGTGTAAAGATTCTGCTGGATCCGCAACGAAGCGTTATAGTCCTCGTCGCGAAGGCGGGTGTCGTCCTGATGCTCTCGCTTGTCGTAAAATCCGGTGGAAACAACCGACGGCAAATAACCAGAACGCGCCTCGATCAAGCCGCCGCCCGCCGCATGGATTTGTTTGCGCGCAATAGCAATTTCTAAGTTCTGCTTCTTGGCCAAGGCAACCGCGTCGTCAATGCCGTAGTTTGGGCGAGCGGCTTGCCCGACGATTGCCAGGCTGCAAAGCAGTGCAATTGCGTAAAATCCCGGACGCATTCGGTCTATTCCTTCAAGCGATCTTTATTTTTTCAATAAAATTCCCCGCCTAAAAAAGTTGCGCATCTTTTGAAATTCGCTGGTTTTTTTTCCCGAGCCGTGCTTTCTCCCCTTGTGAGATTCCAAAACTGTACCTTGCCCCAAGTGCCTCAGTCTGCGTAGTCTTCCCGCTTTGACCATGAGAAAGATCCGGATCGCTATTGTTGGTGTTGGTAATTGTGCCAGCTCGCTGGTTCAGGGAATCAACTTTTATCGGGGCTCCGCCGCCAATGGCAACGGGGTCGGTCTGATGCATCGTCAGGTCGGTTCTTATCGTCCGGGAGACATCGAAGTCGTGGCCGCCTTTGATATCGACCGCCGCAAGGTTGGTCTTGATGTCAGCAAGGCCATCTTCGCACCCCCCAACTGCACGAAAATTTTTTGCGAAAAGATCAGCCTGACCGGAGCGATCGTAAAAATGGGCTGCGTTCTCGATGGCTTCGGGCCGCATATGCAGGGGTACGACCCGCTCCGAACCTTTGTTCCACTGGAGAAAGAGTCGACCCGCGAACAAATCATCTCTGAGCTGAAAGATTCCTGCGCAGAGATTCTGGTCAATTATCTGCCAGTCGGATCAGAGCAGGCCACGCGTTTCTATGCCGGTTGCGCTCTGGAGGCCGGGATCGCGTTCGTCAACAACATTCCCGTCTTCATTGCCAGCGATCCGGTCTGGGCAAAGCGATTCGCCGACAAAAATTTGCCCGTGATCGGAGACGACATCAAAGCCCAGTTGGGCGCGACCGTGCTTCATCGCACCATAGTCGATCTCTTCCGCAAACGCGGCGTCAAGGTCGATCGGACTTATCAGTTAAATACCGGCGGCAACACTGATTTTCTGAATATGCTGAACCGGACGCGACTGGTCTCGAAGAAGACTTCTAAAACCGAGGCGGTGCAATCGGTCATGAGCGAACGGTTGGCTGATGAAAACATTCACATCGGCCCGAGCGACTATGTCCCGTGGCAGCGCGATAATAAAATCTGCTTTATCCGGATGGAAGGTCGCTTGTTCGGTGACGTGCCGATGGAAATCGATCTCAAATTGTCGGTGGAAGACTCCCCGAATTCAGCCGGCGTCGCGATCGACGCCATTCGTTGCTGCAAGGTTGCGCTCGATCGCGGCATAGGCGGCGCCCTGCATTCACCTTCGGCTTATTTCGCCAAACACCCACCGGTGCAAATGACCGACGACGAAGCTTACCGTTCGGTCGAGCAATTTATCCGCGGCGAGCGCCAAAGTTAATTCCCGAAGGATTCCCTGGCAGCCCCCCTATGTTTGCCGGCGCGAGTAGGCGGAAAGCGGTCCGGCAGTTTCAAGGGTTTTGATAACGGTGCTGAGATAGACCGACTTTGGATAGAACGGTTTCCACTTCGTAATCTCGGCCCGGTTCAAGACTTTGAAGCCGTAGCGCTCGAATAGCTTTTCGCCGCGACGATTCTCAAAGGTCACGATCTGGCCGTAAACGTGGCGTTCGCCGAAACCATAAAGGTAATTCAGGTAGGCGCTCATCAGCGCACGGGTAGTGGAGACTTTTCGCGCATCCGGTAGCAGATTGATATGAAAATGCGGAACAGAGCGGGGCGCGGCTGGGACTTCGCGCCAGCCGTGGCCAATTACCCAGCGAATGAACTGGCGCGAGCGTTGGTGGTAGCCGCGATATCGCCTAAGGGCGCGAAAGAACAAAAACATGGTGTGGGCGAAGGAATAAACCTGATGCCATAACGGTTTTCGCGAACCGAGCAGATAGCCGCGAATTTCCCCGTCAACTTCCAGGACAAACGAAGATTGGGGTTCGTGGTCGGTGTAATAAGTGGTGAGAAAATCGGCGAACAATTCGCGGTCCTGAAACACGGGATCGATCGGGTCTCCCAGAAACCCGGTTGCACAACATAGATTGCGGACCGCGATGCGATCGCTCGTTTTATAGCCGCGAATTGAGTACTGCGACGTTTCGTCCATTCAGCGTCGTTGCTTATTATAATTTAAGGCGACATCCTGGTAAATGGCAAACAGACGTTCGAATACCCGGGGCCAGGAAAGGCGTTCCTCGGCCAGACGGGAAGCGCGCGAGCCCAGCCGCGGCAGATTTCGCGAGCACGCGGCCTCGATCGTGCGAGCGAGCGATTCAGGGGTGTCTTCCTCCGCCCAGGATTCCTGGTCGTGAAGAATAATGCGATCCATGTAGCTGCCGCGGATGCCGACCACCGGAGTTCCACAAGCCTGGCTTTCCAAGGCCACAAGACCAAACGTTTCCTGTGTCCCAGGATGAACGAATAAATCAGCCGCGCGATAATAGCGAGCGAGATCGAACGAGTCAGTGCAATAACGCATCCAGCTCACGCTTGGACAGCGCGCTTGGAGATCTTCGAGCTCGCTCCGCTCTGGGCCGTCGCCAATCACAAGGAGATGGAAATCTTCCGGTGCGCTCTCGGTTAATGCGGCAAAAGCATGGAAGAGGAGACGTGTATTTTTTTCCTTGGCTAGCCGGCCAACGTAGAGCAGAAGCCGCCGCGTTGCCGGCAGCTCCAGTTCGGCGCGCGTTTCAGCAGTGTCATCGGGTGAGGGCGAAAAAACTGTAGTGTTCACGCCAAGATTGACGGCACAGATATTCTCCACACCCCACTCGGTTAGCACAGTGCCGAGACGGGCAGATGGGACCAGCGTTGCCTGGAATGAATTGTAGAGTTTGCGCACATAACGGCGGGTGAAATCCATCATTGCTTCTCCCGCGGTCTGGCCGAGAAATTTCGCAGCGCTCCGAACATACGCTTCCGGAAAATGCGAATGATAAAATCCGACCACGGGAATCCTTAGCGCTTCGCCGCTGGCAATCGCTTTCCATGCGACCTGATATGGATCACCGGATTCGATCAGATCAGGCTTTTCGCGCTCGAGGATTTGCTCAATCGCGCGGAGATTAACCAACGCGCGATAATGCGACGTGCGCGAGATAAGCGGCGAATGAATGAAATAAATCCGTGAACGTTCGCTGTTGACGCATTCCGTTTTTCGTCCAGGAACAATGAGGACGTGTTCGTGCTCGGTCTCGCTTTGGATGTACGCGATCTTCTCGTGCACATAACGTTTCACCCCGCCGCTCAAAGGCGAATAAAACTGTGTCAGGTCGCAAAGTTTCATCGGTTTCTTATCATTCCGAGCGAAGTCCAGGACTGCGCTTGGGAGGACGGGCTCAATGTTCCCGCGAGCTTAAATATCGCTCCGCTTCCATTGCGGCGGCGCAGCCCGCGCCGGCCGCAGTGACGGCTTGCTTATAAACGCGGTCAGCGACGTCGCCGGCAATGAAAACGCCCTGGTGTTTGCTTTCGACCAATCGTTTGGTGACGAGATAACCGTCAGTGTCCATGTCCAGCTTGCCGCTGTACGGTTTCGCGTTCGGGTCGTGGCCAATGGCAACAAAGACGCACGCCACCGCCAACTCCCGTTCTTCGTGAGTAATGACGTTGCGCAAATCGATCGCGCGCATCTCTCCCTTTTCATCGGGAATGTAACGGGTAACGACCGTGTTCCAGATGGGCTCGATTTTTTTGTGCGCGAGCACACGATCCGCCATGATCTTGGACGCGCGCAGTTTATCGCGGCGATGAATGAGATAAATTTTGGAAGCGAACCGGGTGAGAAACAACGCTTCTTCGGCCGCAGAATCGCCTCCGCCCACTACCGCCACCGGAACGTTGCGATAAAATGCACCGTCGCAGGTCGCGCACGACGTCAATCCATGTCCGATTAGTTTCTCTTCATTCTCAAGTCCGAGCCAGCGGGCCGAAGCGCCACTTGCGATAATGAGCGATTCAGTCTCAAGCCATTCCTTGTCGTCGACTTGCAAACGAATGTGCGAATTCATCGGCTCGAATCCGGTGGCTTCGGCATAGGAAAATCGGGCCCCAAATTTTTCGGCCTGCGCGTGCATGTTCATGATTAACTGCGGACCGTCGATGCCGTCGGCGAACCCGGGAAAATTTTCAACGAGAGTGGTGGTGGAAAGTTGTCCGCCGGGCTGCGAGCCTTCAAGGACGAGCGGACTGAGGTTGGCGCGGGCGGCGTAAATCGCTGCGGTCAAGCCGGCGCAGCCGCTCCCGACGATGATTACCTTTTCCATCGCATAAATTTAGCTCGGGGAGCGCAGGCTGCCAGCCTGCACTTGCCGGCAGCCTGCCGGCAAGCTTTCGTTCAAGATCGCGCTGCCTATTCAACCGGGGGCTCGGCAAGCTGCCGAGAGTCCGAGCCGGACGGGCGTAAGCAGGCTGGCAGCCTGCGCTCCCCAGCAGCAGATGCGCACGCGCCTTTTCAATCTCGATCCCCTGCGCTTATGTTCCGCCCCATGCCGGAGCTGGCGGAGGTGGAATATTTTCGGCGGCGTTGGAATCTCGGCATCGGGAATCGGATTACCAGCGTCGCCTTGCACGCGCGGAAACGGGTCTTTCGCGGGACCGACACGCGCGCTTTGCGCCAGCAACTGACCGGATCGCAGTTGCTGAGTTCCGACGCCCGCGGCAAACGGATGCTCTTTCGATTTTCTAACGAGAATTGGCTCGGGTTGCATCTGGGGATGACGGGAAAAATGCGAACAATGTGTCCTGGTTTTCGCCCGCAAAAGCACGACCATTTAGTATTGTATCAACGTGTACGGGCGCTCGTTTTCACCGATGCCCGGCAATTTGGGCGCGTGCAATTCCATCACGGCGAAATGGCACCGGGCTGGTGGGAGAATGGCGTGCCTGAGATTGTGTCCGAAAAATTCAACCGCGGTTTTCTCGATCGATTCCTTAATCGTCACCGTAAAGCACCAATCAAAGCTGTGGTATTGATGCAATCCGGATTTTCCGGAATCGGCAACTGGATGGCGGACGAAATCTTGTGGCGGGCGAAAATCCTGCCATCGAAAAAGGCCGGCAGATTAAACGCGGAAGAGCGCGCTCGGATTTTCCGAGCAACGAAATTTGTCGCGCGCGAATCGCTACGGATCATCGGGCCGGACGATTCCAAATTGCCGCGGAGCTGGTTGATTCATGAACGCTGGCGCGAGGGTGGGAAATGTCCGCGACACAAGACGTTGCTGCGCCGCGCGACGATTGGGGGTCGAACGACGGCTTGGTGTCCGAGGTGCCAAAAGTAAACGGAGGGACACGCTCCTGCGTGTCTGAGACGCGCGAAGGCGTCCCTCGCCGCCGGCTACGCCTCGCTTAGCGCACGCCGCGTTACGCCGGCTTGAATAAATTTCCCCCAGCTCAGGTTGTCTCGTTCGGATTGATGCTCGCGCGCTTTACGAATCGCCATGTCCGAAACGGCTTCGACCACCCATTCGAAATTTGCCTGACCCACCGAGGTGACTTCCGCATCGGGTGCCGGATTACAAAAATCAATCGCTACCGGGACGCCGTCGCGCACGGCGAACTCGACCGTGTTCAGGTCGTAACCGAGGTATCGATTCAACTGAAGAACGCCTTGCTCGACCTTCTGCAAAATTTCCTTCGGCGCCTGCCACTCAGTTTGATAGCGCAAATGATAAGGATGGCGCGGTTCGTAGGGCATGATCCGCACATTGCGTTGATCGATTGAATAACAGCGGAAGTACATCTCGAACTTCACTTCTTCCTGCAACATCATCACCAGCTGCCCGGTTTCGCTGTAAGCACGATAAAATTCTTCCGGGTTGTGGAGGCGATACACGTTTTTCCAGCCGCCGCCGGCGAACGGTTTGAAGAATGCCGGCCAGCCCACGTAGTTGAAGATTGCTTCCCAATCGAGGGGATAGGCCAGGTTCCGAAACGAGTTCGCGTTCGTATCGGGTGGCACCTGATGTGAGGGCAGGAGCACGGTCCGTGGAACCGCGACTCCGATTTTCGTTGCCAGTGCGTTGTTAAAAAATTTCTCATCCGCACTCCACCAAAAGGGATTGTTGACCACGGCGGTGCCGGTGAGCGCGGCGTTTTTTAAGAAGGCTCGATAAAACGGCACGTCCTGTGAAATGCGATCGATGATGACGTCGTAGCCGCACGGCTCGCCTTGAATCACTTTGTCGATCCGGACTGCTTCGGCGACGATGCCTTCTCCGCCGGTTTTCTGATTGACTCGATCGATAAACGCCCAGGGGAACGAATTTTCCTGGCCAAACAAAATTCCGATTTTTTTCATAGAATTCTCGTTAGAACGTCGACAAGTAGTACGGCAGCATATCGCGCCAGTAGTTCCAGTCGTGTCCACACCATTTCCGATCATCCAGCCAGTGGCGGATTCCTTTTGAATTTAAAATGCCGGAAAGCCGCATTGATTCGTGCCGCGTGTTATCCCATTCGCCGGTCCCGATGATAATGTTCATGTGGTTGTATTTCCACGGGTCGGGCATGTTCGGCAGATATTGGTAAGGGCTGTTGAAATAAATGTTGTCGTCATGATAGCCGTCGAAGAAATCGCTGATCTCGAACGCACCGCTGAGGCTGATGAAGTGACTGACGGCGTCGGCGTGCCTGAAGGCGATGTTGGCGGCGTGATACGCGCCGAGACTCGCTCCGCACACACCGACGCGATGGGTGCTGGCTTCGCGCCGCGCGAAATCGAACACATCGTGCACAATCACATTTTCATAAGTAATGTGGGTGCGGATGCGATCGGCCGGATGAATACCCTTGTTGTAAAAACTGTCGAGGTCGATTGAGTCCGGGCAATAAACGGTGACGCGGTTGTTATCGACAAACCAGGCGACCGAATCGACCAGGCCGAAGTCCTTGTTTTGGTGGTAACGGCCAAAGGAGGTTGGAAAAATAATGAAGGGCAACCCGCGGCCGCTGCCGAAGACGAGCATTTCGAATTCGCGGCTCAAATAAGGCGTCCACCATTTGATATAACGCTCCTGCATAGATCGGGCGGCTTTTATAGACTGGTTTTGGGTCGGTTGAAAGGACTTTAGGTGCCACACAAACGTTTGGCCGCCGTTCGTTGCGCGATTCTTATTCAACGGGCAAGATGCCCGTTGGCCCCACAGGCAAGATGCCTGTGCTACTAAGATGCCAAGACATACGCTCACCGGAAATATTCAGCGCTACCGGCAGTTTCCATCGCGCACGCTCGGAAACCGGCGGGACATTTTGGTCTATTTGCCGCCAGGTTATCGCCGTTTTCGCCGCCAACAGTACCCGGTCTTCTATTTGCAAGACGGGCAAAATGTTTTCGATGCTGCGACTGCGTTTGCCGGTGTGGAATGGGGTGTGGACGAAACGGCGCAACGATTAATTCGCCGCAGGCTGATCGAGCCGGTCATCATTGTCGCGATTGCCAACACCGGGCCGGATCGGATTCACGAATACGCTCCAACACGCGGCATCATCGACAGCAAAGCAAAACGAAAGAAGCGGAGTCGCGGTCTGGCTCGAAAATACGCGAAATTTCTGATCCAGGAACTGAAACCATTCATCGATTCGAAATACCGGACGAAACCGGAAGCGGAATTTACCGGGGTGGGGGGCTCGTCACTTGGGGCACTGCTCACGATGACCCTCGGTCTATGGTTTCCGAACGTCTTTACGCGGCTCGCGGTCATGTCGCCCTCAGTCTGGTGGGATGATGAAGTGATTGTGAGAGGGGTGCTCGCGCTCGAAAAAAAACTTCCGCTTAAGATATGGCTGGATACGGGTTCAGCCGAGCCAGGTTGGGAACGCGCGCGGAATTTGTGTGCGGCCTTGATCGATCGAGGTTGGAATTTGTATGACGATCTGGAATATCACGAATTCGAAGGAGCTGATCATAGTGAGGCCGCCTGGGCCGCGCGGGTCGATCCAGTGTTGCGGTTTCTTTATCCGCCACCTGCGCTGAAACGAGCTCTTCTCCGTTCGGAATTTGCGATCGCCGTCTGACCCGCGAGTCCACGCATGATGTTGACTCGGCAGTCGTTCCGATGTGAATGTTTCGGGTGACGGTGGCGTGAATGGAGGGACGCGCTTCTGCGCGTCCTGGACGAGCGGAAGCTCGTCCCTCCGCAAATTCGCATGGAAGATTCGTACTCGGTGCGAGAGTTACACGGCCCTCTACTGCAGCCACACACCGTAAACCTCGTAGACACGCACGTTTCCGCCGACGAAATCCCAGTCTTTTTGGTAGGCGAATGAGCGATTAGATTTGGACCAGGTGAGTTCTCGTGGTCCTTCGGGATGATTTGGATCGTACACGAAATAGCGGTCGAGATCGGGCGAGCGGCCAGGATTTTTTGCGTAAACCAGCACCGCGTGATTAATCCGTAGGTGCGGCAGGGTGGTAAGAAACGCCACGAACAAGTCGCCGCGATTCAGGACGGCATTGAGCTTTTCGTGGGTTCTTTCCTGATATCCGACACCGGGTTCAAAAAGTGTCCGGGCGTTGCTCAGCCGCCAATAGGTCGGCCAACCGTAGCCGATATTTCGCTGCACGACGTAGCCACGTTTTGTGCTGAGCTCGCGAAAGTTTGCATAGCCGGGAACAACCACACGCTGGTTCTCCGGCAGCGTGTCTCGCCAGGCCGCGCGCCGTGTTACCTGACGAATGCGCTGTGCCAAATCCCGGTCATTCAGCGGCGGCGCATGCGGATCAAAACGGGCAAACTTTTTGAATTGCATGGTGGTTCTGCAAAGAACGAAGCATCGCCTTGTATAGCGCTTTTGCTTCGCCGACTCGCCGCGACGCACGTGGGCGATGCCATTTTCGTATTCGAACACGGTCATGTTCGCGAATCCGACCGTGTCGTCTTTGAAATGCAGCGGCGGGGTAAGCGCATTGGCCTGGCCCCAGCCGAAGCTCAGAAGCAGAGCGGAGACAATCGTAGAGGTGATTTCGCGACTCATGATTCTGCTCGACGCTTCGCCGGCCCAATCAGCCAGTAGCACCGTTGCCCTTCGGGGGTTCGGCAAAATTGCCGAGGCGACGGAATTTTTCGTAGCGCTTTTTCAGGAGCTGATTGATCGGGATTTTGAGGAGACGCTCCAGGTTCGAGCGAAGTGCGTCACTCAGAATTTCTGCGGCCTTCTCGTGATCGCGATGCGCACCGCCATCCGGCTCCGAGACGATTTCGTCCACCACGTTGAGTTTCATCAAATCCTGCGCCGTGAGCTTGAGGGCTTCCGCCGCTTCGGCGGCGTGGCGTCGATCTTTCCACAAGATCGCGGAACAGGCTTCAGGACTAATGACTGAATAATAAGCATTCTCCAGAATCATGACATGATCGGCCACGCCGATCCCAAGAGCGCCACCGGAGCCGCCTTCGCCAATTACGGCAGCGAGGATCGGCACGCGCAATTTCATCATTTCACGAAGATTGACCGCGATAGCTTCAGCGATATGACGTTCTTCCGATCCGATCCCGGGATAAGCGCCGGGAGTATCGATGAGCGAAATCACCGGCAGACGAAATTTTTCGCCGAGCTGCATCAGACGGAGCGCCTTGCGATAACCTTCGGGATGGGCGCAACCGAAATTCCGCAGCACGTTTTCCTTCGTATTGCGGCCTTTCTGATTTGTGATCACGATGCAACGGTGCTCCCCAAGCATCGCGATTCCGCAAGGCATCGCTTTGTCGTCCCCGAATAAACGGTCGCCGTGGAGTTCGTTCCAATTCGTGAAACAACGCTCCACATAATCGAGGGCGAAGGGCCGCTGCACGTGCCGCGCGATCTGAACCCGCTGCCACGCGTTCAAGTTATCGTAAATCTCGCGCCGGG
>JBKPMO010000048.1:0-4511 GCA_046732175.1 Verrucomicrobiota bacterium
CGCTTGACCAATTGCGGCACGACGTCGGTCTCCACGGAGATCGTATCCGCGAGGAAAGTAGGCACTCCGGCCGCCTGTGCTTCGAGGGCCGCGACCGGAAGCCCCTCACAAAGCGAGGGCATCACGAATGCATCCACGCCCCCGCGCAAGACTCGCGGTACGTCGGACCGCAGCCCGGCGAAAATAATGCGAGAAGACAGCCCCAACTCGCTTGCGCGCCGCTCGACTGCCGGTTGCAGCGAGCCAACTCCGATCAGCAGCAGTCGCGCGCGGGGCTCGGTCTTCGCGACGTCGAGCATGATGTCGAGCAGAAACCTATGATTTTTTTGCTCCTCGAATCTTCCGACGTGGCCGATGAGGAATGCGTCTGCTGGCAGACCCAGTTCTGCCTTCACCGAGCCATCCGCGTCTCTCTGAAACGGCTCTAGGTCGATGCCGTAATATAACTTGCTCAGCCGCGCGTCGCCGCGCCAAAACTTGCCAAACAGTGCGTCAGCTGCGGCGCCGCTACAAGCCAGACCAATCGTCGCATGGCAGCAAATCCAGCGCTTGCCGGTCGCCAGATACGCGCGCCGCAGCAGACTCGGCGCCGCATCTTGGGGCATCACATCGACGTGACTATGTGCGATCCGCACCGGCACGCCCGCACGCCGCGCAAGACGAAGAACGTAACCGCTATAATGCTGAACGTGGCTGTGGACTATGTCGTACGGGCCATGCGTAGCGAGCGCACGGCGGAAATTTCGGGCGTAGCTCCACGGACGCGCGGGATGCAGGCAGGGGATGATGTTCCTGCCGAGGGCGCGGACTTCGTCGTCGTACGGGCAGGGTTGCGCTGTGTGGACCAGAAAATCCATCTGAAACCGTTCGCGGTCAGCGTGGCGCAGAATCTGCATCAGCCATGTTTCGATCCCACCCCGCGCCATTCCTCCGACGATGTGCAGGATTCGAATTCGCCGCGTCGCGCCTTTCACTTTGTCTCCCTGTTTTTGAGCGCGTGGACGATTACGGCGGCGCTCACTCCGGCTTGGCAGAAAGTAGCGAAACCCACAGCCATTGCGGCGCCGGGCAATTGCTGCAGCGGCACGAGAATCGCGCAGGCAACAGTCGTCGCCGCGGTTGTGAAGATGAACACAGGCACCTGCGCGCGAAAATATCGGGCCGCGTTCATGGTATAGCCCAAAATCGAAGCCACGTAACTGAGAGCCGCTGCGATCGCCAGCAGCAAAAAGGTCGTGAGATGCGCGGCATACTCGGGTCTGTAGAGCAGAAGCAGGATTGGGCGGCCAGCCAGCGCTACCACGATCACGGCACCTAGTCCGGCCGCAGAGGCAAGGCTGACAAGCTTTAGCAGCAGCACCAGAAACGCGCTCCGCGCCCCCCGCGCGTAATACTGGGACAACCTGGGTGTGGCAGATTGTCCCAGCGCTCCAACGACCGTTGCGCCCGCGACCATCGGGTAAGCCATCGCTGCGAATATACCGAGCTGCGCGGTGCCGAGATGATGCTCGATGAAGTAGCGCGGGATATTTGCGTTAAAGGAAACCAACGCCATTGCAATGCCGATTGGAAGTGCCAGCAGCGCGAGTTGAAATAACGAAGTGGCATTTAATGGCCATTGAAAGAACCTTTGTATGCGGCTGTTCTGACTCCGAGACTCCGAATCGCAGGCACTCCGCAGAATACTTTTGCCGCAACGAGCATCGTAGACGAAGAGGACAGTCGCCCAGGCTGCAAGTAGCCCGCATACACCCGCAAAAAGGCTGCGTACAAGGAAGACCCCCAAACCCAAGGCGATCAGAGAAAACACTCCTTTCATCATCATTGACGCCGCGATGCGGTCCATCCGCTCATGTTGCTGAAACAAGCCATAGAAGATGTCACTCACCGACTCGCATCCCTTCGCCAGAGCAATCAGCAGAATGATCGAATTAATCGGCGCGCTATATCCGCAAAAAAAGAGAACACCGAGAACAACCACTAAGCCTAGCGCGGTTGTAACCACACGCAGCGAAAGGTAACTCGAGAAATTATGTTTACCTGGCGGCTCGGTAACTTGGATATTTCTTAAACAGAGTCCGGAGGAAATCAGGATCGGACTGACGATAGCCAATGACAGTGCAAAGTGTCCTAGCATCTCTGCTGTGCCTAACTTGGCCAGAACGACCAGGATACCCCACTGACAACCGGTATAGACAACATTTCCGGCAAGCGTCCATGCAAAATTCGCGCGCAACGACAACGGCCTGCAACTCAGCTCCACGCGAAGCTCGCGCGTTCTTAATAGCATATCCGCACAGGAATTTGATATCAGAGCAGAAGAAGATTGAATGCCGCCGTTCATATTAGCTCAGCGGAACCGGCGAGGCATACGTGGTACGATGCTGCTCAAACCCAGTCTCGACGTGGTATCCAACAGCTGCGAATAGTTCCGGAAGAATTTCCGATGTCGGCTTCCCATCGCGCACATGGTAGGAGGCAATCGCAAATCGCGGCTTAAGCTCTTCGATAACCTGGCGCGCACCTTCGACCGCTTCTATCTCGGCACCCTCTATATCGATCTTCACGAAATCTAGCTTGGTAATCCCAAACGAAGCAACGAGGCTTGCGAGCGAATGCACGGGAATAGTGATCTTCTTTTCACTCGCCACTGAGCTTGCGGTCCTTACGACGTCTACTTTGGAGCTATGGCCATTCCCGGCCACAAACTCAACTGTGCCAGGGTGCTTCCATAGGCCCTCTTTGATCAGAATGAGGTTGCGCGGCTTGCCACCATTTACCGCAAAGACACTTTCCAGCAGCGCAATGTTTGAGGGATCAGGCTCCATCACAAAGACCCGCCCCGTTGGTCCAACTCGCGCCGAAGCGTAGAGGGCGAATTCTCCCTGGCACGCCCCGGCGTCGACCACGTTCATTCCTGGTTCCAGTCTCCACAACCCCCGTCGAAGATAACCTTGTACGTGAACTAGCTCGAGATAGGGATTGTGTGGAAAACAGAGCGTGACCTCGTCTTTGGTCCGAACAGCATAGCGATTCCCCTCGAACGAAAGCGTGAAATTTTGCCGATCCAACCAGTTGTGCTTGGCGCAACGGAGGCGTTCTACAATTTGAGTGACTCTCGCTCCTAACATACATTCATCGTTAGCTCCCAAATTACTTTCGGCACGGACGCTGCCATACCCTCAGGAGCCATTCCTGTTATTTGAAGGCGAGCCAATTGCCTGCCATGGCAAGATAGCTCGAAGCGGGGTAACATAGCCGCCATAGTAGTAACGCCTCGTGCTCCTAGCCTGATTCCAGACGAAGCCGATGGGCGCCGCCCCTGCCTCTGAGAGCCGTTGCGCAGTACGGATGACATCCTCGGCCGGCGTTTTGCCGGCGTGAATCACGAGGCAGACGGATTGGACATAGCGCGCGTATAGCAGTGTATCACTGACCAGGTTCACCGGCGCGCTGTCCACAACAATTCGGTCAAACTTCTCCACTGCCTGTCGCATGAACCGCTCGAAGGTGAGGCCCGGTAGAAAGTCCTGCGCATTTGCGTGAGTCTTGTCAGTGAACAGCGTTGATAAGTTGGGCACATCCGTGCGCAAGATCCTGCCGGTCGGCGCGGCTTCTGGGAAAAACCACTGGGCTAAATCCGATTTCCGTACGTCCGCGTCTACAATCAGAGTTTTGAGACCAAGTTGCGCAAACGAGATGGCGCAGTTCATGGCACAGAACGTTTTACCTTCACCGGGATGGGCGCTGGTAAACAACAATGTTCGTCGCGACTTCGCCTGCTCGACTAACAGAAGGGACGATCGAAGATTGCGAAATGAATCTTCCGCTGCAGGATCATGCGCCAGCAACGCCGGTTTGGCCCCCGTGCGCGACGCGCGAAGCCTCGGGATTTCGCTTAACGACCGGACGCCGAGGAGCGCCTCCGCCTGCCGCAATGTGTTTAAGGAGCGATTCGAGACCAACACGATGCCGCTGGCGCAAGCGAGTCCCAGCAGGAGACCGAGCGCGAGCACCCGGTTGCGCTTGGAACTGATCGGTCGATCAGGCAATAAGGGCCGAGCAACGACCCGAACCGGATTCTGCGCAAGCTCTGCCGTGACGTCCGTCTCTTTGAAACGCGTTAAAACGGAGTTATAAAGGGCACGGTCGGCCTCGGTATCTCGCACCAGCACCGCGTAGGGAATGGAAATCTTGTTTAATTCCAAAGCCGCTTTTTGCTGTTGTCGGAGAGCCTCGTCCAGCTTCCGCTCGGTCAGCACCGCCGCCTGATAGCTTGACTCTATGCCCTCGCGTGCTTTCTGAATCGCGCGCCCGAGCGCCGTTTGCAGATTCTTCAGTTCGCTCGCTGTCTCGATGAACTTAGGATGGCCCGATTTATATCGCTCTTGCAACGTGGCCAAATGCGCTTCTTTGTCACTGATGCTCTTCCTGAGATCGGCTACGGTTGGAGTGTTTGCGATCGCTGGGATGTTGAGAAGATCTTCGGGCGCGCGGTGACTCCCGCTTTT
>JBKPMO010000049.1:0-29417 GCA_046732175.1 Verrucomicrobiota bacterium
GGTCTGGCAAGGTGACACTGTCACACTGAATGGCAGTGCGAGTCACACAAACCCGAACGATGGAAGCCCCTTGATATACACTTGGCAACAACAGGCGCCTGGCGTGGGCACGCTCGTAATCGGACTGTCTCCCAACCCGCCAAAAGAGGTCATTGAGACCTTTATCGCGCCCCCCCCGCAGCCGCTTGGGTCACTCAATTGGCCAGTTACTTTCAATCTCAAAGTAACAGATAACCTTGTTTTGGTTGGTGATAAGAACACGGTTAGCAGCTCTTTTACAACCACAGTTTACGCAGCGCCTGTTGCAGACGCAGAGCCGAAGGACATGCACGTTAACGAAGGGTCGGTTGTGACGTTGCACGCAAACGCAAGCGTCGTGCAGCCGGGCGCGACCCTAACTTATAGGTGGACACCTCCGAATGGGATCACATTGTCCAACATTCACGCGCAGAACCCAACATTTACTGCCCCATTTGTCGGGCTGGCCGGCCAGGCTTTGACGTTTACTCTAGTTGTAACTGAACAGGTTGTAGGCTTGGCGCACACTCAGGATAGCGCAGCTGACTCCATCACAATCAATGTTGACAATGTCAACCAGCCACCCACGGCGTTTGCGAGTGCCGATCCCAACAACGTAATCTCGATGGCCGAGGTGGACGAAAATACGCCGGTGACGCTCTACGGGTCGGGCAGCGATCCCGACGGTGATCAGATAACCTTTCACTGGACTCAGGTGCACGATACCTCGGGTGCGCCGCTCCAGAATGGTGAAACTTCAGTTCCGTTGTCTGACAATACATTTTCGACGCCGAGCTTCACTACACCTGACGTCAGCACGGTTCAACAGCACATCGACTTGGTCTTCCAGCTCATCACAAACGATGGATACTTGAACAGTGGCCCATCTTACGTGACGATTCGCGTCAAGAACACGAACGACCCGCCGGTGTCGTCGCCAGCCGTGAATCCGGCGAGTGCACTCGAGGGCGACACAGTCACGCTAGACGGCAGTCTCAGTAGTGACCCGAACAATGATCCGTTGACCTACGAGTGGGCTCAGACAGGCGGCATCGCGGTCAGCCTCTCGGACATACACGCGGTGATGCCGACGTTTATGGCACCGACGGTTGACGCAAAGCAAGGGAGTATAACGCTGACGTTTAACCTGACGGTTAGCGATGGCGAGTTATCTGACACCAAGCCTGTCAGCATAACCGTGTCCCACAAGAATCTGCCGCCGGTCGCGGATGCCGGTCAGACACAAAGGGTGCCCGAACGGGCTACTGCATTTCTCGATGGCGGTAACAGCTACGACCCGGAGGGCGCCGCTCTTACCTACGCCTGGATGCAGGTGCACGATGCTTTGGGGACGGCGCTTCAGCCTGACGACAGCCCTGTGGGTCTGGCACCGCAGGATCCGGACAGCAGGACGGTGAGTTTTGAAGTGCCGACATTTGGCCTAAGTGGAGGGACGCTGTACTTCAAACTGACTGTGACCGATAACCTCGGCGCTTCAGGCAGCGCCATAGTCCAGGTGCACGTTATTTATGTGAACCGTCCGCCGTCGGCTAATGCGGGTAACGATCAAACCGTGAACGAAGGCGACACCGTGAGTCTGAGCGGGTCAGGAACCGATCCTGATAATAACCCGCTAACGTTCGCCTGGAGTCAGTCGGGAGGTCCGCCGATTACCATGATGCCTGATCCAGTGGATTCCTCAAAAGTAACGTTCACCGCGCCGCAAGTGTTCTGCGCCGGAAGTGTAGTTACCATGACGCTGACAGTCGATGACGGCTACGGCGGCGTCACGACGGCCGATGTAAAGATCAACGTGGCAAACGTTAACCATTTGCCGACTGCGTCAGGTGGAGGGAACCAGCAGGTTTCTGAAGGAGATACCGTCGACCTTCATGGAACCGGCGACGACGGCGATACCGAAGAGGTTGCTGATCTCGTGTTCCAATGGACACAAACGAGCGGACCCGACCTAGGCCCGATACCAAGCGGTAGGGACCTGAGCTTTACCGCGCCAAGCATTGGCGAAGCCGATCCCAACAAGTTCGTTGAGCTTGGCTTCAACCTCACTGTTAGCGACAGCTGCGGCGGGTCGACGACCGACGATGTCACAGTGCACGTCGCGAACATTCCGCACGCACCTGTCGCAGTCGCGCAAGGACCGGCGACAGCGAACGAAGGTGGTGATAACGTCACCCTCGACGGCAGTGGTAGCAGCGATCCGGACAATGACACCCTCACCTACAACTGGATACAGTGCGCTGGTCCCGCGGTAGCGCTCAGTTACGCTCCTGGCGATCCAAGCCATGTCATGTTCACCACGCCGTGGGTATCGGCCGATGCAGTGTTAAAATTCAAGCTGACGGTCAGCGACCCCTATGGCTTCACCTCCAGCGCCTACGTCAGCGTCACGGTTATCAACTGGCACACGCCGCCCAATGTCACGAACGCGCGCGCCGATGTGCCGGTGCTCTGGCCGCCTGATCACAAGATGCTTCCTGCGCAAATCCTGGGTGTCGTTAAGCCAAGTGGCGACAACGTCACCATCACTGCTGTTACTCAGGACGAGCCGACCAACGGGCTCGGCGATGGCGACACGCCAACCGACGCGATTATCCATCAGGCCGACTCTCTCAATAATGACGATGTGAACCTTCGTGCCGAACGCTCCGGCAAGGGTAACGGACGGGTTTATAAAGTCTACTTCACTGTTACCGATCCGGAGCAGACCGCGCAGGGCGTCGTCAAGGTGATGGTACCGCACGATATGAAGACCGACACTGCGATCGACAGTGGCGGCATGTACGATTCTACTCAGTAGAGTAGAGATGAATTAAAGAATAGCGCCGAAGGCGCAAGCCTCTCGGCGCTATCTTTTTTGGAAGATTGGCGAGCGCACGTCGCCATCGAGTTTTTGGCAAACTGCGGATTTGTCGAGATTAAACGGCAGTCAGAGCTGCATAGCTTCAACTCCAGAAACGCGGTTAGCAGTTCGTCAGATTGGCTTTCGCGGGACAGAAATAATACGGAGGTGGTGATGTGCGTTGTCTTCTTCCTGCTCGGCCGGAGAGGAAGAGGGGTACCATAATCGCCCTCTGCTAGTCGATAGGGTAAAGATCCGATATAGCGAACTGACAGCGGATGAAAACGGCGCTGCAGCACGCTGCAGCGCTACACGTTTTTTGCCAAGCGCGGTTATCCGAAATATCAAAGCGACGGATTGCTGGTCGGTGGACGGAGGAGGCAACACTAAGGACGTCGCGGCTTTCGCCGTCGTGAACTATTTCGGACCGCGTTCTTGCCTGTTTGGATTTCGGCTTTACGCGGCAAACGGTCAACCGCGTTGGCGACACACAGCCAGTCTTGAAATGCACACTTGGCCATGAGCGGAGCTAACGCATCACGGACTTTTTCGTAACCGAATTTCGCAATCAGTTGCTTTAACTGGGGTTCAATTTCGCCAGTCATTGGCGCTGCCAAGTCGCTGCTTCAGAGTGCCGTTTGCGGTGTTGGGCCGCCGAATGTCCTGCAGCCATGAGTGCATCCAAGGCGGGACTCGCAGCTGCACGTTTAGCACGCCGGGCTTTCGTTCGATGGCGGGAAACCGTGCGCGGCATAGTCGCAAGGTAAAGAAAAGATCGTGCAAGCGTCGCTATCGCGCCGCGCTCGCTACACCATCGCGCTAAACGCCATGCATTTTGTCAGACAGGAGCGACATGCCAAGCTGTTGCTGCCTCGCGTGGACGTGAGATTATTGTTCGACAACTTCTATTTGCTTCGTTCAGCGTTCTAAGACCTATCAGGCGCAGCCTCTACGGGGCGATGGCTAAAAACATTGCTGCCGCAAAACCAGTCGGTGGAAAGTAAGAACTCCAGCGAACGAGCCGATTAGGAGCAGAACTGTATTGCCTGAATCCGGAGTAAGGGCTGGTCCAAAGGTCAAATACTCAGGGCCGTGATTGTCCTTGGTGCCAATTCCAGTAGCGAAGACGCTCTCCATTCCGTTGGGTGTAAATTTTAAAATATCGCCTGGAGCCGGGACGCCGATCTCGGCCACATAGAGATTGTCAGCGCTGTCAATCGCTAAACCGCGTGGAAAAGAAAGGCCAGCTGCAAACGTGCTAACCATACCAGCCGGCGTAAATTCGAGGATTGCGTCGCCGCCAGTACCGGCGCCCTCGGTGGAGACGAAGAGATTCCCATTGCTATCAAAGGCAAGCCCATTGGGAGCCTGCGTGCTGGCAAAGGCAGATGAATCAGCGAAAACGCTCTGTGTTCCTCCAGGAGTAAACTTGTCGATGGATTGGTTGGAGCCGTCAGCTACGAATAAATTACCCGCGCTATCAAAAGCCAGGCCAATAACTTGTCCGAGGTTAGTAGCGAAGGTAGTGCGCGTACCACTTGGAGTAAATTTGAAGATACTGCCGTTAAAAGCGGTGTCGAAGGCGCCAACAAAGACATTCCCCGAGTTGTCGACTGCCACGCCTTGCGCAAAAAAATCAGTAGGTAGATGACCCAAAGTGCTAAAACCACCGCCCGAACCAATCTTCTTAATCGCTGGGTGAAAGTGGTCAGCAGCATCTGCGGGATTGGTGGCGACAAATAGATCGCCACTGCTGTCGAATGCCAGCCCCCGCGGGACTTGAAAGTGGCCAAAATTGCCAATCTGCGTTCCATTCAGTGTATATTTGAATATTTGTGCATTCAGCGAGCTATTCGGGCCGTTAATGGAAGCGAATAGCTCTTCTTGCGCGCGAACTGTGGTGGTCGCAAACGCCGTCAGAACGCCTAGGATGCACCACAGAAAGTTAGGTTTAAAATTGTCGATAGAGACCGGAGGCGGTGCTAAAAAACAGCGATGTTATTTTCATAGTCAGCTTGTTTGTGCGAAGCACGCACCCCAAACCAATCCCTAAGCGCCCGGGCTGAGACGCGCTAACATCGCGACCCGTGGTTACCAGATATCTTATCTAATTGTAAAGACAAATATTACAGTATTTAGATGTCGGATTAGATCCTATGCACACGTAAATTGCGCCGAGCCCACATCAATCGGTCAATCTGGCACGTCACTCATCGTTGGCTCCAAGTTGCAGAGTATATTTGTTCGTTTCGATCTGCTCGCTCACCTTGCGCACGGTTGCAGTGAGGGTTTCGATCTGCTTCTCATCTGCGCGATAGTTGCTCCTTGTTCCTCGACCTTGCGATGTTCTTTCAGGAACTCGTTAAGCAACATTGCATTAACTGCGCCCATGCGGGCGTGCACGACCGTATTATTAAGCTGCCTCCGAGCGATGAATCCTCGGTAACATATATTGACCAATGACGAAGCGAGGTAAAGCGGCGAAGCAATCGACACTTTTCGCGGAATTGCACATTCCGCTCCTCATCCTCGGAGCTTTCTGTCTCGGCGCAGCTGGCATGTGGCTGATCATGCGGTCGTCATCGGATGGCGGCGGACCACGACGGTCAAACGTCGTCGATCCCCATGCGCAATCCAGCGCCGACTCACCAGATGTGTCATCTATGTCGCCGGCCGACGCAGCGCGAACATTGGCGGATTGGAATTACGATCGGCAAAACTGGTCGCATGCGATCGATCATTATCAGGAGGCGATCGCGCGCGGCGCAGATAACCCTGATGTGCATACCGATCTCGGCAACTGTTATCGGTTTACCGGCCAATCGCAAAAAGCGCTGGAGCATTATCAGATCGCTCAGAACCAAAATCCGCAACACGAGAACAGCCTATTCAATCAGGCAGGTCTTTACGCCGAAGTCTTACATGATGACCAACACGCCGTGTCGATTGCGCGCGAGTTTCTCCAGCGCTTTCCACAAAGCCTGCGCGCGGAAGCGGCCAGAAAGCTTATTTCCCGGATCGAGACCGGGCACCGACGCGATTAACTTGAACCTTAGCTTCCGCGGCGTTTTGGCGCCCGACACGCTTCTTTCGTGATTACGATAGCGCGCGTCTATTGCTAGAAAAATGTGCGTCAGTTTGCGGTAGTGGGCACTAGCGCGCCATGCGGGTCGCACAGCGTGTCGTTATGGAACGATGGGAGCAAGAGGGCGTACAGGAACAAATGAAAATTGGAAGTGTTGTGTGACGAAAATTGTGGTACCAAGAAGCTATATGCGTCGCTCAATCTCCACCGAAGTTTGGCAGCAGATTAAAACGGGGTATGCGGCCGGCATTGGTCTTCGGGAGCTCGCACGCAACATGAATCTCCCGCAAGGCACTGTGCTTGCCCGGGCCAAGCGCGAAGGCTGGACACTGCAGATTGCAGCAGCAAAACAGGCCGTTACTTTGCAGCAATCAAATGCAATCACGCCATTGCAATCAGTTGCAGTCACTATGCAAGAGCGCGCTGAACGTCACGTTTCTCGAATGGCCGGAGTAAGCGAAAAGGTTGTTGGTCATGTCGAGAGGCTACCCGCAGACGAAATTCTCACCCGTAGTGCGCAGCTGGAGAAAATCGACACCGTTGCGCGTCGCACCTTTGGATTGAGCGACGCTCCCCCTAGCGAGGGAGCGCTGAGTGTGAATATTCTGGCAAATCATTCGGCTTTTCAGGTGATCGCGCGCTTCCTGCCGCTGCGTCGCCTGACGAAATAACCTAGTTGCCCAGCGAAACACGATGACAGTAAGGGTGCTCTGCTACGGCGTTGGATCCGAGATGGACGCCCCGAAGATGTCGCTGTTGCCGAAGGTTGCCGGGCAATCGTTATTCGGCGCTGGCTTTTGTATAGGGCTGCTGGTGAGCAAGGACTGGCGATAGGCATCAACCGCCGGGCAGTCGGCGGCATTCCGCACATCATTCCAGACGCCTATAACCATATCGTTGGTCGCCGCAGCATTGTTATAGTCGCCTAGGAACTCTGATGTTAGGCCATTCGTGCTCGAGCCGCGGGCGTCGCCTATTGCACCCCGCAATAGGTCTGTCCACGCACCAATCGAACTGAAATCTGCATGCCGCACGACACCCTGCATCGGACGCGGGTTCGCCGTGGTACTCTGATAAGGCTGCAGGAAGTTATCGTACACGGTGTAGACATCTTGTCCGTCCGGTGAGATGGCGATGGCGGGAAAGTCGGGGCGATCGCTTGGGGGCGAAGCGGAAACCGGGCCCTGAAATGTCTGGCCGCGATTGGTCGACCATTTGACGAGCGCCTGTTCATTGGGTCCTGGGCTCGTGTCGGTGGGAGTAGGACCATCGCACCATGTGACGACAATGCGATCAGTCGCGCCGGCTCCCGTTGGGGCACCGTTAGCGATGTCCAAAGTGGGGAAGCTGCCATCACGCGCGCCGGCGACACCATCGAAGGTAAAGCCGCCAACTGGATCAAACTGTCCGCACTCCTCAAAGGTCGCAATACCGCGCGGTCGCTCGAACCGGTGGCCGCCGTCGAATGAGCGCGCCAAGAAAATGGTGTTCTGTCGCGTGCGAGGATCACCGCCTTGCCAGAAGACGTAAACCGTACCGCGGCTGTCCGTGCGCACACCACAATCCTGGCGTCCAAACCCAACAATGTTATTCGTCGCCGCAGTGAGTTGCTTTTGATGCCAAGTGTTGCCGCCATCGGTTGAACGAGCCACGACGATAGGTTCAGGAAGAGAATTCGGGCTTTTCTCCTGACCGCGGAACGCCGCGCTGCAGATATATACATTGCCAAAGAAGGGGCTGGATTCAGCGTTATCTGCCCACACCTGCTCATGGTCGGAAAAGAGTGCGGCATTTTGCCGGGAGACGATCACCGGGTCCAACCAGGCGTTGGCGTTGCCTGCTGCCGCAGCTTGCACATTGTCGGTACGCGAGACGACAATCGCCTCAAAGCCTTTAAAGGCGAATTCTACTCGCTGTGCGCTAAAATTCGCTGCAAGATTCGCATAATAGAGGCGTACGCCGTTTGACCAGGAGAAACCATTCGGTCCTGGCTTGGGCCCAAACGCAACGGACGGATCCCCGTTCGACACCAAACCATTCTCGAAATACTTGGGCAAGGTGCCGATCGGGCCGATATGCGGCACGCAGGGCGCTGGACCGAGGCAATCCCGCGCCGTCCAGCCGGTATAAGTCGGCTGTGTCCAAGTTGCGCCGCCATCAAACGAGAAGTAGACGCCAGAAAATCCTACGCCTCGGGTGAATGGGCATGATGTTGGATCCCCCGCGTTGCAGGCTTCCAGGTCAATCTCATCATTGGCTCCAGCCACGACAATCATCGGATTGAGCGGATTGATCGCCAATCCGGGCTCGTTCTGTTTGTTTTGTGGGAATCGGTTCGTCGGACTGCCGACAGTAACAAGGGGGTCGCTGACGGCGACGACAGCCATTGCCGCCGCCGCGGACATTAGTATGACCGCACTTGCGACGCGCACAAATGAGAAGAAACGATTTTGACGATTAAACCAGCGAGAAGTTTTCATAATTTTTCAAAGAGTTCCATGTACGAGTTCGCCTTCAGAGCAGAAGCGGATGTGCAAATGTGAAACTCTTTTGATTCTTTTTGCTCGGTTTCAATTCTGCGTCGCGCGAGCAATTTCGGGATCCTGAGCCTCCGACTCAAACGGTCTGAACGTCTCCCCCGGGCACAGGCTCGCGTAGGGCAAAACTGATATGACGGAAAACGGTTCGTTTCGGAAGCCAGTCACTGAAACGGACAACAAAAGAGAGGAGAAGCGTCCGGTGCCCCACGTCCAGACGTCGGTGCCGGGGGTTCGCGCCTAAGCTTGCAAAAATCGCGCGGATGTAACCTCGTAGCGAAGCTGTTTATCAGGACCTTTGCTCCCGATAATTAGCCCACGTGATTGCAGAATCCTGAACCCCAAGAACCAGCGGTCCCCCGCCTTATGTTTGTACCATGGCCCCTAGCGGGATGAGAAATTACGTGCTTGAGAGCTGGGCTGGCAGCGAGCCCCAGCCGCTCTCGTCGAGCGCAATCTTTTTCGACGGGCAAAAGCTCCAGGCGCGGCGGCCCTGGCCACTTCAGGCCGAAACCAGGAAACTACATCTGTCCCATCGCGCGCCAACGAATCCCTTGTATGGACAAGCTTAGGTTTAAAGGCAGCTGGAACGAAGTGAAAGGCAAGCTGAAGCAAAAGTACGCGGACCTCACTGACGACGACTTGACCTACATAGAGGGAAAGGACGACGAACTGCTTGGGCGATTACAGAAACGCCTCGGCCGCTCGAGAGACGAAATTCGACGTGAGATCGAGAGCTATTGATTCGCCCTGGCAAATCTGTGTGATGCGCTTTTTCTAAGAGTGCGGTTTTCCGCATAGGCCCTTTTGCCGTCTGACGTCGGCGGCCTAACGAGGAGTCGCTTGCTTTTGAGGCTGCCGCCCTTGGAAGACGGAGTCATGCCTCAGCTCGTCAGAATCTCTGCCCACAGGCAGAATAACCCCCGAGGGGATGAAACGGCTCGCGCAATGTCATGCGGCTCAAGCATTCTTCGCCGCGGAACCAAGCCCGCCGCGCGGGATTGCGGCACTTTAGCCGCAGCTATGAAACTAAGGACGCGAATCTAGCGTGATCGATAGCACTTTGCTTCGCGTTTTCGCCAGCCCAATAGGGACGCTTGCCGCTTCAAAGCACTGCCAGCTCCTCGATATTGTCAAATCTCGATGATCGTTTGAGACGGTTGCATTAGCTAGTTCCGGCATCATGCAGCAAATGAAATACTCGGAAATCATCGCTGACAAGCTCCACGCTGCCGGCTGCGACGTGGGGGTATTGCAGCGTCCCGTAAAATGGGCAGCCGTGGCTGATTGATACCCGGTCAGGCGAGTCGGCACTACTAACTAGTTCGCATAAGGCCCTCTACATTTATTCTAACAGACAAAGAGTGGGCAGGTGTCCGCAATCCTCGACGTAATTTCCGCGCAACCCATTGAAACCAAACACTTATAATCGGGAGCTTAGGGGTGCAAAAATTGCTCTTTTTTAAGCTACGTAAAGCGCGAAATCGAACCCATTTCGTGACCCCCAGAAAGAAAGGAACCCGCGTCCAAGCGAGCGAAATGTCAGCTAAAAGAGCAAACATATGTCATTCCCCAAACCAGTCCGGGTTGCGCATTGCGAACAGGTCCAGGGGGAACCGTATTTGGAGGCCAGACGCAAACTAGCCACGCAGCGCGATCAAATTGACGGAGAACACGGAGAGCAAACAACGAGACAATCATTGTCCGCCGCTTTGGGGCGTAATTGCAAAAGTACGACCGACGCCCAAACATCCTTGGTATTACGACTGGCAGCATGGATTCCTGGTGATCGTCCTTTACAGTAACAAGCCAGACTCTGCGTGCGCGATTGCAAAAAGTATTATCGAACAGCTTCCGTACGAACTCGTTGGCGCCGAAGTCGCCGTGCTAAATGCGGAACAGCTGGCGGATAGATGTGCGGAGGCGATTACTGGCGGCCAGCAACTTGGGCTCGGGCTTTGGCTGATCGCGTTTGCGACCGGTTCTGACGCAGCGGAGTTCGAGGCGATGAATTTTTGCTAATGCTCACGTCCATTGTGAGTGTGTCACCCGGTGAAGTGAAGGCGCTTGTTCGGCAGGAAACGAATCCGGTTTTGAACCGCATGGTATTATGCGCGCGTCCAGCCACTGTCGGTGCGGACAAATCGTTCCGTCGAAAAGAGATCGAACGCACCGCTCTGCGGGCGCCATTGATGCTGAGCGATCGTGATTGTTGACGTTTCAATCTGAATAACGTTTAAGGAATTAGGCTGACCGCGTCCGCGCGTGGAGATGGTTGTGCCCGAAGCGACGATGAGCGCGGAGAAATTGTCAATCTTGTAGCGGGTCGCTGTCCGCGTCGTCCCGGCGACGTGAAAATGGCCAGCTAGTAACATGTCGACTGGAATTTGGGCGAGGCTTTTCATGGCCGATTCTGCCCGAAGGACGACACGATCGCCTTTCACGCCGGGCGGCAAATCGAATGGATGATGAGTGACAACGATTTTTACGTGTGTCGGCGGTACGGTCGCGAATCGGGCGCGCAGTTTTTCGAGCTGTTGGCAATTGATCCGCCCATTCTTGCCCGTAAGAGCACGGGTGGTGTTAACGCCAGAGACCGCAATCTCATTGTCGACATAGAACGGCTCGAGGTCCTCGGAGATGAAGCGACGGAATTTGTCGAACATCCGAAACAGCCGGGCGAACACGTTGTACAACGGCACATCGTGATTGCCGGGGACAACGATTTTGGTGAATGGGATCGCATCCAGAAAATTGCGCGCTTCTAGAAACTGCTCGGTATAGGCCCGCTGCGTCAAGTCGCCCGAGATCGCCACTAGGTCGGGCTTGGTCGCTCGGATAAAATCGAGCAGCGGATGGACGATAACAGGATTGGCGCGGCCAAAGTGCAGATCGGAGAGATGGATCACGATACGCATTAGTGGTCGGTCGGAACGATTACCCTCAGCGCACCAGGGCGGGACCGATAGTGCAGCGGTGGTTCCATGCGCGTGACTTCGCCATCGATCGCCAGCAACAGGTGCTTCCGACGCGATTCGATGGACGCCTCCTCCACATAGAACGCATCGAAATCGTTCGCCTGATTCAGCTGGCCGACCAAAGCGTGCAGTGCCAAGCGGAACAGGCCGAATCGCCCAGTCCGGTGCGTCAGATAAAGACCCAATTTCCCTCTATCCAAATGAGGGCGACCGCCAATGCGAAACCCGGCCATGTCGTACTCATTATTACCAACAAAAACGAACGCCGTCTTTCGGTCCAGTTCCCGGTCTTCAACACAGACACGCAGATGGAGAAACGGAAAACGGCGAAACGCCAGCACCGTCGCCCACGCGAATGCCGGCCATTTGCCCCGCTTAAGTTGTTCCTCTAGCGCCTCGCGATGCACAACGATGCGTGGATACAGTCCAAGGCTTGAGTTATTGATAAAAACGCGCCCGTTGACTTCCGCGACATCAACTGAGCGAGTGTGGCCATTTACGATCGTGCGAAGAGCTTCCTCGAGCTCGAGCGGAATCCCTAGATCTTTGGCAAAATGGTTAAGTGTACCTAGCGGCAGCACGCCCATGCGCTTTCGCGTGCCGGCCAGCTGCGCCGCAATTGCGCTGACTGTGCCATCGCCGCCAGCCGCTACAATCGTGCATTCCGTGGTCTCGAGAGCTTCACGAATTGTCGCGCCCATCTTGTCCCTGTTTCTGACGGCGACGACATGTGCCTTTACGCCAGTGGCCTCAAACAAGGGGGCAATTTGTGACCACGCCTCGTCGGGAGAGCTCGACCCAGTCCCGGCATCGGCATTCAAGATCACGGTCATCGTTATCGAATCGCGCCTGCCCGCGGTCGTGATCGGTATCTCGGATTGAGCCGCTGCGCAGCCGCGTTCGCGCGACTTTGCGCTCCAGCCGGGTGTCGTCTGCGGAAAAGGAAAACTGGCCCTGCGCCCAAGCCGGAAAACCTGCTCCAACGCTTGCAGACTCCGCCTAAGCCGATGGAAGCGATTGCCAAAGACTGTGAAGCGCAAGGCTAAACTGGCGAAGCAATGGCGACGTGCGCAGTGGAGGAAACGAAAACGCTTTCTCGAGCTTGGCAGAGCAAGAAGAATGGCGAACGCAACACCTGCCTCGCCCACTCGACGAAATCGCCGCAGAGATTAAGTCGATCTTCGGGCGACCATCGGCACTACGCGCCATTCTTTAGCGGACAAAACGCAATGCGCGCGGACACAAGCCGTAGCTCATGGCAAGGGACGCAGGCGCTCGAACCCAGCTTTGCCGGGCTCTCCCGGAGGTGGAACGTAAATCTGGCCCGTCGTCGCGTTGTAGATGACCGCTGTCCCGTGACGTCAATCATTTCGTACCAGGCAATTATGATTGACACCGCAGCCGTTTGCTACTCAAAATCGCAATTTCAGCAATATCTGGCCCGCAATCACAATCCTACGAAAACGAAAATTGTATTGCTTATTGCCGTTGCAATCACATCTGTCCGTTCTCGTCGCGCACGACTAAATCGGGATTCACCTTCGCTACTTCCTCTGCGATCAAACCGAACTGCGGTGTATTCTCTTTATCGCTCTTGTAGTGAAATTTCACCGGCTTTAATCGCATGATTGCTTCGCTCGCATTGTTCATCGGCTCGATTTGATCTTTGAAGCGTTGCGAAGAGCTAACTGTGCCTAACTGGCCAGCAGAATCTATTACGACTGGAACCGCGTTGGCGTTTACCGTTGTCACACCACGGATGCCGCTGATGAAGGTCCGCGTTTGCTTCGCTGTGCCGATCCGCGTCGTGCCCGATTCGCCTGCTACACCAAAATTCGCAACGTCGATGTTATCGCTGCCTGTGGTGAGGTTGACGCCCGCCTGACTTCCGATTGCAATATTGTAGTTGCCAGTTGTGTTGTTGTTGAGCGCGTGCCAACCACTGGCCGCGTTAAAGTTGCCGATTGTGTTGTGTGATAAGGTTTGAAAACCGATAGCGGCATTGGACTTGCCGGTGGTGTTATGCTGGAGCACAGCGAAACCGATAGCGGTGTTATTAGCGCCGGTTGTGTTGTCGGCGAGTGCGTCGACGCCATTGGCCATGTTGAAGCTACCAGTACTGTTTTTGCCGAGGGCGGAAACACCATTCGCAGTGTTGTTGTTACCCGTTGTGTTGCTAGCGAGTGCATTGGCACCGTTGGCCGTGTTGTAGGAGCCAGTTGTGTTGCGTAAGAGCGCTTGATAGCCGTTGGCCGTGTTGCGGTAGTCGATTGTGTTGCTTACGAGCGCTGCAAGACCGTTGGCCGTATTGCCGCTGCCCGTTGTGTTGCTGTAGAGTGCTTGAAAACCGCTGGCCGTGTTGTCGGTGCCGCTTGTGTTGTTATAGAGCGCATTGGCACCACTGGCCGTATTGTTGTCGCCGGTGGTGTTCTGGAATAGGGCTTGATAGCCCGTGGCCGTATTGGAACTGCCGGTTCTGTCGCTATAGAGCGCGGCAAAACCGGTGGCCGTGTTACCTGAGCCGCCTACCCAGTCGCCCTTTTTTAGACACTTCGCCGCAACTTTTTCGGCAAACACAACTTCCTGATCGTCGTTGTTTTTTATGCCCTATTGTGGCGCGTTTTTAGCTTCCCAGACTGACTGGTGAGGGTTGCGGGAAATGGTCATAAGGGGTTAGTGTCCTTCCGGGTAATAATCGCATTTCTTATTCCAAGCGCGTTACCCTCAGGAGCGCAAGCGCAAGGCGGAATCGCTGCGGCCTACCCCGGTGACAAAAACATCGGCAACGACCCCGCTGTGATCCTCGCGGACGACTTCGAGACTTACAGCACGGCGACGGACCTCGCGACGAAGTGGAAGGTATTCGGGATGAACTCCGGCAACATCAAGATAGCCACGACGCAGCAGTTCGCGGGCAGCAAGTCGGTCGAGTTCGATCTGCCAATATCGACGACAGAACATGGCTACGGGATAAACAAGCTGATGTCGCCGGGGTACGACACGCTCTATTTCCGCACCTACATGAAATGGGACGCGGGTTACAGTGTTGCGACCTCGAACCACAACGGCATCTGCATGAAGGGCGGCAACAACCCGATGACCGGACAAGCGCCGAACGGCAGCGATTTCTTCGTGTTGCTGGTGCAGAACAACAACATTAAAGGCGAGGCGCCACCGGGATGGTTACACGAATACGTCTATTGGCCGAAGCAACAAGCGCAATGGGGCGACCATTGGTACCCGACCGGAACCGGATTCGTTCAATCCAACGACCCGAATTTCGTTTCTCGTCCTAACTTCCTGCCGCTGCGGGACCGATGGTACTGCTACGAACAGATGGTTCGCCTCAACACTCCGGGGAAAAACGACGGAGAAGTTAAAATTTGGGTGGACGGAAATGCGGTAGCGGACTGGCCCGACTTGGTGATTCGCACAGTCAACACGCTCAAGATCGATGAGACCTACATCGGTTTGCACGCGATACACAGTGAGCGGCTTAATAAGAAATGGTACGACAACGTTGTAATCGCTACTAAGTATATCGGGCCGATGGCTAGCCCATCGCCCAGTCCGACACCGACACCACCACCAACTCCTACTCCAACACCAACTCCAACCCCGACTCCAACTCCAACTCCAACTCCAACTCCTACTCCTACTCCTACTCCTACTCCAACACCGACTCCAACTCCGACGCCAACCCCGACACCGACTCCGACTCCAACGCCAACTCCGACGCCAACCCCGACACCGACTCCGACTCCGACTCCGACTCCGACTCCAACGCCAACCCCAACACCGACTCCAACTCCTACTCCAACACCATCGCCTACGCCTACGCCTACACCGATTCCAATCGTGACGCCGCCACCTAGTCCGACTCCTACCCCCACTCCAACCGCCACCGTCACTCCAACTCCCACTCCCACTCCCACTCTAACCCCCGCTTCAACACCAGACGCGACCCCGACGCCGACACCGCCGCAAAAGAAGGGACGCGGTAAGGGACATGGGAAGGGCCGCCGGCCCCCTTCGCCTACGCCCACGCCAACTCCCTGATTACCTAGTCAACAGCCGAGGCAGCAAAACGCTGGCCCTTTTGACGCCTGAGCCTCTGCCACAACTATCGCGCCTATCGCGTGCGCGCGTATTTCTCTCGCAAGAACACCTGAGTCCACCCTCCTTAACGTACAGTTACATACAGCCGTTAATTGTGAGTGAAAGTCGCCCCCTCCGAAGTGGGTCCGCTCATTGTAATTGAGGCCGGATTGTTCGTGCCCGAGTACGAGGCTGTGCCGCTGCCAGTCCAAGTGCTGAAAGTGTAGCCAGTGGCTGGCGTTGCCTTGATCGAAATAGCCGCTCCGCTGCTCTTCCATCCACTACTCGGAGTAACAGTGCCCCCCGTTCCATGGGTCATGGTGAGGTAGTATTGCGTATTGAACGTCGCTGTATAGGTCTTGTTTGTGGTCGGAGCAACAGTGTGAGAGATAACGCCACTATCGCTCCACTTGGTCCATACGTACTGAACACCTGTACCACCGCTCTGTGGGGAAATTGTGGCAATGGTGTGACTTGACCCCGGATTCCACGAAAGGGTTTGCGTGGCAGTGTAGGTGGTGCCATCAACCGAGAACGAACGCCCCACCGGATTGGTTTGCACAGTTATTTGAACGGGGTTCTGAACAAACGTAGCATTCTCGGTAATTGGCCCACTCATGGTGATTGAGGCTGGATTGTTTGTGCCAGAGTAAGAACCCGTGCCGGTGCCGGTCCAACCACTAAAGTTGTAAGACGCTAGAGTGGTGTTGGTTGGTGTTGCCTTGATCGAGATCGAGGCGCCGCTATTTCTCCATCCACTGCTGGGACTCACCGTACCACCGCTCCCGTGACCCAACGTCAGGTAATACTGTGTTGTGAAATTCGCGGTGTAGGTTTTGTTTGTCGTCGGAGCTATGTTATGGGAGATGATTCCGTTATCGCTCCACGTCTTCCATACATACTGAATGCCTGTTCCGCCGCTCTGAGGTGACGTTGTAGCAACAGTGTGACTCGAACCGGATGCCCACGAGAATGTCTGGATTGAAGTGTAAGTAGTGCCATCGACCATGAACGCGAGACCGACAGGAGCTGTTTTAATGGTTACCTGGACCGTGGGTGTCGGCGTGGGGGTGAGCGTTGGGGTAGGTGTAGGCGTGGGCGTTGGACTAGGAGAAGGAGTTGGAGTTGGGCTAGACGC
The DNA here is from genome assembly GCA_046732175.1 of Verrucomicrobiota bacterium. Lineage (GTDB taxonomy): Bacteria > Verrucomicrobiota > Verrucomicrobiia > Chthoniobacterales > UBA10450 > AV69. The sequence goes on from JBKPMO010000049.1 coordinate 16,715, forward strand.
TGCAGGTACATTATAACTTACGGTAATAGGAACGCCGTTAACTCCCGTTCCATTTATCCAATTCCACGGCGTTGCAGTAAATGTGTAGATCCCCTGGGTCGCTGGTGCCGTGAACGTGAAAGAAAAAGGAGGCAGTGAAACGGTCGCGCTTCTACTGTTGGTAGTGAACAGGACGCTTTGAGTATCCGAGCTGGCCTGCGCAGTTATCGTATAGGTAGTTCCTGCGATCAGATTTGTGCCGTCAGTAAAGGGGGTCCCTCCGTCGTAAGTTAATCCGCTTAAGACAGGGGGTTGGAGCGGCGCCGCATTTGGCAGCGGGGTGGGAATCGGCGTCGGTGCGGGGGTTTCGCTGGGCGCTGCTCCTGCCGCCACTATGTAGTGGGAATGTGGACTGGTTGCCAGAGTAAGAGAGTCGATTATCCCCGCACCCGAGACTTGCGTAAGGTCAACGGTCGATGTGGTGATACAGTATTCGACTGAGGTTCCCGCCGGCTGGGCCGGTATCATTGCGGAATAAGACACCCCGTCTCCGGGGACCGCCGGTACCATATGGGAGGTAACGAAAGTATTAGATGACCATCGTAGGTAGAGTTGCTGCTGAACAGATGGTAGCTGGCTCGCCACAATACTGACAATGACGGGATCGTTTGACGTAGGCGCGGTTGGTGTTTGCCCGCCCAAGCTCACCGAGACAGGCGGAGCAGAGGTCTTCATCACCGCAAGCAGTCGGTTGGGATTGCCTGAGCCATTGGCTGGATATAGCTGAGCGAGAATCCGAAATGAGTAGTAGAAGCCATCTTCTAAAGAGATCGTATTCGTTGGTCCCAACTGACTACCTGAAATGAATGGAAGGACGGCAAAGTCATCGATGTTGACTGTGACTCCTCCCCATTGGTTCGCGTATGTTTGGTCCGCAACTAATACGAACGAATGCAACCCTGGCGTCGTGTCGCCGGTTCCGTCTGATGCTACATGGATAGTGCTGGTATACCACCAAAATCCATCCGGTGATCCCTGTATTCCAGGCGGGCTAATCCGCGTCAACTTCCAAGGACCGGCCACATTGGCTATATTGAATCCATTCCAGTCCCCCGCCAATACCAACGGGTTGGGTACCCAGCCATTAGGTACCGTCCACAGGGGCTCAATCATCTGTGCGTTCCATTGACTCCATGATTGTTGCAGCGAAGCCACGTCGTCAGGCTGGGTCTTCGATAAGTTCGCGGTCTCGCCAATATCATTGGCCAGATTAAAAAGCTGCGCGGAACCTGAGAGCTTGAGATCACCGCTACGCGCCGCGTATGCAGTAGAACCAGATCCCCAAGGGCCGCTTGAGCCTAACCCAAACCAACGCCAAAATAGCGTTCTTTGCGGACTGACCTGTTGTCCCGTCACATAGGGTAGCAGGTTGATGCCGTCGTAAACGCGATCGGTTGGCAGTGAGATCCCAGCTGCAGCTGCTACTGTCGCAACGATATCCAAGGAGGAGACCGGCTGAGTATATACGACATTCGTTGGCAACGTTCCAGTCCACTGAATAGCGAAAGGTACGCGAATACCGCCTTCGCGCAGGGTGCTTTTCCAGCCGGAGAGCGGATAATTACTAGGCTGAGTGTAAGCAGAGTTCGGTGCGCCGTTATCACTGAGGAAGAAGATCAGTGTGTTGTTAAGAAGATTATTATTCTGTAGCGTCTGCAACACTTGTCCAACTCCAGCGTCCAGCGCCGTCACCATTGCTGCGTACACTTGCCGATTGGAATCGGTTATATTTGCAACTTGGTTCATGTAGCTGGCAGGAGGAATATCGTATGGCGCGTGCGGAGCATTGTAGGCCAGGTAAAGAAAGAATGGCTGCGCCGCGTTATTGTTAATAAACGAAGCTGCCTGTTGTGTGAACACGTCGGTCAAGTACCCGGTGGTCGAGACAGACGTCCCATTTTGCAGCACCTTCGCGTTCCAATAATTATTCTGACCTCCGACAAAACCATAGAAGTAATCAAAACCTCGCTGATTGGGAAGAAGGACGGGGGCGGTTCCCAAATGCCATTTTCCGATCAAGCCGCAAGTGTAGCCCGCTGGCTTTAGGAGTTGCGCTAATGTTACTTCACTTGTTGGCAGACCCAGACCGGAATTATTATCGTCCACTTGGTTCAGTAGATTTTCGACTCCGAACCGCTGCTGATATCGCCCCGTCAGCAAAGCGGCCCGAGTTGGAGTGCAAAATGGATGCGTCACGTAGCCGTTTGTGCATTGTACCCCGTTGATCGTTAAGGAATCGATATTCGGTGTCAGAAATTCAGGATTAGCGTGATTATAACTTACATCGCCGTAGCCCAAATCGTCGGCCAAAATGACGATTATATTCGGCCGCGTGGGTACCGATTGCCCGGACGCCGGAGAAGCAAAAGCGCAGACGATTTGCAATAGAAAAAATAGGATCCACGGGTGCTTGGAGGTCTTACGCTTGAGGGGGACATAGCAGTCATTGCCGGGAGAAATTCGGCTGCGCTTTATGCTCAGTGCACGGTGCATGGATGTTCCGGGGAGTTCGGGTTAGATGGATGTCTCCATTCCTTGTTTGAAGCTGTTTTTCTCTTGGTAAGGGTTTCAGTCACCGTGGGGCGAGATTTTGCCCTCTGACAATGCCACCCCGTGGCGTCTCAGCTACACCACGCACAGCCATCAAACGTCGTCCTAACGTGTGCTAGCCGCCCTTCTACCAAGCCAGCCGAAGGCGTCGCAAGCACAAATTTCAGTTTTTTGTATGCAACGTTAATTTCCCGTCGGAGCGTCGCTCAACATAAAGGGTGACGCAGCAGAGCTGCGGATCGGCTGTCATCAATAGCTTATAAGAATTCCATTCTACACTTACCGATGATACAGTTCTGACGTGAAGCCTCGCCACCTCAATGAGCAAGGGTGGGCTAAAGTGCGACTGGAATACGAAACGAGTCCCGAGCGGCCAACGTTGCGGCAACTGGCAGATAAGCACTGCGTTTCGCTCTCAACGCTGTTTAAGCGGGCCGCCCGGGAGCACTGGAAGCAAAACGCCGCCATCGTGGAAGCAACGCGGCAGCAGATCGTGGAAAAAATGGAAGCAAGAATGGAAGCCGAGGTTAATGAGGTCGCTCAAGTCGCCGCAAAGCAGGTGATGGCAGAATTGCGGCCATAGATTGAACAAGAGAAAGCGGAGCACATTAGACGAGCCGTGAACATCGCGAAACGCGGCCTCCAACGAATCGAAAAACTGTGGGATGAAAATGCAGTGCCTGAAGCGAGAGCAGAGAGCCTTGCTGCCGCGACGCTGGACAAACATGACCAGATTATTCGGCGCAATTTTGGATTAAATGATGCTGCGCCCAGTACCGGCGCACTCAGTCTGAACGTTCTCGCAAATCATTCCGCTGTTCAGGTGGTAGCGGAATTTCCTACCGCTGTGTCGCCTGACGAATAGCACTTTTCAGGGCTGCTCGACCGACTCCTCGCCAGATGGGTCGCCCGCCGGTAATTCGGGACGCAAGGCTTTGCGCGCGTCTTCTAGCTTGCGCTTTAATTCGGGCGATTCGGGCAAATCTTCGCCGCGCACGGGATCGAATTCTGTCGCCTTTTCGACGTTCCTAGGTGCTTCTTCATTGGCGTCGCGGTCGGCCATGGCTCGATAAACATGCAAACGCATAGTTCGGATGCAAATGGGTAATTCGCAGCCAGACACGACCACGCACTAGCGCGTGCGAGATTTCGACGCGGAGAAATTCGCGCGCTCAATGCAGATGACTCGACTGAACCCTCGATCCGTTCGATACAATCAAAGGCTCAATGACGGAACAACGCCGACCGCTTTTCGCAGCGGTTCAAGCTCGTGGTGGGTGTAACTGTTGTTCATGTCCGCAGAGACATGACCTGTGAGCTTCATCCGTATCTCCTGGGAAACTCCCGCACTTGCTAACGCTGAATTAAAGCTGTGTCGCAGGGAATGAAAAGTTAACGTCCGCACCGTGCGCCCTTGTCCGCCTTTTTGTGCCGCATGAAGCACTTCTCCGACAATCTTCGCGCGAGCCATGATGCGAGAGAACGTCCAAAGCAAAAGCGGCCGTTCACCCGAACGGCCGCTTCTTAGCAGATTTTACTAACCTATTTAATTACCTCCTGAGTTAGTGGTTGAAGTAACGACGTATTGCCCCGAGACCAGCGAGCGCGCTTCCGAGCAACACCGCAGTCGTTCCGCTGTCCGGAGTATTGTTAGTACCTGGGCCAAAAAGCGTCCAGCCGGAAAGGCCGTAACCGCCACCAGTGGCGGGAATCGTGATGAGTCCGCTGAGATTACCGACGAACCAAACTTCAGCACCGTAATTTGGGCCATCATACTTCGCAAACAGGTATAAATATGACCCGCTGCCAAGATCAATACTTGTACCTGTACCATTTAGAGCAAATACAGCCGTGGGCAAGGGCCCGAAGTCATTAAATGAGCGAGTAACCAAGTTATCTTGACCGCTGAGGACAACGTGAGTTGAGCCGCCAAGGGGCAAGCCAATCATGGTGTTAACGTAAGTTGTTCGGTCGACGTCACCGGATGGTATGCCGAATTCCACGAAACCTAGTTCGTGGGTGTCACCAATGGTGAGGGCGGCGGCTTTGGAAGTGAATCCGAATGCTAATGCAACGGCGCAAACAGCACCGAATAGGACGGGTCGTATATTTGTCATGATATTAATAATTATTCGAACAGACGCGCTAACAAGAGCAAAATAAATGCCAGCTGCGCGGAAAATAGCGTAACTATCTTGCGATCAAGGTACTAAGCTTGTGGCTCGATTTGTTTGGATGCTCAGTTCTGAAAATTATGTAACGCGAGCCGACGACTTAACTGGCCTGAATGTGGTAACCGGCTGTATATGTGGATTCTATAGTCATAATAATTTCTGTAAGCTCTGCCAACGTTTTTTTGCGATCTTTCGCGGAAGCCGAACTCCCATCCTCACGAATCGTGACCGGGCGATCGGTCTGCCAGTTCCGCCACGCCGGCGAGCGGAAACCAAGCTACGAAAAGGAAATGGGAGCTCAAGCGGCAGTCGATACTCGGGTGGGCGACGCGGTCCGAGCCGGACTGGCGTTAAAGCGCGTCCCTCCGTCTAGAGCGTTTGCAGACCGCGCGGCGGCCCGAAAATTTCCCGTAAAATGATTGCGGTTCGAAGAGAATCCGGTGAACGCAAAATTTGTTTCCAGAGCGTCTCCACCGTTGCGCGGGCGCCGGGCTGATCGATTGGGATTGCGATCTTCGTTGCGGCTGGAGCGGTTTGGGCTTGTTCTTGTGCGATCCATGTGCCTGGTTCATTCGCTTCGGCTGGAATAGCGGGCGGAACAGACGGGACAGCGACGCGCTTGATTGGTGGCGGCACAGGTTTGGCGGGCTGTTGCAGCACCACGACCTCCTTCATCTGTTCCTTCCAGGTGCGGAATTCCGGCTTACGGAATGGCCGCATCGATGCTGGAGGTTGGACCGTTGCGAGCGGTCGCGGCGGACCCTCCGTTCGAGGTCGTACTTTTGGTGGTGGGGCGGTTCCGGCAGGCTGGCCCAGCGCCTCCAGGAATTCACGGATCCGGTCCGCGTCGGTTTTCGGTTGGGTTCGCTGTACGGGCTGCGTGTATTCCGGTCTCGGACGGCCGGGCGGCGCGGGACGCTGGCGTTTTTGCTGTTGCTTCTTCGATTCCTCTGAGATGCGTGCAATCAAACGCGAAATTCCGACGATCGCGGCGATGATAATGAAGATGATGTTTTGATCCCAGTGCATGGCTGCTACGCGACGCTAAATTGTTAAACGGCTAAAACGTTAAATTGTTAAATACGATGTTGTGGAGGCGCTGGTGCCAAGCGCCTGCTTGACACCAGCGCCGCAACACTTCCGACCTCTTGTTCTCTTGGTTGTTTCACCGGCGTGATTCCTTTTTAACTTTGTAACATTTTTAACGAATTACGTCGCCGTCGGCGGCTTGTCGGTGCCGGCGATTGATTCGCGCATCGAAGTATCGGCCTGGACATTTTTCATGCGCACGTAATCCATGATCCCGAGGTTTCCGGAACGGAATGCATCGGCCATTGCTTGCGGAATGAGGGCTTCCGCTTCCACTACTTTCGCTCGCATCTCCTGAGTTTTGGCGCGCATCTCCTGTTCCACCGCCACCGCGGCCGCTCGTCGCACTTCTGCTTTGGCTTGGGCTACGCGCTTGTCTGCGTCCGCCTGTTCGCTTTGCAATTTGGCGCCGATGTTGTCGCCCACGTCGACGTCGGCGATGTCGATCGACAAGATTTCGAAGGCAGTATTGCTGTCGAGTCCCTTTGCCAGCACCGCTTTGGAAATGCGATCCGGATTTTCCAAAACGTCTTTGTAAGAATCGGCCGAACCAATGGCACTGACGATTCCTTCGCCCACGCGCGCGATAATTGTTTCCTCGGTGGCGCCGCCGACGAACCGGTCAAGATGCGAGCGCACGGTGACGCGCGCTTTCACTTTAGCGCCGATGCCGTCCTTGGCTACGCCGTCGATGGTGGCCCGACCCATCGCCGGATTAGGAGCGTCGATAACTTTGGGATTAATGCTCGTGCGCACCGCTTCGAGCACGGTTTTGCCGGTGCCTTTGGTGGCGAGATCGATGGCACAGGCGCGGTTGAACTCGAGCGCGATGCCGGCTTTGTCCGCCGCGATCAATGCCAGGATCACCTGGTTGACGTCGCCACCCGCGAGATAATGCGCCTCCAGCGGGTCGCTTGGAATTTCGATCCCGGCTTTCACGGCCGTGATGCGATTGTCGACAATCATCCCGACCGGGACCTTCCGTAGACTCATTCCAATCATTTTCCCGATACTCACCGGCGCGCTGGCAACCCGTGCTCGCAACCACGTGGTGAAAAACTTAAGAAATACAATGACCAAGATGAAGGCAAGGACTGCAATGACTGCAAAAATGACGAGGACGAGGTTTTCCATGGCGGCAACTTAACGAAGGTTATTCCTGCGGAAAAGCCGAAAGCGAAGGGCGGTGCAGACAGTGTGATTTGTTAAAAAGTTAAACGTTAAAATCATGCATTGCCTGCTGCCACACCGCGGTCAGAAAATCACGCTCGCATTTTCGATCAGGCCGAGAACCGGTTGCATCGGCAAAAATGATTCTGACGATACTGGCAAAGGCTGAACTTCTGTAACGGCGCCCCCGGGGACCGAACTAATTTTTTGCGGTTGAGCAAAAAAATGTTTGAAAACACCCAAAAAAGTCGCACCACTTGATCTTTACCGACGCCGCAAGGCAAAGTCTCTAGTTAGGTTGCGCACAGGAGGCCCGTCAGACTTGACGGGCCTTTTGATTTTTGACTGCGAGCGGGCGGCTTCCAAACCACCACTGTCGTTTAACTGGGCGACTTGGAAGTCGTCCATCCCAGTTAGGACTTTTGGTGTAATGACGATCTGCGTGTGGTGATTACTCCATTTGCAACGGTTCCAAAAGAGGCGGTCGGCACGAAGGCGCCGACCGGCCGAGCCGGAATGGCATTACACGCGAGGCGCTTGCGCTCCCCGGACTTCAAGCTGCGCGCTCGCTCCCCACGCCGGCCATTAATCGTAGGACCGCTTCCTGCGATGCTTGTTCCCGTGAAAGTTCACCGACCAGCTTACCTCCACGCATGACCAGAATGCGCGCCGAAAGATTGAGCACCTCTGGAAGTTCGGAAGAAATCAGCATCACTGCCAAGCCCTGTCGCGCCAGATCATCGATCAACGCGTGAATCGCTGCTTTCGCCCTGACATCTACGCCGCGCGTCGGTTCGTCGACGATCAGTAGTTTGCCGCCGCGGGCGAGCCATTTAGCCAGCACAATTTTTTGCTGGTTGCCGCCGCTCAAGGAACTGACCGGAGCCACTATTGACGCAGCTTTGACTCGCAGTTGGGCAAAATATTGCTCCGCTATCTGCTTCTCCTGTTTCCGATCGAGCACCCCGGCCTTACGCAAACGATCCAACAGCGCGAGGCTAATATTCGCCTGGCATGGCATTCCAATGATGCAGCCCTGACGTTTGCGATCTTCCGGAACCAACCCGATTCCGCTGCGCATTGAAGTTTTCACAGAACGAAGTGGAAGCGGTTTGCCAGCTAATGTCACTTCGCCCGTGACATCTGGATCGAGTCCGAAAATGGCCCTGGCCACTCCGCTGCGCCCCGAACCAACCAGACCAGCGAAGCCGACGATTTCCCCTGCGCGAATATCGAACGAAATGTCGTTGAAACGCCCGGGAGAAGTCAGATTTCGTACTTTTAAGATCAGCTCGCGCGATTCAGCCGAAAGAGGGTGCGGAAAATATTCTTCGATCGATCGCCCGATCATCATCCGTACGACTGCATCAGGCGTCATCTCTTCGCGCCTGAGCGTGCCGACATGTTGTCCATCACGCAAAACACTGACGCGATCGCAGAGTCGAAACAGCTCGGGCATCCGATGTGAGACGTATATCATGGTGATGCCACGCCTCTTCAATTCTTCGATCAGGGCGAAAAGCGATTGCGCTTCCGCTTCCGAAAGCGAACTGGTCGGCTCATCGAAAACTAAAATGCGCGGATCGGTTCCGATGGCGGCGGCGATCTGAACAAGTTGTTCCTGAGCGGTGGAAAGATCGCGCATGTTTTGCCAGATATTCAATTTCACGCCGATGGCGCCGAGTAATTTTTCGGCGCGTCGTGCCATTTCTGCGCGATCGAGGACGATGCCGAAACGTCGCGGATAATGTCCCAGGCAAAGATTTTCTGCGACGCTCAGGTCCGGACAAAAGGCAAGTTCCTGGTGAACCATGGCCACGCCCGTATTCATGGCATCGCGGGGAGTGGTGAAGACGTGACGAACACCGTCGATGAAAATTTCGCCGCGATTGGGTTTATGAATGCCAGCGAGAATTTTCCCCAACGTCGATTTGCCAGCGCCATTCTCGCCCATCAGGCCATGACACTCGCCTCGCTCGATGCCCAGCGTGACGTCTTTGAGCGCGGTGACGCCGCCAAAGGTTTTGGTGATAGAACGGAATTCGATGAACATTAGGTGAGATTGCGATGCTTTGCCTGACTGGGAGCGGTAACGCCGGTCCGGCTCGGACCTCCCAAGCCGCGGTAGTTCGGTATTTTCTTAGATGGGCGACTTGGGCGTCGCCCCTCCCAGTCAGGGCTTTTCATGCGGCAATAGTTAGAATGGAATCGATGCTCTTTGAGCGCGCTATTTCTTTCCCAGCCATTTCTCCCAGTTATGTGCGAACTCATTGACGTTTTCTTTTGTCACACGAATCAATGGATCGACGATGTTTGTGTCGGGCGGATCGCGGTTGTTCACGATTTTTTCGAGCAAAACTTCGACTGATTTTGTGCCCCAGCCGTAGCAGTCCTGGGCGAAAAGCGCGGCGACATGCCCAGTCTTGATGTAATTCAACTGCGCCGGCAAGGCATCGGCTGCTACAACTTTGATTGAACCAGGCGGCCACTTCAGCGCATCGGCGGTAAATAGTGGCCAGCCACCGATCATGGCCCAGCCTTGAATCTCCGGATTCGCGTTCTGTGCCGTTTGTACAGCTTCGGCCCCCTTTTCCGGAGTCTCGGCATGGTAGAACACGCCCGGCTGATTCAGTTTCATGTTGGGAAATTTAGCGAGCGCCTCTTTTGCACCGGCAATCCGCTGTTGCAGGTTCGGCGCACTCTGATTACCACCGAGTATCGCTACGGTCCCTTGTTCTCCCATTACCTTTGCTAGTTCTTCCATGATCCGTGAGCCACACGCGCGCGCTTCGCTGCCGTAAAACGCGAACCGTTTGCTGTTGGGCGCGTCGGAATCGAAACACATCACCGAAATGCCTTTTTCGGCGGCTTTATTAATAGACGGCGTGACTGTGTTAGCCTCCGAACAGGAAATGGCAATGCCATCAGCGCCACGACGAGTGAGGGCCTCAATCGCTTCCGCCTGTTTGGTCGGGTCTTCCTCGTTCGGGGTGCGAATTTCGATCTCAACATCGGCATTGTATTTTGAGCCGAGGTGGCGCGCGGCATTGCGAGCCCCGGATTGCGCAGCTTGAAAGACGTCGTTGGTCAGGCTTTTACCGAGAAAGCCGATCACGATCTTACGCTTGCCGCCTTGCTCAGCAGTAGGGCCGCTTTTGCTGCAACTAACGAGATTGACGAGCGTCATTGCGAGAGTGGCTAAAATGACTGGGAGGGGCGACTCCCAAGTCGCCCTTCGTGATAAATGGGCGACTTGGGAGTCGCCCCTTCCAGTCAGGGCTGATTGTTTATTCATCGTCATATCTCTTTCTCGTTAGTTAAAACTAGTTATACTGTTCTCCACTGCGGAAACGCGCACTCAATCGATCGAGTGACACCGCAATAATGATCGCGAGCCCGATAATGACGAGCCGGTATTCCTGAGCGAGTCGCATAATGATGATGCCGTTTTCGATCAGCGCGATAACCAAGGTTCCGAGAAGCGCGCCAATGGCGGATCCTCGACCTCCTACGAGACTGGCGCCGCCCACAACTGCCGACGCAATTACCGTCAATTCGTAGCCGGATCCGGTGCTGGTCGAAGCAGTGCCAAAGCGGCCGAGCGAAACCATTCCCCCAATGCCGGCAGCCAGACCGGCAAGTGCATAAGTGCGAAGTTTGATCCAACCCACGCGCAGACCGCTGAAGCGTGCTGCTTCTTCATTTCCACCGATGGCATAGGTTTCGCGACCGGCAACCATCATCCGCAGGTAGAACCAGCCGAGAGCAACGCAAATAAGCATGATGATGAGCGGCATCGGTTCTAATCCGAAGAACTCGGTCCGCATAAAGTGAGTGGTGAATGATTTGGGCAGATCTTTTCCCGCGGCCGGCAGAGTTTTTTCCGGCGGCAGGACGTTGGCGAGTCCGCGAAAGATGCTCATGGTGCCGAGCGTCACGATGAAGGGATGCAACGACAGACTGACGATCAGTGCGCCGTTAATCGCGCCGCAGATCAATCCGATGACGAGTGGAACAAGAATTGCGATCGGCAGGACAACAACTGCGGAAGCATTTTCCGGTAGAGCTTGCAACGCCGCCGCGCCGCCCAGAGCCGATAGCGCCATGATCGATCCGACCGAGATGTCGATCCCGCCCGTAATGATCACGATAGTGACACCGACCGCCATGATGGCGTAGTACGACATCGGAGTCGCGATGCCGTCGATGAGGTTGTCGAAATTTAGAAAGGTGTTCGGTTTTCCCGGGGCGGCATCGTGCCAGCCATAAACGCTCAGGACTACGCCGAGTAGTACGACAACAAGTGCGAGACCAATTTCCTGCACGACTGACAAGCGCGATGAAGAAGGTGGTGGGCCGATTGCTTCAGCGTTGATTGTGCTTTCCATGATTCAGGCTCAGGATGATCGGTGGAAATGCACGCGGCAAGAGATCAACGGGCAAGATGCCCGTTGGCCCCACAGGCAAGATGCCTGTACTACGACTGCGAGCTCGTATGAATGCCGCACCTTCATGGAGTAGGCTGGAAACTAGACTGCGGTTTTTCTTCGTTGCCCAGCGATACCCCCACGCCCCTGGATTCGGTTCCCCGGTCTTCTCGAACGCCATCGTCCGTAATGACACGGACTTGAATTGATCGATCGGGAATTTTCCGTTTCCCTTGTCGCGATTCCATTGCAACCAGCACCGAATCGCCCTGCATCACCGCGCGATACTGCGTTAGGGCGTAATCTCCGGTCTTGTACTCGAAGCCGTCTCCCGCGTCTTCATACAACTTTCCTTGTGCTGTTCCAGTCTCGTTAAGTGAAACGATGAGCGTGAGAGGGTCGAGTGAGTCTTCATTGGTATTTTGGATAACCCGACCTAGCGGAATAATGCTGCCACTGCGGATTTTCAGCGCCGGTTGGTAACCATCCTTTTCACGATTATCATCGAGCAAAAACAGGTCGCGCCAGATGCCTTTCGGTAGCCTCGGGTCCGAGCCGGATTGGGGTTTCTCCGCCCATGCCGGAACGACCAGCAGGTCGGGTCCAAAGAGAAATGCCCTGTCCTCAGAACGCAGCTCGGGATCTTTTGGATCTGCGAAAAAGACCGGCTGCATGATCGGCTCACCTGTGGCCGAGCTGTTGAAGGCAACCGTATATATATAGGGCATGAGGCGGTACCGCCGTTCTAGGGCCGTCCTGGAAACGTTCTCGATCTCGGGACCAAAGACCCACGGTTCCTGCGATCGGCTGTCGACCGAGGCATGAGCGCGGCAGAATGGATAAAAGGCGCCCAAAGCGATCCATTTTCCGAACAGCTCCGGGGTGGCGTTGCCTTCGTAACCGCCGATGTCCGGACCGCTCAGGGGTTGCCCGGAAAGTCCGAGATTAAGCGACATCGGAACAGAAAGCCTCAAGAATTCGTCTCTGGCCATGTTGTCACCGGTCCAAGTCGCAGCGTAACGTTGGCCGCCGAGATGCGTAGACCTCGTTAGGACGAACGGGCGTTTGTCCGGACGGAGGTTAGCCACGCCTTCGCGCGTCGCTCGCGTCATTAGCATGCCATAAACATTGTGATACATCCGGTGCGGTCCACGTGGCAGTCTGCCGCCACCGCGATGGAGGTTCGTTTCCGGCATCGTCCAATCGGGAGATTTGAATACGGCCGGCTCATTCATGTCATTCCAAATTCCGTCC
>JBKPMO010000050.1:0-51193 GCA_046732175.1 Verrucomicrobiota bacterium
CGTAGTTCAACGGATAGAACGGAGGTTTCCTAAACCTTAAATGTGGGTTCGATTCCCGCCGGGGACATTCCGCTACACGCCATGAGGTGGGCAACTTAATGGTAGCTCATCACGGAGGTTCGATTGATTCGCGCATTCCCATGCGCTCACCGCTTCGCGGCTTCGTCCATGTCGCAGCGCTCCCGCGCGCTCCATTCCCGCCGCGGACATGGTATCGAGCGCCGGGAATTCGCGAACTTAAGGTAATGCAGCGCGAAGGTTCGATTGACTCACTCGCTCGCTCACCCTATCGGGGCTTCGTCTATGTCGCACATCCTCTCGCGGGCGCCATTCCCGCCGGGGCATTGCACGGCGGAGCGCTGTTGTCAGCTATAGGTCCACGAGTGTTTGTCTGACTTTCGGCCGTCTTGGAGTTCGCAATTCCGGGCAAAACGTCGCTAACCTACAGATCCCTAATTTCCATAACGACCGATTTGTGGACTACTTTTAAGTCATTGTAAATCAGCAAGATAGCTGCTCGATCTCCCATCTGATTCTTCGGTTTTTCAGCATCGAACCTGCTTATGCTTCTTAAGTACCACAAGCAGAACCGGAACAACAGACATGCCAGGAAAAACGCACTTTCAGTCAAAACGACGGGCAGGCTTTACCCTGGTCGAAATTATGATTGTGGTCGGCATAATTACCCTGCTGGCCGCGCTCGCGCTCCCTGGGTTTCTTCGGGCACGGAAACGAGCGCAAGCCTCGCGAGTAATGGACGATCTGCGGCTCATCGAAGCGGCCGTCGATCAATATGCAATCGAAACCCAGAGGCAGCCGGGCGCAGTTGTATCCGTCGCCGATTGGACCGCCTATCTGAAAAAAGAGACGCAACTTTGCACGACGGGAAGAGATGTGCTCGGGCACGATTTCGGTGCGCAGACCGTCGATCAAATCCCAATCGTTCCACCACAAACGTACGCTGCGTTGTCCGATGTTGCTGACACTGGATTCTGGGCACCATTTGGCCCATAGCCGGACATCCGGAACACAGGCTTGTCGGCCGCAGGATCGATTAAATCCCCACAAGACCGGGCTGAAGTCAGCGATAGAAAATCGACGACAAAACTGCTAAACGCTAGGCCATGGCAGATCCAGCGGTTGAGCGCGAGCGACCCCCAACGACTGGATCAGCCGCAACCGTGCCGCCGCAACGGGCGGATGAAATTTTCCTGGAAGGACCTCGCTCGCGCTTTGGCGAGCTGCTCACCCTCGTTCGCGTGCTACTGGATTTCCTCCGCGGATTTCGCGTCCTCCATTTCGTCGGCCCATGCGTGACGGTATTTGGTTCGGCGCGGGCGCAAGAAGGTCAGCCGAGTTATGACCTGGCCCGCAAAATGGGCGCCGCCATTGCGCAACTCGGGTTCACCGTCATGACGGGCGGCGGGCCGGGCATCATGGAGGCAGCCAATCGTGGAGCGAAGGAGGTCAACGGCCGTTCGGTTGGTTGCAACATTGAGTTGGAATTCGAGCAACAGCCGAACGCATTTCTCGATCGCTGCGTCACCCTTCACTATTTCTTCGTCCGCAAAACGCTGCTCGTAAAATATTCTTATGCCTTCGTTGTGATGCAGGGTGGGGCAGGAACTCTGGATGAATTGACGGAAGCGCTGACGCTAATACAAACCGGTAAGATCAAAAATTTTCCGGTGGTGGTAATGGGGACCGAGTACTGGCGCGACTTGCTCAAAATGTTCGAAAAAATGGCGAACGAAGGAATGATCAATCGCAGCGATCTGGATCTAATTTTCGCTACGGACTCGGTCGAGGAAGCAATCGCGCACATCCGCGAGAAAGCGATTACTCCTTTTGGTTTAAAGCTGGTGGTGCGCCGGCATCTACCATGGCTGGGCGAGCAAGCCTTGCCTATGCAGGATGCGAGCTGCAGCCGGGGTTGACCCCGGCTCCGCCATCACCGATCGCGGCTAACGAGATTAATATTCGTTGGCGCAGCTCGATCGGTGTCTCCGCTTCCTAATCCTCGGTGATGAGCCCGAAAAGCCCATGTTCTTCATCAGCTATTCCAGCCGTGAAGTAGACTCCGTCACCGAGGACCAGGAGATCCCACAACCCATCAAATTGCAACGGAGTGCCGTCGGCGCGAACGAGCGTTTCCAAAAATGCACCTGTCGTCGGGTTATAGTTATTGATTTTGCCATCGCCAAAATTCCCAACCCATAGCTCGTCGCCTTCCAACAAAGCCAGCCCCCACGGTGCATTGAGATTGCCGCGGGAGACCAGACGGCGAATAAAATTGCCAGAGGTATCGAAAACATTGACGTAACCATTACCCGGCCCGGCGACATCGTCTTCTTTCTTCGCATCCTGCAATGCGTAAGTGACGTAGATGTGACCGTTGAAATTACGAATGCCAAACGGGGCGTAGCCAGGAGGGAGAGTAGCATCAACGAAGCCGGTAGGATTCACCTGCTGAAAGTTTTCGTCGTAGGTCTCAACTCGGGCGGTGTGAAAATTGGTCACGTAAAGAAAATTATGACCATCGGCGATGCCCAACGTCGCACCTTTGTAAATCGCGCGCTTGCTGCCTTTGTTCGTCCCGTTGTCGACTGCGATGATCGCGTGTGTTTGATCAAGGGTCGGATTCCAACCGGATATCGATCCGTCTTCACTGACGAAGATGAATAGGCTGGGCGCTGAATTTCCATTGCGAGTCACTTTAAAAAAAGCTGTACCGTTGAATACGACGCCAGTGGGATTGCCGCCTTCTTTGTTGCGGGCGGCGGTGGGAATGGTGACAACGAGGGGAACAGCCGTCCCATCCTGGTGGTAAAGAGTCGATACGCCGGTTCCATTGTCGCTAACCCAGATCGTGCCGTTGGGAGAAACAGCCATGCCCCAGGGGTTAACGAGATTTCGATCGGTGTGGGTCGCGACGCCGGCGATGTCGGACTGAAGATTTGTCCAGCTGTAGGTATCGGCCAGAGCAGTAGCCGTGCTAAATGAGATCGCTGCCAAAACGAGAAGCGCGTATGTAATCAGAATGCGAGTTGTTTTCATTGAATTTTCCTTCCTTCTTGCCTTCGCCCAACGTGAACCCGCTGGCGGCAGCCGAGTAGGGGCTTTTTGGTAACAAGATTGTTACCTTTCGCATTCTCGCTCCTGTAGCCGTCGCCTTCTAGGCGACGGTTTTCGGACTCACCGCAGATGGGATGATAAGATGCTTCGCACAGCGAAGCGGTTACAGGGAAGGCTCAACAAATCTATCTGCTCTTCTAAATAGTGTACAATCCTATTAATTCTCTCTGCTGCTTCGTTTCAGGCGCGGCGCTGTTGTTTCACGAAATTGCCCGGCAATTTCTGCTCGTCATCGGGCACTGAACCGGCCGCATTACTCAAAGCTGCTTCGTCCGCCGGCAAATACTGTTTGAAGCGGTTCTTGTCGATCGCTTTCATGAACGCTTCATGTGGCGAAACGATTCTTTGCCGCAGCACGTTCCAGATGGCGTCATCCATGAATTGCATCCCCTGAGCCCGACCGGAGACGATTACGTCCTGCAATTTTTGTGTAGCGCCTTCGCGAATGATCGCCGCCACGGCTGCGTTGGCGATCAGGATCTCGTTTACCGCAATTCGGCCCGAGCCGTCGGCCTTTTTCAAAAGCAACTGTGCCAGCACTCCGCGCAGCGAATTGGCCAGCATCGTCCGCACTTGCGGTTGCCGGGGCGCAGGAAAGACGTCGACCATGCGATCGACGCTCTTGCGCGCATTATTGGTGTGGAGCGTTCCGAAGACGAGCAGGCCGGTCTCGGCCGCAGTCAAGGCCAGCGAAATGGTTTCCAAGTCACGCATTTCACCGACGAGAACGACATCGGCATCTTCGCGCAATGCCGCGCGGACTGCTTCCGGAAACGAACGCGTATTGGCTGGCACTTCCCGCTGGGTGATGATGCTGCGTTTGTTGTTGTGAACGAACTCGATTGGTTCTTCGATCGTCACGATATGCCGGGAAAACTTGATGTTGATGTAATCAATCAACGCTGCCAGCGTCGTTGATTTTCCGGAACCGGTGGGGCCAGTGACGAGCACGAGGCCACCGCGCAGGTTGCCGAATTCCTTCACGACCGTCGGAATTCCGAGCTGTTCGAGAGTTGCAATCTTGGTCGGGATTAAGCGGAAGACGGCGCCATAGCCATTGGATTGCTTTAGGAAGTTACAACGGAACCGTGACGACTTGTCCATCTCATAGGCAAAATCGAGGTCACCTCGTTCGTCGAAGATTTTCCAGTTGGCCGGTCCCGCGATTTCGCTCAACATCAGGACCGCTTCATCGCGCAGGACCGGCTCGGGACGCATCGCCATAACATCACCGTGCCGCCGCATTTTCGGGGGCTGGCCTTCCCCGATGTGCAAATCCGAAGCGCCTTGCGCTACAATCGCCTGCAAAAATTGATCCAAATAAGCCATCTTCAGAACCGCGGTTTCTTATTCTGTTCTTGGAGGCTCGTCATCATCAGGGCTTAAAGACTGCAGATTGAGGTGTGTGAACGGCGGATTGCACGTGTTGTCGTACGATTTGTTTTTGGTCGGCCCGGGCCAGCGCTTCTTCCACGGTGATCAAACCCTTTGAATGGAGTTCGATCAACGCGTCGTCCATCAGTTGCATTCCTTGTTTCCGACCGGTCTGGATGATTCCCGGCAACATGAACGTTCGTGCTTCGCGAATCATGTTGGAAACGGCCGGCGTGTTAGTCAGCGTCTCGATAGCCAGGACGCGACCGGTGCCGTCGGCACGCGGAATCAATTGCTGACTGATGATGCCCCGCAACGATTCGCTGATCATGATGCGGATTTGCTCCTGTTGATCGACGGGAAAGACATCGAGGATCCGATCGAGGGTTCGGGCGGCGGTTCCGGTGTGCAATGTTCCCAGCACAAGATGGCCCGTTTCTGATGCGGTGATGGCGAGCGAGATCGTTTCCAGATCGCGCATTTCCCCGACCATAATCACATCCGGATCTTCACGCAGCGCCCCACGCAGCGCCACGGCGAATGAAGCGGTGTGAGTGTGCACTTCGCGCTGCGTGATGTGACAGCCTTTCGGTTCGAAAACGTATTCAATGGGATCCTCGAGTGTGATGATATGCTCGCGTCTCTCGAGATTCACCTGCTCCACCAACGCGGCTAGGGTTGTCGATTTTCCACTTCCAACCGAACCGGTGACGAGGATCAGCCCGTTGTGGTAACGCGTCAGTAATTTCAGATGCTCGGGCAATCCAAGCTCGTCCATGGTGCGAACGCGTGTGTTGATAATTCGGAAAACGATGTCGGTCCCCAAACGCTGACGGACGACGCTGGCCCGGTACCTCCCTTTTGCGTTGGCATAGGCAAAGTCGGCATCGCCGCGTTCGTCGATAAGCGTCCGCTGCGCATCGGTCAAAAAAGAGTCGGCTAATTTTTTCGTCTGTTCCGCTTTGAAACGCGGCGCGTCCGGCCAGATCGGTTGCAAGGTGCCATGAAGACGCCAGATTGGCGGCGCGTTTACTCCAAGATGAATATCGGAAGCGCCGGCCTGCTGACCGATTGCGAGATATTCATCAACGTGACGCAGCAACTGAGCACTCATCGACCTGCATAATCATGCCATTCACACCGTGATTAGGTAAACCTAAAATCGGTGTCGATTGATCGATATATCCGCAGGTTACGCAGATTGCCGCAGATTCTAATAGAATGGAGGGACGAGCCCACGAAGCACACCGAACATTCTAAATTTGGACGGGCGCGCGTTGCCTGCCACGTCCTAGCTACGCGAAGGCGGGTCGTGTCCCCAACTCTTGAGTCTTTTTGTCAGCGCGCTACCCGCGAGCGCGTTGGCCGATACCCGCTGATTTTGCTCGTCACGAACTTGATCAACGCTGGTCGAAGCAGCGTGGCGGCAAATTTCAAAACCCCAACCAGCGCTCCTGCTTCCAACAAACCTTTGCCGTTCGCTTTCGAGCCATTTTTCGGGCTAACATACACTTTCTTGGTGCGGGCCGGTGCGACCGCGATCAGCAACCCGACGACGGCGATTGCTCCGATCCAAATCCCAGTTTGATCGCGAAACGAGTTCTTAAGCTTGCGCGGGAAATCGAGCTCGTAGCGCAGCCCGCCTAGCTCGCGTCCCAACCGATCGCGCGAAAGAGCAATATCGCTTTTTATCGCGGCTCGGTCTTTCCGAGGGATTTCAGCCATTGTTGATCTCTCTTTAATTCCGTTCGCGTTTCGGGGTAAAGGCGGCCGGTCAGTTTCGATTTTGCTAACAAGACACAGACGAGAGCCAGGCCGATGTGGAGCAAGCCGGCGGCCAGCGCAATCCATGTCCACGAAACACCGGAGCGATGAGCGATTCCGGCAATCAAGCTCGCCAGGATAAAAATGTATCCGAATACTACTGCGATCAGCGCGGCCAATGCGAAAGCAATCACTGCCGCCAATTGCAGCAGCATCGCCTTTGATTCGACCGCCAGAAGCGCGGCTCGAGTCTCAACGTACGCGAACAACGCGCTGATTAGTCCGATCGCATTGTCGATCAATCCGGCGTGTCCAGCCGGATTGTGCACTCTCGCGCCGGCGCGGGCCATGAGGCAGGCCTAGCGCCGGAAGATCAGACCCAAAACGAAACCGATCCCAAGCGCGGTCAGGACCGCCTTCATCGGGTTCTCGCGAACATAATCTTCGCCGTCCTCTTGCAGCGTGCGAACGCGCACCTTCGCATCGTCCCAGGCTTGGGTGGCTTTGTCGCGATAATCCTCGGCCATCGCCGTTGCCGCCGACCTTAGGTCTTCGGCTGCGCGACGCGCATGAGTCTTACTGCTCTCGAGTTTGTTTTGCGCGCTACTAGGCGCGCCACTTTGATTTTCTTCAGCCATGGTCGTCCTCCAAATGTTTATGGTTTGCCGCATTATCCGGTCGCCCAGGCTGATGCGCAAACCTTTCCGTCATCCGTTATTTAAACGAAATTGAGGCACAATTTGCGCTTAAACCTGGGCAGAAGAAATACAAGCCACGCCGCGCCGTAATATCCGCTGCCGTCAGCGGATTTTGAAAAACTGTGCGCTGGAGACAGCGCAGGCTACACCATCGCGCGACAGAACTCTCGATCCACGTTACTGTTCGCGGAACATAATCCGCGCTTTGGTCAGGTCGTAGGGCGACAGTTCCACCGAAACCTTGTCTCCCGGCACAATGCGAATGAAATGCTTGCGCATTTTGCCGGAGATGTGAGCCAGGACGTTGCGCTGACCGGGCAGATCGACGCGAAACATCGTGCCCGGCAACACTTGCGTTACTGTGCCTTCGGTGATGATCTGCGCCTCTTTTGCCACACTATAAAATGCCAGTACGCTCCCAAAGTTCAACCGGGGGGCGAGGGACTGTTCCCGCACTCGCGATTTGAGATGCTGTAGCGGCGGTCTATGACCGCCGGTTTTCAGTAGAGTCTGCGGTCATAGACCGCCGCTACAGTTATGCCGCTTCTAGGGCGTTGATTCAAATTTCTCAGCAGCCTTCTTTACGGACGCAGCGAGGCTTCCGGGAAAAACTCGCCGATCTCGCGCCGCTTCCACCAGGCGCCTGTGGTCCGACGTTCTTCTGAAGTCGTGAACTGATATTTGAACAGAATGGCGCGAATGTATTTTGGCGGTTTATCGGGAAATGGATTGCGGGCGAGTAAGTGCGTCACGCTGGATTCGTTCTCGAGTAAACGCACGACGAAATTTCCGAACCATTGTTCCTGCCGCGGTCCGCCTAAGGCCGCAAACCACATTTGCCAGTCCAATCGTGGCTGATGCGGCGCACACCAGCGTGGTGCGCGGTTCACACCGCCAGGTTTCCATTTGAATTCGTAGGCAATCCAATCGATGCCGTCGGCGCTGCCTTCGACTTGAATTTCCGGGCGCTCTTTTGTCATGACACGGAACAGTCCGTAACCATTCGCGACGTAAAAGGGTTGCAAATGTTCATAAAGGAAACGAATGGGCTGCTTCAAATCTGCCTGCTGCTGAAATGCCGAGTAAATATGCGATGCATTTACCGGCATGGTGATCACGAGGACCACAATCGCAACGAAGTTGCAGCCGCGGTCGCCGGCCGCGGCGAGTTCGTATTCTCCTCGCGAGCCGCGGCCGACAACCGCGGCTACAAAAGCGTCGTCGATAAGCAAAAGGCAAAGCGCGATGGTGAGTAGATTGAAGAAGCAATAATTGCCGGTGATGGCGATGGCGATTTGAAGAAAGATTAGTAGTCCGGCTGCGGTTAATCGTACTCGGCGCG
Source organism: Verrucomicrobiota bacterium (assembly GCA_046732175.1). Classification (GTDB taxonomy): domain Bacteria; phylum Verrucomicrobiota; class Verrucomicrobiia; order Chthoniobacterales; family UBA10450; genus AV69. The sequence continues at coordinate 8,314 of JBKPMO010000050.1, forward strand.
GCGACCAAATAAAAAACGGGACGATGATTTCGACGAATAGACAAAACCCGACCGAGAATTTCTTGAACCACTCCGGATGTTTGTCTGCGAACCAGGCGAACACAGTCGGCAGCGGTTGGGTCCAGTAGTGATAATCCAGCGCGGTTAGCGCATTCCAGTGGAAGGAATGATCGACCCAGCCCCAGCAGTTATCGCCACTGGTCAGCTTCACCATGCCTGACATGAACATCAGTTTGAAGAGCAAGAACTTGAGGAGAAATAACGCGACCGAAGAAACTGCTGTAGCGGGGATCGCCGATCCCGGGTTTTCCTTGGGCCAAAGCTGCCAGGGCGCAAAAAAAATCGCGAGAAACCCGGTTTCGAGCAAAAGGATGTCCCATTGGAAACTGAGAAAATTTTGGCCCGCCACCGCAAGCGAGAGATAAAAAACGAAAAGCAATGCAGCCGAAAGTGCCGGCGCGATGCGGAAAATGAGCAGGACGGAAAGAACAACGCCGCCGCCACAAAGAAAATGGAGAAAGGGGTTGCTCGAACTGATCCAGCACAATGTTGGCAAGACCGATATCGCGTTGATCCCAATCTGGGCTTTCGCGTTCGCTAGGTAGATTTCAATTGGGATAATGCCTTTAGTGCCAACAAGACCCTCGATTTGGGTCCAAAGGGAAACGAACGCGATAAGGTAAATCAACCCCAGCGCGGTGAGAAACCAGCGGCGTGCCCAAAGATACGTTGGCGGCCGGACATCTTTCCCCCAAAGCAATCGTGTCATCCCCGAGGCGAATGGTCGATTTTCCGCGATGACGCGGTAAGCCGATTCAGAAACTGCGGCGAAACCGGGAACGTGCTGGTAACTCCACCACAACCATTTTTTCGAGCGAGAACAGCGTAACGATCGATAAACTGCTGCCGCCGCGACGAAGACCTGACCGTTTTCATCGATGTAAACGACCGAGCGCTGAAATTGCTCCCGCGGAATTTCGGGAAAGCGTTCCGCGATTTCCTGGTAAGATGCGTAGTCGACCTCGGAGCCAGTGATTACACGCCAGCGCTCGATCCAGCGTCGGCAAAAGTGACATTCGCCATCCCAAATCAACAGCGGTTTTGGTGGGGCATTGGAAACGCGGAGTTGGTCTGTCATGAGGCTAAGCGTCAATCGAGCGCTGCGTCGCGCGATGCCACGCAAGCTTTACCTGTCATTCCGAGCATAGTCGAGGAATCTCTAGCTATTCAGAAACGGTTTGGCGTGATTCACACATGTTTGTCATCCCGAGCGCAAGCGAGGAATCTCACCAATGGTCGTTGATCATACAAACTAGGTCGAACATTGCATCCACATTTGCGAGTACTCTCCTCGTCTTTGTGACTCGGCATGACAAGCCCGAGAAGGTAATCTCGAAATTGAGACTGCCGAGCGCGGTCACCCGAAGAAATAATTAGAGATCCTTCGAATTCGCTGCGCTTCGTTCAGGATGACAAGGGAGTGGAAAACTCGGCCCAGACCGGCGCGTGATCGGAGGGATCCTTGCCCTTGCGCATTTCTCGATCAATTCCGGCGGCCGTGCAGCGTTTGGCTAATGAGTCACTTGCCAGGATTTCATCGATGCGAAGACCGCGATTTTTTTGGAACGCCATCATCCGATAATCCCACCAACTAAATAACCCCGTATCAGCGCGATGAATGCGCAGCGTGTCGCGAAAGCCGACCTGTTGGAGTGCGCGAAAGGCGGCGCGCTCGTTTTCCGAACACATAATGGCGCCGCGCCAAAGCACCGGATCATGCACGTCGCGATCTTCCGGCGCGACATTGAAATCGCCGCAGACAACAACGTCGCGAAAAATCTTCTGCGCATTGGCGATGCAATCCCGAAGCTCGGCAAACCATCGCAACTTATATTGGAACGCGGTCGAGCCGACGGCCTGCCCATTCGGAGCGTAAACGCAAAAAACGCGAACATCTCTAATCGTCGCAGCGATGACTCGGGCCTGCGGATCTTCGCCAGCGGCGCACAACGCTGCTTCGCGATCGTGCAACTGTTGTCCGGACAGAATCGCCACGCCGTTATAAGATTTTTGCCCGTGAAAAACGGTCCTGTATCCCGCGGCAGAGAATACCAGTTCGGGAAATTGATCATCGCTGCATTTCGTCTCCTGCAGGCAGACGACATCTGGTTGTTGCTTTGCCAGCCACTCGAGCAGCCGTTCCTGGCGTTTGCGTAGCGAATTGATGTTCCAGGAGGCGATTTTCATCGGAGGTGAATAGTGACTAGTGAAATGTGAATAGAATCGAGGCCACTATTCACCGATCACTAGTCACGGTTCACAATTCGATCTCAACCCCCGGTATCGGCACAATCACATCACAATTCGGTAGGTCTGCCGTAAGCTGCTGTCGCATCCATTCGACGGCCGGCGGATCGCCATGTATCAACAAAATCTTTTTCGGCGCGAGTCTTATCGCGTACGCAATCAGCGTTTCGCGCGAAGCGTGCGCGCTAAATTGAAATTGTTCGATGTGACAGCGCAATGTTTGCGGCGGCTCGTCTGGATCGAGCGACACGGTGTCGCCGGCCTTGGCTGTGCGCAAAATTCCGCCCGGCGATTCCGGGTCAGCGTAGCCAATAAATAAGATGGAGTGCTGCGGAACTTCGACCACCCGTCGCGCAAAAATGTTGGAGAGCGTTTTGGGCGTCATCATCCCGCTGGAAAGGGCATAAACGCGACCGGCGCGTGCCGGGGAATCATTGATGATCTGGCCATTCAGGACGAACGGCGCCACGTCTTGCATCAATTGCACGCGCGGCCATTGCCGGCGCGTTTGATTGGCCCGCCGATCGTAAACCTCTGTCATTTTCGAGCTCAGTCCGCCGATGTAAGCGGGGAAATCCAATTGTTCTTGGCGGCGAAACTCATAAAACATCCCGAGCGCTTCCTGCGTTTTGCCCAGAGCGAAAACCGGAATCAGCGCGCAGCCCCCGCGGCCAAAGGTTGTTTCAATTGCGGTTGCCAGTTTTTTTTCTTCCGCCGCGCGTGACCAGCCTGGCGGTTCGGGAATATCGCCGCGAGTGCATTCCATGATTAGAATGTCGACGTCGCTTTGCGGAAAAACCGCCGACCGCATGATGGTTTGATCGTCGAAATTAACGTCGCCGGTGTAGAAAATGGTTTGACCTTCCGCACGCAGGAGTATTCCGGACGAGCCAAGGACGTGTCCGGCATCCCAGAATTCGAAGGCTAACGCGCCGTCATCGGCGACACGATCACCGCTTGTGGTGTAAGACTGACGGTACCGGCAGCGATACCACTGCTCGCTGCCGCGATCGATTTCGCGATGGCCAAAAAGCGGATAGATGGTCAGGCCAAGCTCCTCGCGCTGCCGCGTCATGACGTTAACGGAATTGTGGAGGAGAAGAGAGCCGATTTCGCTCGTCGGTTCAGTCATAAAAACGCGCGCATGCGGCTGGTGCCGCATCAAGACAGGAAGCGTCCCGATGTGGTCTTGATGGGCATGGCTAATAAGAATTGCGTCGATCGTTCGGCCTTCGACTGGCTTCCAGTTTGGGAGCGCCTTCTCGCCTACTTCTTTCGGATGCATGCCACTATCCAGAATTAGTCGCTCGCCCCCGGCTTCGAGGTAGTAAGAGTTCGCGCCGATTTCGGTATGGCGGGTGAGATTGATGAACTTCATGACGGGGCGAACTACTTTAATCTTCCTCTACCTCTTCCTCCTAATCTAAATCTGCTCTTTGGATCAGCTGAGACGAAGAGGAAGACTAAGAGAAAAGAGGAAGAGGAAGAAATCCGTACTAACTACATCACGTTTTAAAAATCAGCATCCGGTTTCGAAAACAGAATACTCTATTCCCGAGCCGCGCAGACGGCGAGGGATCTCACGAGTGGAATGGTTCTCGACCACTGCTGAGATCCTTCAGTCCGAGCCGGACCGGCGTTATCTGCGCGATTCAGGATGACAAAGGCGGAGCGTCGCTACAGCAACGTCTCGAAAATCTGCATCCAGTTTCGAAACAGAATCTTTTCGATCTGCTCGTCGCTAAATCCGCGTTCGATCAATTTGGCGGTGACGTTGCGCGCGTGACCATGGTGTAAAAGGTCGGGAATGAAATGGACATGGGGGAATTTCTTATGGAACGCAGCGCGCTCTTCTTGGGACCAGCGCCGGTAAATGAATTCGAGGAAATCGAAGCCAATACCGACGCCATCGATCCCGATCAACTCGATCACGTGCTGAATATGATCGACGTAATGATCGAGGGTGGCTTCTTCTTTCTTTGAACTAACGAGAATCGAATTGACGCCGATGACTCCGCCGCGGGCGCCAATCGCCTTAATCTGTTCGTCACTGATGTTGCGTTCGATGTCGTAATGTTTGCGCGCGTTGGTGTGCGAAACGATTACCGGGCGGATGGTATTTTCTAAAATGTCATCAAACCCGGTAGGATTGATATGCGCCAGATCGAGAATGACGCCAAGCCGCTCGCATTCGCGAACCAGTTCGCAGCCAAAGGCAGTCAATCCCTCCGGCGAGGAGCCGCCGGCCGCGAAAACGCCGCCGTGACCAGCCGCGTTGCTGCGCACATGCGTGAGGCCAAGGATGCGCAATCCCAGTTCGTAAAAAATTCGCAGGTAATTGAGATCGGCACCGAGTGGTTCGGCTCCTTCCATCGCGATCAGTAGCCCAATTTTTCCCTGCTCACGCGCGCGTTTGATTTCCGGATACGAGCAGCAGATGGCGAATCGATGGCAGCGTTCCGCTTCCACGTAAGTTCGCGCCACTTGCGCTAGCGCCACTTCCAGTGCGCGCTCGGGCAGATATTGGTCTTCGATGTAAATGCCGGCCGCTACCGTTCCGATGTCGCCCGCTTCAAATTCCGGAAGAAAATCGTCCGCCAGCACATTCTCGCGATTGCGGTGGTCATACAAAAACATCGGCAAATCGAAATGCAGATCGATCATTCCTGCGCCATGTAGTCGGGTGATTCGCTCTTCGAGTGATTCCGATGAAGGCTTCATCGCGGCGGTGCCTACATGCTCGTCGTCCCGAGCGCAAGCTAGGGATCTTGCCAATGCCCGTTGCTTATCAAGACGCAGATCGGGTTGTTCATCCGCACTAGTGAGATCCCTCGTCGTCTTCGCGACTCGGGATGACGAGGCGCGAAGACGAGGAAGCAGTAAGCCGGACCGTAAAGAAGGATGGTATCTTCTCCAGGTGGCGCTGTCACCTGAGCGTGCGCGTCCACGTCCTTCCAAAGCGGAGAGATTGTTCTCAGCATGCAGGCCGAAGGTGCAAAGAGAATAACCAGTACTTCGAGAAGGGTGGCGATTTTCCACCAGCGCCGGCCTTCTTCCTTAACCAGTCGCCTGCGGGCATCATTCATTCGCGAATGGGTGCAGTGTGCCCGACCAGATGGATTTGTCCGTCGTTTTCGTTGCCGCTAGCGTTGCGGTCCGCCTATGAAGCCACACGCGATGCGACCAATTGCCACCGATCTCACGCCGATAAGCGGTGCACCTACCGATGTAGCTCGCCTATCGCATGCCGAGCCGAAGTCGGCCCGCAAACGAACCGCCGACGAAGGGAAAATTTGGGGTCTCAGTCCTCACTGTGAAACGCCAATGGTTTCGGCGTCTGGCACAGACGAGGTACAATTGTCGATCACGCTTTAATCCCAGAAGGGATAAAAGTTAAACCAATTGTAAGGCGCGAGCCGGGCATAATATTCCAGACGACCGACATAGCGCTGCGTCCAACACTGGATGTCTTCGGCCCGATTCTCGCGATCCAAAACGATTTCGTCAGCGAATTTTTCGAAATGGATTTCGTAGTGGTTGCCTCCCCGATAAATGCCGAAGAACAAAACGACAGGGCAATGCATCATGGCCGCGATAACGATGGCCCCAATCGGAAACGTGGCGGGCGCGCCAAGGAACTGACATTGCGCAGTCTTTCCATCACTCGTCGGTCGATCGCCTAATGTTCCCACCAAGAATCCCGCATCCAAGCTTTCTTTCACTTTGAGCAACGTATCCGGTCGATCCGGCACGATAACGGTGCTGGCGACCTCGGGATTCAACGCGTCAAGGAAGCGCGTGAGGTTTTCGTTGTGCACGATATCCATCAGGACCTTGAGTGGATATTCCGCACGCGTCACACCGAGCGCGCGCAACATTTCAAAGCTACCGAGATGGGAGCCGAGCAGGATACAACCCTGGCCGCGCTCCACCTGCCGGTGAAGTAACTCGCGCTGATGAAATTTAATGTCGAAGCGATGGAATTCGCCGGTGAGAAGGTAAACGCGATCGAGGATGGTTGCGGCAAAGTAGTAAAAATGGCGAAACACATGCCACCAGTGAGCTGGCCGGCCGCGCACAAGCGACAAATATTCGTAAGACACGCGCCGGGCGGCGTGGGCGCTAAGCAAGAAGTAAAGGGTAGTAGGAAATAGTAGTAAGCGGGCCACTGAGCGACCGAAGATTCTTGCGGTCCAGTGAATTAATCGCAGAGCCGTGGGAGTTCCGCGCTCCGGAAGCGCGGTCCAGCGTCGCGTATGCTGGTCTTTGTCGAGCACGGTGGTCACGTTTCATGGTTACATGGAGGGCGAGCACCCGCGAGCACGGATATGGCGCGAGTGACTGCGAGCGCGCCTAATGTTGGGTAACACGCTTTCGAATATCTCGCTCGTATTCCGGAAAATAAGTTCCGATCACCGGCAAATCGAACTTCCGCAGGATGCTGGTATTCGGTTCGCGCTCCAGCAGGAAACGGAAACTTTCTGCGATGAGCGCATCGCCGGAAACATCCGCCCCGCCCAGCCGAACCCGATCAGCTTCCTTCAACCTAACCTGATGAGTCGTAGCAGTCTCATCGGTGACTCTTACTTCGTATTGATCGCCGGAGAGATGACGCACTTCGATCATATGATTCAAAAAATCCCATAAAAAGCGGTTTCTGCCAGCGCGAAGAGTTTTCGAATCGGAGCGCACTGGATTTAGAGTACCGCGTTGTGCGAGCGCTCTCCGCAGCGAGCGCCTTTATCTAAGCTCGGCTTTTTACACAAGCGCCGCCACGGCAGTTTCAGACATCCTTCGACTTCACCTCAGACGACGCCATAATAGATAGGGGCAGTTGTGATGAAGGCGAAGGTATTCGGCCAGCATGATGAGGCGACGCTGCGGCAAATCGAGAATTGTATCGACGCTGGTGGCGAGCGCGGAGTCCTTTGCGCGGATGGTCACAAAGGTTATGCGCAGCCGATTGGTGGAGTTGTCGCCTACAAAGACAAAATTTCGCTTTCCGGAGTCGGCTTCGATATCGCCTGCGGGAATCTCGCCATTCTCACCGACGCGAAGGGCAATGACGTCGCGCCAAAAATCAAATCGATTATGGATCACGTCGTGCGGGACATTTCCTTCGGCATAGGACGAAAAGCGAAAACGCGAGTCGATCATGAATTGTTCGATGACGAAGCATGGAAGATTGCGCCGATCGCAGGACTCAAGGAGATGGCGCGCGATCAGCTGGGCACTGTCGGCGGCGGAAATCATTATGTTGATATTTTCGTCGACGAACAGGATCGCGTTTGGGTCGGTGTGCATTTCGGATCACGCGGGCTCGGACACAAGACGGCCACGCATTTTTTGAAAGCGGCCGGCGGAAAGGACGGCATGGACGTGCCGCCGACGGTCGTGTCGGTGAATTCGGAGATCGGCACGGATTATCTAACGGGAATGGGACTGGCTGGGAAATATGCTTATGCCGGGCGGGAAGCAGTGGCGCGACATGTCGTTCGCGAAATTGTCGGAGCGAGAATCTTGGATGAAGTGCATAATCATCACAATTTCGCCTGGCGCGAGAAACATGCTGGCGAAGATTTGTGGGTCGTTCGCAAGGGTGCGACGCCGGCCTTTCCGGGTCAGCGCGGGTTTGTCGGCGGCAGCATGGGCGACGATGCAGTCATCATTGAGGGAATCGACTCGAGTGAGTCGCGCGAGGCCCTTTACTCGACCGTGCACGGCGCAGGACGAATCATGTCGCGCACGGCGGCGAAAGGAAAATTTGAGCGGGTAGGGAAGAAGCGAATCCGGCGCGATGGCTTGGTGCGTCACGATGAAATGCTGAAATGGGTGGCAGATCGCAGAGTAGAATTGCGCGGCGGCGATGTGGACGAAGCGCCACAAGCATATCGGCGTTTGCCGGATGTTGTGGCCGCGCACGCCGGGACAATCCGCGTTTTACACACGTTGCGTCCTCTCGGTGTCGCCATGGCCGGTCGAGACATTGTCGATCCATACAAGGATTAGCCGGCGAACATTGCCGACTGGCCTTGCGCTCGGAGACGATCGCGAACCGGCCATTCTCACGACGTTGATCCAGGGGAACTGGACTGCGATCCTCCGCGGCAAAAACAACACCACCGGCGTCGGTCTTATCGAACTCTACCGGAATCACTGACGCCGCTGCGCGATGACTCTTTACTGGGAGGGCCGACTCCCAAGTCGCGCGCTAGGCAATCCAAATTGGGCGACTTAGAAGGTCCGAGCCCGACGGCATTACCACTTCCAGTCACAATGGTCCAGCTCGCAGAGTCTCGCCGATTTCAAGGGTGCCTGCGCTTAAACGTGCGTGCCACCCCCCGATCCGTGATCCGTAGTGCGCAATCTTCCACCAATCACCAGTGAGGAATGGGCGGTGAGGGTTTCGAACCCCCGACCTACTGGGTGTAAACCAGCCGCTCTACCACTGAGCTAACCGCCCCTTTTAAAGAGATTGCACATTGCCAGCTCGACGGCAACGATTGCGATTGGTCAGGAATCGCACTCCGCAAATCTAAAATATTAAGACGCGACCCCCATTACTTCCCATCAACGCGTGTCGATTGGTTACTTCGGATTTGGAGTGTCTTGGAGGAATCCTTTTTCACTATTCCACGTAGCGATGAGCTGATTCAAGTCCTTGATTTCCGTCTCGGAATAGCCGTTGGTGTTTGCCTCGGCTATCAGCGTCGCGAAGCCGTCTAAGTGGTGTTCGATGAAAAAATTCAGGACGGCGAGCTGAAAACCCGGGTCAGAGGACGCTTGGAATAAAGGTGTAGCGGTTTCCGCGACAGCCGCAACGACTTCTGATGGCAGCTCCTTGTGCGCTGCAATGTAGAGTGCGGCTTCGCCAAGTTCCGGCTCAGACCGGATGATGTCTGTGATCAAATCCATATGCTCGCGCCAATCGACGTTCTCAAGGGCAGCAAGGCGCACTGCCACATTCGCGTCGTGATCTCTGGCCTTCGCCACAATCGCCGCTTTTTGCTCGGCCGTGCCCACCTTGGCAAACAGGTTTATCGCTTCAATCTGCTCGTCAGCACCCCCCGAATTGAGCGCTGCCGCCAATTCATTCACCCGGTTGGAATCAACTTTAGCGACGGAGCTGGTCTTGTCGCTGATCGCAGGCGCCTCCGGAATCGGCGCCGCCTGCTTGGCAGCCGTCGGTTCTATCGCATCAGCAGCACGCCGCTGACTGGTCGCAGGCGCAACCGGAACTGCTGATTGACCTTTGCTGATATCGAGTTTCCACCAGCCCCAAAGAGATGCGCCGATAGCGATGACGCTTATCGCCACAACAGCAGGGCTTTTCCACCTGCGGTCGAATGCACTGTTCGTCATCTCCACGATCCAGGGTGAAGCGTCCTGAAGTTGTCGTTTTTTGCTACGCCTCCTCATGAAGCGCGGCGCTAAAAGTGAATGAAGTAACCAGGGTAAGCGTAACTCCCCCGCTTTATTGTCCTTGTGTGATAGTCGTGCGCCACACCCCAGTTGTACTCAGAAATCGTCACGTCTCCATAGGAGTTCACTGCCTCGACGTAAGCAACATGCCCATATGCAAACCACGCGACATCCCCGCGCCGAGGAGTTTTGTTGTACGGCGTACCGGTGAGATTAGCCGCATTGATCCAGTTCTTGGCGCTTCCCCAGCGGGCATTCTTGTAGTGGGAGGTGAACGGAACTCCACGTTCGTTCACCTTGTCAGCGCCATAGCTCGTACATTCGCATTCCCAAAAGTTCCATTTGTCCAGGATCTGCTTGCCTCCATTCGGAGTGGGGCATACACCTCTGTAATTGTAGGTGTCGGTTAATGCCAGCGAATTGGCGATGCCAACCGCAAGGCAGAGCGTCCCCAAACATATGACTTTGGCCCGAGATGCGCCGGTGGCGATTGGTCGTTTCAGTCTGTTCTTAGGGGAGGTTGGTCTGGCAGATTTTTCCATAAGAGATTTTTCCATAAGTATTCGCATTAACCATCTGGACCTACTAGTAAACCATTTTTTTCATAATTCTGCCCCAGCAATGTCCGTACCGTTCACAGGACAAGGGATTCAACCAGCGGTGATTACCCAACGCGTCCATCCTTCCTTTACCTCGCCGACAACGCCCCGCACGCGCCGTTGCCGAAGCCGCCGAGACACGAACAACTGGTCCCCTTTTTTGGCGCTTTCTGTCAGAACGGACAATGTTGCGGTGACCTTAGCGATGTGCGTCGACGATCTAAAGCCAACCTTACCACGCTAGAAATAGCCCACGACCAACCGGCGACACTCAGCTTGTCAGCGCCTTAACCCTGAGCCGGAGCTAAGGTTTATCCCTAAAAAGGGAGTTTCGTATGTAGATAAGACAGCCGCCCTCCTTCTACAGAGCGAAACTCGCCTAACATGAATACACTAACTAGATGTCGTTTGGTTTTGGCCTGCTGCGTAGGCTTGAGTCTCTCAAGTATCGCTGCCTTTGGACAGGCTACTGCTTCGCCTGCCACAACGACAGACCAAACGACTCAATCAACCACAGGAGATCAGGGCCATCGCAGCGACAACTCAAACTGGGGCTTGCTTGGCTTGGTGGGCTGCTGGGCCTCACTGGTCTAATGAAGAGACGCAATGCTGACACCTATGATCGGCTGAATCGGACTGAGAGCCGGCGGCCGGCTAATGTATGAGCGTCGCACCCCTAACTCTCGAGTTTCGCCAATAACGCCCGCGCGAGGGCTGACGTGCGCGCGGGGTTCGCATTGTGGGTTGTCGGCAAAGCAAATCGCTATTCTTGAAGCGGTTGAATGTGGAGCTCGCTTCAATCCTGAGTTATTAACATCTATTAATATTCGTCAATTTTTGTCTTTTTATGATTGAAACTTATCATCGGTTTGACAGAATCCGGCGACCGGATATGGCTGGAATATCTACCTTTCGTCGATGGCGGAAATTCCATATTCGGCTCCGACGCACGAAGCCATGCGAAATAGCCCCAGCTCATCTCGTGGCGCCCCTTCTCATCGGCTTCGCTGGTGTTATCTGTTCATCGTCTGCGATGGCCCAAAGCAACGTCGTCGGCCAGTGGTCGCCGGTGATGACCTGGCCGTACGAGGCGATTCATGCGCACCTATTACCGACAGCAAAAGTCATGTTTTGGACTCGGGGCGATCATTCGCAGTTGTGGGATCCCGCCACTAATGCTGTCACTGCAGGCACTGTGTCGGGAGCAAACATCTTCTGTTCGGGCCATGCTTTTTTGCCGAATGGGCAGATCTTTGTCACCGGTGGCCACATAAGCAATTGGGTAGGGTTGTCCAACGCTTACTTATATAACCCCGCGGACAATGTCTGGACCCAGCTACCTGATATGAATGACGCCCGATGGTACCCGACGAGTACAACGCTACCGAACGGAGACATGCTAGTGATCAGTGGCTGGATAAATACGACAATCGGTGTCAATGTGGAGGCTCAGGTATGGCAGACTGCGACAGCATCTTGGCGCAATCTGAGCACAGCGGACCTGGCATTACCTTTTTATCCATTCATGTTTGATGCCCCAAACGGTAATGTATTTTGTGCTGGGCCCAGCAAGACGACCCGCTATCTTGATGTTACGGGGAGTGGTACTTGGAGTTCGGTCGCGGATAGCAACTACGGGATCCGTAATTGGGGATCGTCGGTGATGTACGATGACGGCAAGGTATTGCTCATGGGCGGCAGCCCGTGCGACTTTTATGCAAGCTGTGGTGTGCTTCCCACAGCGACCGCAGAGATTATTGACCTAAACAGTCCCACTCCCGCTTGGAAGTACACTGGGTCGATGGTGACGGGAGGACGCAAGCTCCACAATGCTACCTTACTCGCAGATGGAAAGGTCCTAGTGACCGGTGGAAGCAGAGGATCTGAGGGTCCAAATACTCAACCGAAAAATCCAGCATATGAAAGTGAGCTGTGGGATCCGACGACCGGCACGTGGACACAGATGGCGAGTATAACCACGATTCGAAGCTATCACTCGATAGCGGTACTGTTGCCCGATGCGCGCGTTCTCTCCGCAGGAGGGGACTTTGGGGGTACATCTGCCGAAATCTATTCGCCTCCTTATCTCTTCAACGGCGCTCGACCCACTATCACGTCGGCGCCGACGAACGTTACGTATGGCCAATCGTTCTTTGTGGGGACGCCTGATGTCGCGAGTATTTCCAACGTCACGCTGATTGCGCTTTCTTCCGTCACACACGGTTTCAATATGGGCCAACGGATAAACCGGCCTGCCTTCTCGCAAGGTAGCGGTGGCCTGAACATAACGGCTCCCTCAAACCCCAACAATACTCCGCCGGGCTACTACATGCTCTTCATTCTGAATTCAAACGGCGTCCCTTCAGTAGCAAGTATTGTCCGAATAGACACCGCTTTGGCGCCGGCACCGACCCCGAGTTGGACTATCCCGATAACCGTTCAAACAAATCCCGCTGGTCTTAGCTTCACTGTGGACGGCAGTACGTACAACGCGGCACATACATTCTCCTGGACGCCCGGTTCGAGTCACACGATCGCTACGACTTCACCCCAGAGCGGTGACACTGGCATTCGCTTCGTGTGGCAGAATTGGAGTGGTGGTGGAACTATCTCGCACACTGTCTCTCCCACCACGACGCAGACTTATACCGCGAAGTTCGGGATCCAGTACTATCTAACCACGAGTCACGGAACCGGAGGCGCGGTAAGTCCGACTAGTGGATGGAAGGGGAAGGGAGCGATTGTTTCTATCAGCGCAACGCCGGCGAGTGGTTACATTTTCAGCGGTTGGACCGGAACTGGCACCGGCTCCTACTCTGGGAGCAGCAATCCGGCCTCGATCACAATGAGTGGACCAGTTAGCGAAACGGCCACGTTTACTTCGAATGCAACCCCCACACCAACGCCAACACCAACACCTACACCTACACCTACACCTACGCCAACCGCAACACCTACTCCGACTCCTACAGTCCCGACCGCGCCGTCTAATCTAAGCGGGAAGCGCGAGAAAAATGGACAGGTTACGCTAACTTGGAAGGATAACTCCAACAACGAGACTGCTTTTCAGGTTGAACGTTCTACTAACGGCACTGTATTCACGGTGATCGCAACCGCGGCTGCAAACACGACGAAGTATAAAGACGCGAAAGCCGTGAGGGGCCAGACTTACTACTATCGAGTAGCGGCTAAGAACAACGGTGGCTTATCCTCTTATAGCAATGTTGCAACCGTTCCATAAAGTCCAAATGAACATGAGATTCGCTCAGCTGTCGCTTAGAAAATGGAACCATCCTGTTGGAATGGCGGCATTCGTCGCAGTTAGTTTTTTCGTGCCAATGAACACACGCGGCCAAACGCAAGGCTACATTGTTCGCCAGCTCTCGAGTGACGACGCCGCTGGAGTCCCCTGCAAGCTTAATAATTTGGGGGACGTTGCTGGCAGAGCAGGTGATGCTTTCTCAGGAGCGATTCGAGCTACCATCTGGAGTCGCAGCGGCCTGCACTCAAAACATTTGGGTAACTTTTTCGGCGGGGGAGAATATAGTTCTGCTTTCGGCATCAATGACGCAGGTGAAGTCACGGGAGCTACGAATAGTGCAAATTCGATCGTTCCTTTTCTCTGGACGGCAACGGGAAGCATCCGCCGTATTCCGCTGCTCCCTGGGCATAAATCTGGACAGGCGTTTGCGGTCAATAAATCCGGTCATGTGACGGGATATTCTTCGGGGCCGAATGGTCGGAGAGCCTTCCTGTGGACGCGAAAGGGGAGCGCGCGCGATCTGGGCATTCTACCTGGTGGCACTTACAGCAGCGCGTCCGATATCAACGATTTGGATGAGGTTGCCGGTACATCCGGGAGTGTGGCCGGGGATCGTGCGGTGTTGTGGACGAAAACTGGCAGTCTGCGTGACCTTGGAACGCTGCCGGGGGATACGTCGAGTGAAGCTAACGCAACCAACAACAACGGGGATATTGTTGGATCTTCGAAAGGGCCACACGGCATGCGCGCGTTTTTGTGGACCCAGGCAGTTGGGATGCAAGATCTCGGAGTGCTGCCCGGCGGGAATTCGAGTTGCGCCTTGGCAATCAGTAACTTGGGCGAGGTAGTTGGAAACTCGACCACCACATCGGGAGATCGCGCGTTTATTTGGACGAAGGCAACCGGGATGATGGATCTGAATAACGCAACTTCTGCCGATCTTGGAATCGTCTTCTTTGAGGCGCATTCGATCAACGACAAAGGCCAGATTATTGCAATGGGCGGCCCGATAACTTCGGTCGGACACGAGGAATGCGCGCCCGCGCCCCCCGCAACATTCTTGCTTACGCCGACTGTCGTAAAGTAAACGCGCTCCCCTTCAAAACATGTATCGTTTACAGGAACGAGCTGAATCTCGCATCATGCACCAATGAAATACCGGGAGAGATCATTGGAGAGAAATCGTTGGAGGGAGCCTTATATTTTTGTCAATCGGCATTGCTGCCTCGCTGGGATTGAATATCCCAAAGAGCATTATCGCGCCTGCGACTTTCTCTTTTGCCGTTGTATATGCCTGTTATCTCTGCTGGCGGGATGAGCACAACAGAGCCCAAGGGTTGGCTGAGCAGTTAACCCCTCGTCTGCGGGTCACTGTCGATAAGAAGTCAATTGCTGACGCTATCTGGAACGGCGAAGAATGCATGATTTTTCTACGCGTAATTGTATCCTCTTTGACAGCTCGGCGGATTCAAAACGCCAAAGCCTATCTCGTTAGCATAGAGAAGAACTCCAGAATACTTTGGCATAATGAGGAATTAGCTGACATTTTCACCCGGCGAAAACGCAGACGCGCTATGCAAGACAATCGAGCACGGCGGAAGTTATCCGCTTCACCTGCCGAAACAAATTGGCAACCGAAGCCGTTACCCTAGAACACAGCGTTGGAAAAAAAGCCTACACCCGCGCTGGCGTTGATGTTGACCTCGCAACAGACTGAGGCTCGCCCGCATCGGACGTCTTGAAATCTCGCCGCCCCGCGCGCGCGAGAGGAATTCGGTTGTCACTCCCATCTGATACTGCTGCCCAACTTTTGGGGCAGCGTCAAATAACAAGGGATATTGACTTCGTTCCGCAGTTTACTTTTGAAATACTGCCTTATCTGACGTTCCGATGGAAAACGCGCGAACTAGTCAAAAGCTCCTGAAACACGGTGTAAACCAGCCGCTCTACCACTGAGCTAACCGCCCTTTTAAAGAGATTACACATTGCCAGCTCGATGGCAACGATTGCAATTGGTCAAGAAGCACACCAATCGATCAGTGGTCGCTCTAACGTAGCCGATATTTTCTGAGTGGATTTACCAGCAGCCGCGCGACGTTGCTGTAATCATCCCTCCAGATTTGATTTTCCGGAACCTGACGATCCAAGCGCATCGGATAACCGGCTTTCTGAATTTCCGGCATGTCGAGCGATTTCCCACGCGTAAGTAAAACGAAGTCGCTGCGAAGAAAGATGCCGCTGCGATTTGGAGCAACAATTAATGTAGCTTTTAATCCGTACTTTTGCGCCAGCCCGGCCACCACGGAACTTATATCAATCGCACGGTTGGTCACGTTCACCACAATAACTGAATCCGGTCCGCGAAGATGAGAAAGGTAAAGTGCCATCGCCTCTTTCGTTAGTAAATGAACCGGGATGGAATCGCCACTAAACGCATCGGCAAGAAGCACGTCGAAGCTTTGGAGATCACCCCGGGCCGCTTCTGCTTCTAACGACAGACGAGCGTCGCCGGGCACGACTTCAATCCGGGCTAAAGAATCCTGCAAGTAAGTGAAGTAGCCTTTTTTACCTTCGGCGAGATCAATGACCTCAGGATTGATTTCGTAGAAGCGATAAACATCACCAGGGCGCGCGTAGGCCGCTATTGTCCCGATCCCGAGTCCAATCGCGCCAACGCGCATCGGTCCGGTCTGCCGTTGTGGGTTTGTAAGTAGTGCGAGACGAGCACCACTACCTTCGCCATAGTAAGAAACTGGCTCTTTACGATTCTCCGTGAGTTGGATGCCGTGAATGGTTCGGCCGTGCATGAATTCATAAGCGACGTGAATCATATCTATGTCCCAGTGGGCGTAGACAGCGACGGCGCCATAGAAATTGCGCCGGCGATAGGCGTATTCATTCTTGGCATTGATCTGCACGCACAGCGCGGTGGTTAAGAGTAAAAAACTTCCGATGGCGGTCATTTCGTACCATCGAAATTTCCGATGTTGCGCCCAGTTTGGGCCACCCGTGAAAGCCAGCCAGATGCAGACAGGTATTAGCAGCCTCAGGCAAAAGTTGTAAACAAGAGAAAGCGATGCCGGGATCCTGATCATGCGCGCATGCACGAGATACTTCGGCACAACCAACAGCAGTGTCAGGGCTGCAATTGGCACGAAAAGATTGGGCTTTGGGTTATGCAGCCATGACGTGCGATCGCGAAAAAGAATGACCAGGAGTAGCAGGGCGATGGCCCAAAGACCCAGCTGATATTCCCAAAAGGTCGGGAAAATCGAAGGGGCGATAATGGCGACAAAGATGCCTCCAGCCGCGCCACCCGCGGACAAAAGAAGATAAAATGACGTGAGATGGCGCGCGTTGGGTTTCAGCCGCGCCACTTCACCATGGCATACCATGCAGGCGACAAAAAGAAACAGCAGATAGACTGCGATCTGCGATTTAAGTCGCATGTCTTCGCCTCGAAATAACGCCAGCAGGACCAGCAAAGCGGTGATGGCGAAAAGTGAATGAAACAAGCCGCGGCGATACCAGGTCCCGTGAAACGTGAGAATAAAACTCAGCAAGTAAATGCAAAGCGGCAGAACCCAGAGCAGTGGAATTGGCGCAACATCTTGCGTCAAAATATTGGTGGTCGCCAGGAGCATGACTGAACCCAGCATTGGTAGGACGAACCAGAGCCATCGCGGTGAGGTGCGGCCACGCCTTCTTCAACCGGCGTTTCTGCGAGCGGTTGGACATTTTGCGCTTTCGAGCTACGCGCCTGCCAGGCGCAAACCATACAAGATAGCAGGAACAATCCGAATCCGACGCCCCAGAACCAGCTTTGAGTCTTGAGTCGGAATTGCGGTTCGAGAAATATCGGATAACTCAACAAACCTAGTAGCGAGCCAGCATTCGATAGTGCGTAAAGGAAGTACGGCGCTTTCTTTTGACCTCCGACATCGAGATGCGCGTACCAGTTTTGTAACAGCGGTCCGGTGGTAGAGAGCAAAAGAAACGGTACGCCTACGCTAACGACTAGTAGCTTGAGGATGCCGGCAATGGGTGCTGCGCCCGGCTTAGGTTTCCACCAAGGACCAGGCAAAAGCGGAGATCCCCAGAAGAACCACGCTAACAAAATCCACAGGCTTGCGAATGCCAGAAAACCAAGATGGATCTTTCCCTGACCGGCAGGGCGCAAGGTCCATGAGATCCGATGTGCATAGTAATATCCAGCCAGGAGCAATACCTGAAAGAAGAGCAAACAAGTGGCCCAAATGCCGGAAGTCCCGCCAAACCACGGCAAAAGAAATTTGCCCAACAGCAGTTGCACCTGAAATAGCAAAAATGCGCTGGTGAAGATCGCGAATCCGAAGGCAAAACGACGCACAAAGTTGGCAAAATACACTATCGGCCCGCGATCCAAGTGAGAAATTCGCAATCTCCTGCTTTAACGTTGCGGGCCATGCCGACCTCACTACTGTTGGCGCGATGTTTTCGAAAATAATCGGTGCGTTGGGCCTTGCGATCCTTCTGAGCTCGTGTGCCACGCTGGTCCGGGGTGTGCACGAGAATCTCAAAGTCGTCAGCGAACCTGCCGGAGCTGATGTCTTTCTCTCAACGGGGGAAAAAGGCGTAACGCCGGCGACGTTTCGAAAGCGCCGGCGCGGGAATAGTTTCCTGGTTACGATAACCAAATCTGGTTACTATTCGCAAACCGTTGCGGTAAAAAGCAAAGCGTCGGCGACCGGCGCTGCGGCAACGGCGGGGAATGTGGCCGGGGCCGGAATCGGTGTCGCGGTCGATGCCGGCACCGGCGCGTGGGACTCACTTTATCCAAATCCGGTTTCGGTCCGGCTGGTTCCGCAACCGGGCGAACATCCCGCCCGGAACCGAAGGCTTGCGACTGGTAATTATCCCGTTGCGATTCCGGCCGAGCGCGCGGGAATGGTCCGCAGTCCTTACACGCAGCGGCTTTACGACGTGCACACCGTGCCGCATGGATCGCTCGTCCACGATGTAGACGTGGATAAATTCTTTTTGAATCCGTGATGGCACTAAAAAGCGGGATCGACGATCCCGGCTACAATTCTTGTAGTGGCAGCCGTGTCGGCTGCAAATGATTCAATCCGATGCGGGCGTTTGAAGATTTCCCGGTCGGCACGCGTCTGGTTTCGGCCAGTTGCCTGGTTACGGCCGAAGAGATTATGAATTTCGGGCGAAAATTTGATCCACAAGTTTTTCATCTCGATTCGAAATTAGCGGAAAAAACTTTATTTGGGGGCCTGGCTGCGAGTGGCTGGCACACGGCGGCCGTATCCATGCGGTTGTTTATCGATACCATGAATGTTTCCGGTGGAATCGTTGGGCTGGGTGTGGATGAACTGAAATGGCCAAACGCGGTCCGACCGGGCGATAACCTACGTGTGGAAATTGAAGTTCTCGCGGCGCGGCGTTCGAAATCGCGTTCAGGCTACGGAATTATTCAAATCCATAACGTCACGAAAAATCAGCGCGGCGAAGTGGTGCAGTCCTTCATGGCCAACGCGATGCTGCCCGCTCGCCGGAGTTAGCTAACTGTTATTTCCCGAGTAGTTTCATCATCGCTTCTGGATAACGGGAGCCGGCAGCGACATCTTTTGGTGCTACCTCATCGATGCGTTCGAGGTCGTCTGCATTCAACATGACATCGAGCGCCTCCACATTTTCGCGCAGATATTTTCGGCGCTTGGTTCCAGGGATGGGGACAACATCTTCGCCCTGAGCCAGGACCCAGGCGAGCGCGAGTTGTGCCGGCGTGCAACGCTTTTCCCGGGCGATCTCGCTCACGTGGTTAACGAGATCTAGATTGCGTTGAAAATTGTCTCCCTGAAACCTTGGCGCGGTTCTGCGATAGTCATCCTGCACGAGGTCTTCGAAGTTCTTGATCTGACCGGTGAGAAATCCACGGCCCAGAGGAGAGTAGGGGACAAATCCGATTCCGAGTTCGCGACAAACTGCAAGTATTTCCCCTTCCGGATCGCGCGTCCAAAGCGAGTATTCAGATTGCAGCGCCGTGATCGGATGGACAGCATGCGCGCGGCGAATGGTATCAGCGCCGGCTTCTGACAATCCGAGATAGCGCACCTTGCCCGCGCGGACCAGCTCTGCCATCGCGCCGACGGTTTCTTCGATCGGCGTCTCAGGATCGACGCGGTGCTGATAATAGAGGTCAATGCAATCCACATCGAGCCGGCGAAGGCTGGCGTCGCACGCTTGTTTCACGTACTCCGGTTTGCCGTTGATTCCGCGGAAGCCCGGTGTCCCCGAATCACGCAGGATGCCGAATTTGGTCGCGATGACGACGCGATGCCTTTTGCCGCGGATGCCGCGTCCGAGCAATTGTTCGTTGGTGTAGGGTCCGTAAATGTCGGCGGTATCGAAAAAATTGACGCCGAGCTCGATTGCGCGTTCGATCGTAGCAAGCGATTCCGGATCGTTGCGATCGCCATAAAACTCTGACATTCCCATGCAGCCGAGCCCGATTCCCGAAACGATCGGCCCGCCCCGTCCAAGTTTTCTTTGTTTCATCTTGTCCCAATCAACTGCGTATCCGTGAAAAAGGAAGTGCCCACGAAGGACACGAAAAACACGGAATTGAAGCTAAAACGAGAAGTCTGCACCTGTCATTCGAGCTTCGTCATTCCTTTGTCATCCGTCATTCGGATTCCGTCATTTTCTTGTCCATAATCTGCGGTTTAGAAAATTAGGCGTGTTCTCCCGCTGCCGCGCTCGATTTGTCCAATGACTTTGGCACCCAGAATTCGTTTCCCTTCTGCAACATCATGTTGCGCGATAATCACGGCCATCCCGATTCCCATGTTGAACACTTGATACATTTCCTCCCGATCAATGTTTCCTTCTTCGCCGATAAACTGGAAAATTTCCGGGATGCGCCAGCTACGCGCGTTAATGACCGCGTCGCAATTCTTGGGCAGGACGCGTGGGATGTTATCGATCAGTCCGCCGCCCGTGATATGGGCAAGGCCACGAAGCATTCCGTGTGGAACCTTTGTCAGCCGCGGCTGATAATTTTTGTGTACGCGCAATAATTCGTCGGCAACCGTTCCCCGGACTCCGGGAATTCGCGACGAAAGTTTGAGCTTCAGTTTTTCGAACAAGATTTTTCGTGCGAGCGAATAACCGTTCGTATGCAATCCGTTCGACGGAATGCCAAGCACGGCATCGCCGGTTTGAATCGCGCTGCCATCGATGATCTCGCCGCGATCGACCACGCCGACGATGCAGCCCGCTAGGTCGTACTCACCGCGCCGATACATTCCCGGCATTTGCGCCGTCTCTCCGCCGATGAGCGCACACCTGGCAGTACGGCAGGCCTTGCTAAATCCATGCAACAACTCAGAAAAAACCTGCGGCTTCAGTTTTTCCGTGCCGATGTAATCAAGAAAAAATAACGGACGTGCTCCGAGCACCGCGATGTCGTTGACGCAATGGTTGACCAGATCGGCTCCGACCGTGTCATGCCGGTTCGCCGTGAATGCGATCTTTAATTTGGTTCCGACGCCGTCGACACTTGCGACCAGCACCGGTTCCCGCATCCCGCGAAAAGTCGGCGCGAATAACCCGCCGAACCCGCCGATTTTACCCAGCACTTCAGGGCCGTGCGTCTTTCGCACGAGCGATTGAATTCGGCTCTTCAGTTTGTTGCCGAGGTTAACGTCGACGCCGGCGCGAGCGTACGCTTTTGTTTTTGCCATTACAGGTAGGGGCGCTTCACCTAAAGCGCCCGCGGGCGATTGGGGTCAATCGCCCCTACCTTTCGAGGTGCGCCATTCATCTCAACTCCGCAAACAAATGCGGTTGGCCATCTTCCTCGGCTAATGCGCGCGCACGCTGCTCGCGTTTTTCCATGATGAACTTATCCAGGGCCGGATCAACCGGCAGCGGATAGTTCCCGTTAAAACAAGCGAGACAAAACGAATTGGCGGGCCGGCCGGTTGCCTTAATCATTCCTTCGATGCTCAAATAACCAAGGCTATCGACGTTGAGATACTCGCAAATCTTGTCCATCGACATCTGGTTAGCGATCAACTTTTCCGGATCGGGAAAATCGATTCCGTAATGACAGGCGAAGCGATGCGGCGGGCAGCTCACCCGCATGTGCACTTCTCGCGCGCCCGCTTCGCGCAAGTTCACGATGCGCGCGCGCGCCGTGGTCCCGCGCACAATCGAATCGTCCACCACCACGACCCGTTTTCCTTCCACCATTTCCTTGATCAGATTCAATTTTACCCGAACATCGAAATCCCGAATGAGCTGACTCGGCTGCAAAAAGGTCCGGCCAATGTAGTGGTTCCGGACAAATGCATGCTGATACGGAATGTTTAACTCCTGCGCGAAGCCGAGCGCCGCGTAGTTTCCCGAATCGGGAACCGGCACGACGATATCTGCGTCCACCGGAAATTGTCGCGCCAGCTCGCGTCCCATTTCGGTGCGAACCTTTCCGACGTTGACGCCGCCGATGATGCTATCGGGCCGCGCGAAATAGACGTATTCGAACATGCAAAACGCGGGTTGTTCGTCGCGGAACGGTCGTTCCGAACGCAAACCATGTTCGTTAATGATCAGCACTTCGCCGGGCTCAATCTCGCGAACGAACTCGGCGTGGATCAAATCGAGCGCGCATGTTTCCGATGCGAGAATATAAGCGCCGTCGAGTTTTCCCAGGACAAGCGGCCGCCAGCCAAAGGGGTCGCGCACCGCAATCAACTCCTGTTCGCTCATGATCAGGAGCGAGAACGCGCCTTCGATTCGGCGTAACGCGCTCAACACGCTGCTGCCATTATCGGCCGGGCGCGCCAGCAGGTGCAAAATGATTTCGCTGTCGGCGGTTGTTTGGAAAATGGAACCTTTGCTTTCCAGTTCGTCGCGCAACAGATCGGCATTGATCAAATTTCCGTTGTGCGCGATGGCCATTTGCCCGCGCACGCAATCGACCACGAAGGGTTGCGCATTTTTCAGCGTGCTCGTCCCGGTGGTGGAATAACGCGTATGCCCGACTGCGCGCGTCCCTTTCAATTTTTCTAACTCTTCCTGCCCGAAAACCTGCGAGACCAGGCCCATGCCTTTGTGTTGCAGGAAGGTCTGACCCGCACCGTTGCTGGTGACGATGCCCGCGCTCTCCTGCCCACGATGTTGCAGCGCGAACAGCCCGTAATAGGTCAGGACCGCCGCATTTGGATGACCAAATACGCCAAAGAGCCCGCACTCATGCTGCGGGAATGCTTCGCTCTCTGATAATTCTTGGTGCTGGGGGAGGCTAGCAGACATTGCAAGAGAACATCGTCGATTATTGAACCGCGTTCAATGCCGCAAATGCTCGTCATTCCGAGCGCAGTCGAGGAATCCCGCCATGAAAGCTTTAAGGTAACGTTCACGGGATCCCCCGCCTGGCGCTCGGGATGACAGAATCCCTTTCACAAACTCGGGATCGGTTCGGAATCGCTTTCCACGGCACGACAAATCGTATTCCACCAGAGATCGTGAAGCTCGACGATTCGCCAGCTAAGATTCTGGCCGCAAACCGAAATGCGCAGGTCGTTTCGAATCACGCTGCCGATCTGCGCGTGCGGAACATTTTTAGATTTCAATTGGGACAGAACTC
This sequence comes from Verrucomicrobiota bacterium, assembly GCA_046732175.1. Classification (GTDB taxonomy): domain Bacteria; phylum Verrucomicrobiota; class Verrucomicrobiia; order Chthoniobacterales; family UBA10450; genus AV69. The sequence continues at coordinate 31,547 of JBKPMO010000050.1, forward strand.
GTTCCGAACTCTCCACATCGCAGGAAATGATGATGCGCGATTGCGCTTCGTTAAACAGGGCAGAAGCCGTATTTGTAGAAGCAGGCGTGCCGCCTGCGCCGCCGAAATGGCTGCCGCCACAGTTTCCCAAATCAATCTCCGCCCCCAGCAATCTCTCCGGGTTGAAACAGCATTCCGCCAAAGTGACCGCCAATCCGCCTTCGCTGCAATCATGCGCGCTCCTAACGAGACCTAGCCTAATCAAATCGCGCACCGCATTTTGCACTGCGATTTCGAGTTTGATATCCAATTTCGGGACCGGCCCGATCTTTTTCCCGAAGCAAACTTTAAGAAAACGCGACGCGCCTAGTCTGTCGCTGTAGCCGGGATCGGTGATCCCGGCACGGGCTTCGCCGATCCCGGCTACAGCACCCACCAAAATAATGACATCCCCTTCATTCTTGAACCATTGCGTGGATATATGCCTTTCCTCATCGATCAATCCCACCATCGCCACTGTAGGCGTCGGATCGACTACCCCCGCCGGGCTCTCATTATATAGAGAGACATTCCCGCCGGTAACGGGCGTGCCGAAAGCTCGACACGCTTCCGCCATTCCCTCGACCGCTTCGCGCAATTGCCAGAAATTTTCCGGCTTGTAGGGATTGCCAAAGTTCAAATTGTCCGTCACCGCCAGGGGGCGCGCTCCCGAGCAAGTGAGATTTCGTGCCGCCTCCGCAACCGCGATGCGCCCGCCCTCACGCGGATCAATCGCACAATACAGCGAGTTACAATCGGTGGTTGCCGCCAGGATCTTGTTCGCTTCTCTAATATAGAAGACCGCCGCGTCCGATCCCGGCTTCACTACCGCCCCGGTGCGAACGGTGTGATCGTACTGACGATAAACCCAATTTTTCGATGCAATCGTTGGGTCTGGCAGTAACAACTTCAGCGATTCCACCACAGAGGACGCAGAGAGCACAGAGGTTTTCTTGAGGAACTCCCTGTCATCTGTGCTCTCTGTGGTTAATTTTCGGGCCTCGCGTTCATATAACGGCGCCTCTTCCGCCAACGGCTTCGCCGGAATTTCCGCCGCCACGCTGCCGTTATTGCGCACGCGCATCATGCCATCATCGGTGACACATCCGATTTCGGCGCAGGGGACATCCCATTTCGCAAAAATTTCGCGTACGACGTTTTCTTTGCCGCGCTTCGCAATGATCAACATTCGTTCCTGCGATTCGCTTAGCAGGATTTCATACGGCGTCATGCCGGGCTCGCGTTTCGGAACTTTGGACAGATCGATTTCCACGCCGCTGCCACCGCGGCTCGCCGTTTCACAAGTCGAACAAGTCAGTCCTGCCGCCCCCATGTCCTGAATTCCCGCTACCGCATCCGTTGCGAGCAATTCCAAACACGCTTCCAACAAGAGTTTTTCCTTGAACGGATCGCCTACCTGCACCGCTGGCCGGTCTTCACGCGATTCTTCCGTTAGTTCGCGCGAGGCAAACGCGGCTCCCGCCAGACCATCGCGCCCCGTCTCAGCACCGACATAAAACACTGGGTTACCAACACCGCGCGCCGCGCCGCGAGCCAGTTGTTCGTGTCGCAAAATTCCCAGGCAAAAAACATTTACCAATGGATTTCCCTCGAAGCTTTCGTCGAAATAAATTTCGCCGCCGATGGTCGGAACACCGATGCAATTGCCGTAATGCGCAATGCCAGAGACGACACCGGTGAAAAGGCGACGATTGGTTGCGATTTGTGATTTACAATTCGCGCGTGCTCTTTGTGCCGCTTTCTGATCGTTCAGATCGGCAATCCGCAATGCGCAATCCGCACTCTCCGTAATCGGTCCAAAGCGCAGCGAGTTCAGGCAAAATTCCGGACGCGCTCCCATGGTGAAAATATCGCGGATAATTCCACCCACTCCGGTGGCTGCGCCTTGGAACGGTTCGATCGCGCTCGGATGATTGTGCGATTCGATCTTGAACGCGATCGCCCAGCCGTCGCCGATATCGACGACGCCGGCGTTTTCCTCGCCCGCTTTCACCAGAATGTTCGGTCCAGTGGTTGGAAATTTTTTCAGTTCACGCCGCGAGTTTTTGTAGGAACAATGCTCGCTCCACATCACCGAGAAAATCCCCAGCTCAGTGGAGTTTGGTTCACGTCCGAGAATTTTTTTGATGCGCGCGAATTCCTCCGGAGTCAGACCGTGCTCCTCCACAACCTCAGGCGTGATTTCGGGATCGGCGATCGGCATTCGACGAACGTAGATTAGCGAAACTCTGTGTCCGCTCAAATCCAGTTGTAATCGCGGTCGTCGGCCGCCTTTTTTGACGCGCGGCGTTTGACACAAATGCTTACAACAACTCGTCGAAATGACGCCCGGATTTTCGACAAGAACCGCCCGCTCAAGTTGTTAGGAATTTTCTGCGAATATGCTCAGACGAATTCCGTCTAAATATGAAAGCCGTAAATTGACAATACGGCTGTGCCTTGGCCCAGAGGCCCGGGCGCAATTCAAACAAGATAGGGGAAAGGATTATGAACAAGAGCCTAATTACAATCGCTTGTGCGCTGGTCGCGCCAATCGCGTTCGCGCAAACAAGCACAACTACAACTGAGCAAACAACCACAGCTCCAGCCACCACGACGACCACCGAGTCGACCACTTATGAGACTGGGACTGTGACTACTTACACGCCTGGCAAAACCATCGTGGTAAGGAGTGAGCGTTCCGGCCCGTTGACCTTCGCTCTCGGCACGGCCTCACGCGTCATTGACGCCACCGGCAAAATCGTAACAGCTCCGCTGCGTGCGGGTCAAAAGGTCCGAGTGTATTACACCGGCAACGGCGACACCCGAGTGGTTGAGCGTGTTCAGGTGGAAGACTAACAACTAACAACGTGGCATAACCATCGTCGAGATGTCGATGCCACAAAGATTCAAAAGCCGCAGGGTTCCGCGTGAATCCTGCGGCTTTTTTGCAGGTGAATCGGCAGCTCCGTCATCCGCCAGTCCGGCTCGGACCAGATTTGCGTTTCGCCCCTAAATCAGAGAACATCTCAGGTGGCATTTGACCTGAAAGAAATCATCGCGGCCCGGCTAGGCGAAAACTACGAGCTGCATCACCGTCATATCAATCGCACGCTGGTCGCAGCCCAGCGCGTCATCGGTTTCGACAAAGTCTATGCCCGGGCGGAAGGCGCTTATCTCTACGACATGGATAATAACGCCTACCTCGATTTCCTGAGCGGCTATTCCGTATTCAACATCGGCCGCAACCATCCGGTCGTGAAAAAAGCAATCCACGACGTGCTCGATCTCGATTTACCGAACATGGTGCAAATGGATTGCTCGCTTTTGAGCGGACTGCTGGCCGAAGCGATTGTGAAACGCACGCCGCCGCACCTGGATGCCGTTTTCTTTTGCAACTCCGGGACTGAAGCGATGGAGGGCGCGCTGAAGTTTGCGCGCGCGGCCACGGGGAAGAAGCGCGTCATCTCGCTTGAGAGCGCGTTCCACGGGCTCAGCATCGGATCGTTATCTTTGATGGGTTGCGAAAGTTTCACCGAAGGCTTCGGCCCACTCATGGATGAATGGGACACGCGTATTCCGCTGGACGACATCGCATCGCTTGAGCGCGAGCTGGCGAAAGGCGATGTCGCCGCCTTTGTCATCGAACCGGTGCAAGGCAAAGGTTGCAAATCCCCCACGACAGATTTCTTCCTGCGCGCCCAGGCCCTTTGCCGGCAATATGGCACACTTCTCGTTAGCGACGAAGTTCAGTGCGGTCTGGGGCGAACCGGCAAGATGTTTGGGTTCCAGCATTGGAACCTTGAGCCCGACATCATCACGCTCGCGAAAACGTTGAGCGGTGGCTACGTCCCCTGTGGCGCCATTGTTAGCCGGCGCGACATTTACCAAAAGACCTTTAGCCGAATGGACCGTTGCGTAGTTCACTCAACTACATTCGGCCGTAACAATCTGGCCATGGCCTGCGGTCTGGCCGCGCTTGAAGTAATCGATCAGGAAAACCTGGTCGAGCGCGCCGCCGAAATGGGCACGCAACTGATGGAACGAATCGATGCCTTGCGTGCGAAACATAGTTTCATCAAGGAAGTGCGTGGGAAAGGCTTGATCGTCGCGATCGAGTTCCACGAGCCAACGGAGTTCAAGCTCAAGATGGCGTGGAAACTATTGCACAAGGTCGACAAGGTGCTGTTCGCGCAAATGATCGTGACCCAGATGTTAAGTAAACATCGAATACTTACTCAGGTAGCCGGGCACGCCATGGACGTGCTCAAGATTCTGCCGCCGCTTATCATCGGCGAAAAAGAAATCGCGTTGTTTGTCACCGCGCTCGACAACGTCCTGACCGACTGCCGCAAATTCCCCGGCCCAATGTGGGAACTGGGCAACAACTTCGTCCGCGCCGCCCTCAGCTCCCGCCGCTCCTCGCAGACTTCCGCTCCCGTCGTCTCGGCGTAAATCGCCTCGATTGGGCACGGCGACTTCCAAGTCGCCGTCTTAATCATTCAGTCGGCGAAGGCCGCCAAATCATCGTAACAAGGGACACGTTGAAAACGTCCCTCCTAGTTACTCAGCCGCAGAGCCGCCTACGCGAGAATTCGACGGCGAAAAAAGTGCAGCGACAAGAGAACGACGCCGAAGAGGAGCACCCCGGGCCCGGTATCGGGAACCCCGCCCACGACTACCTGTTCTAGGATGCCTAATGGTAGCCCCTCGACAAAGCCTCCGGGGATGAGTTGTCCCGAAGGTGTGATTTCCTCGATAAAATTACCGTTCGCCAGAAGCAGATTCTCTCTGAAAAACGCGATGCCTCTTGGGAGAGCAAATTGAAAAAGGCCGATGTCGATATCGATCGGCGCCCCCGTCAAGGCATCGTATTCGCTGATCGAACCAAGGTGCTGCAAGGTGCTGTCCTCCGAGACAAACAGACTGCCCTCGTGCAACGCGACGAAACGCGGGTCGGTCAATCCCGAGACCAAGGCGCTGCTGATCGTCGCTCCGGTGGCGGCATCGTATACCCCAATCGTGCCGCTCACATTATTCACGACAAAGAGCTTCCCATCGGATAACGCAAGACCAAACGGGGAGTCCAACCCTGAAACCAGCGAGGCGTTCACCACTGCCCCCGACGTAGTGTACTCGCCGATCGTGCCATTAGCGCGATCCACGACAAACAATTTGTTTCCCGAGACTGCGATACCAACAGGGATGCCGATTGAGATCAGCGACGCGTTTACCGTTGCCCCCGAGGTGGTGTATTCGCCAACCGTGCCGCCCTCGTTTGCGACAAAGAGTCTGTTACCGGCTAGAGCAAGTCCCGCCGGCATATCCAACCCTGAAACTAGGGTGCTGTTAATCGTCACTCCGGTGACGGCATCGTATTCGCCGATTGTTCCGTTAATAATGTCCGTCACAAAGATTGTTTGCGCGCAGCTAGTTCCGGGATGAGCGCAGAGCGCTGCAGCCACGGCCAGAAGGGAAAGAGTTCGGCGTATATTCATAGAAAGTTCCTTTTGTTACCGAAATCGGGACGTCATTTCAGCGAATGACCCTGTCCCACCCTGCGCCGGAACAACTTGGCCGATTAAGATTATAGGTGATCTTTTGCCTTCGGCTTACAAATGTCAAATATTTTACGAATTGCCATACAGATGACAGGCGGAGCCCACTTTAGCCCGACAGATTTTCTTCGTAGCTGGCTCGGTAGGAATCGAACCTGATTGCCGCAAATTCCCCGGTCCGATGTGGGAGCTGGGCAACAATTTCGTCCGCGCCGCCCTCAGCTCGCGAAAATCCGCCGAGCCGAAACCAGTTTCAGCGTAATAGCCGCCGGGACAGAATTGTCGTTGCCGATCTTAGGTGATTTCGTAAAGCTGTCGGCATGCGTATCCAAACTCTAATCGCTTTCGCAATTACGGCCGCGTGCGTTGCGGCTGCGCAAGGCCAAGATCCGGCAGTTGTTAATGCCAAAACAATTAAAGTGCAGTTCGAGAACGATCGCGTGCGCGTGCTCGAAGCCAATTTGCCGCCCGGCGTTAAGGAGGAGGTGCATTCGCACCCGGCCTACGTCATTTATGTTTTGGAAGGCGGGCGGTATCGCAACTACGCGTCAGATGGCAAGGTCACCGAAGGAGAGCTGAAGGCGGGCGAAGTTTTGTTTCGCGAGCCGTTGACGCATGCCGCGGAGAACATTGGCGATAGACCGCTGCACATGATTCTCGTCGAGCTCAAGCGTGAGAAGAGCAAGGAAGCAGTGCCTTCTCGTTGAAATAGGGCGAAGAATAGAGGTCAAGTCTTTTTGAGATTTGATTCCGAATCTCCCCGCGCGGGATGCGGATCTCGGTTCCTTCTACGCTGGTAACAGCGCCCCCCTACGACGCTTCAGATTACGGAACTCGGAACAAGCCGTCGTATTCCTACAAAAATGTAAAGCGGACCATAAAATTGTACTCGCCATTTGAATAGTTCCCGCTAGCGTCGGGGCCCGCTTTTATATGTCTCCTACGTCCCGGAGATGGCCGCCGTGCTGATTACAATAGCCCTGTTGCTATACAAAAAGCGGCAGTTCGGTTACTGTCGACCTTAATCTCTCGACGAAATCCAACAATAAGCTGGAGAAGTATTGGTTTGGGTCAAAAGCGATTGGAAGCATGATCGGTGGTCGATGGGAGGAAGACACTCAAGCAAAAGGCCCGGGGATGAATGCGACTGCGATGATAAGGGATCAACGCGCCTCTCAGGCGTACGGCGGCTCCGGGCACTAATGGTGATTAAGGCGAGTTTGCCGCCTACTGTCTCAAGGTCGAAGTCTACAATCTCGACGCGAACTATCCCAATTAGCTAATAACGATAAACTGTTAACTGTCCTCTGTCTCTGACTTCTGTTCTCTGATCAGTCCGTGCCCCACTCAACCTTGCCAGTGGTGAGGTCATAGACCCCAAAAACGATCCGAACTTCCTTCGCGAGTTCGCCGAAGTCGGCGTGGGTTCGAATCTTGTCGGCCATGAGGCGGGCGTTCTCGGTGATTGCGAGATGGAGCGTATCTCCTTCCTTGCCCTTAACAGCCTTGACGGCAGGCTGGATGTCGCGCACCAAAGATTGCACATGACCTGGGGCGGTATCGCTGGTCATGGCAGCCTTGACGGCACCGCAACCGTCGTGACCGACAACAACGATGAGGCGGGCGCCGAGATGAACCACTGCGTATTCGATGCTGCCCAGAGCATAGTCATCGACCAGGTTGCCCGCGGTGCGGACCACAAAAAGGTCGCCGATGTTGTGGTCGAAAATGAGTTCGGGTGAGGTGCGAGAGTCGGCGCAGCCGACTACGATGGCAAACGGGCGTTGCGTTTGCGCGGTTTCCGCTCGTTTGGCGGCGTTCGGTTTGCCTTGCGACACCTCATGGGTGGCGAAACGGGCATTGCCCTCCTTGAGATTAGCGAGCGCGGCCTCGGTGCTGACGGAGGGAGCCGCGGGCTCGGCGGCGAAGACAAACGCCGCGAGGGTGCATTGCGTGAGCGACGCGATAAGCGTGCTTATAAATATATTGTTCATTTTTGGTTGTGTCTACGCGTGGTTACTGTCAAAAAGTTATGACCGTAACGCCTGACTCGCATCAGACAGCCTTTTGTATCTGGAAGGCGAACATTATTTTGTCCGTGCTCTGCGCCCGTGTGGATATTGTTAGGAAAGGCCACGCAAGTTGCCACGGCGTTTGTGCTTGTCTCAGAACTGCGCCCGGAGGTCCTGGCGAATTGCGATCATAAATGAGCTGGGCTACGACTAAAATGATACCAGTTGGCCTAGATTTTACGCCACCATTCGAGGGATTAAACCGTCGCCGAGTGAATTTCGGTTAATGACACTAGGGAGAACGAAGAAGCTGGCGGAGAGGAGATTAGCGATCTGCTCTCTTTTGCGGACTAGCGAAGAAGTAAGGTGAAAAATCTGATGGCATAGATCGTGGTAATAGGGCAGGCGTGAGCATTTTTCTCCTATTATTTATTTTCATCGAAGAAAGAATCGGACGCAGATTCTGGGGAGCGTGGAGCTCAACAGTAGAAGCGTTCGCGCGTTAGTCCCTGCCATAAGTATTGCACGCGAGGGCAAAGTGGGATACGGGCAGTCGCGACTTTTGCACTTTTTCTTCCGCTCCATGGAAACATGTTTACAGCTGCCCATCTCCAGTGGGATCTGAGACCTGGCTGCATCGCCAGTTAGTCTGATCAGTCCGGGCCGGACGGGCGGTTTCGGTTCAGCTTTAGTCTTCTTCGGCTTGGCCCATTTCAAGATGGGGTGGACGCTCGAATGACTGGCGAAGCATCTCCAGCATGTTTACCAGAAACTGTTCCGCCCCCTCACTGGCGATGGTACGGGCTGCGGTGTGGATCCATGCGTCCTCCGGCACCAGTGGCGGGTAGGGTCCGATACCAGCGTAACAAGGGTTCGAGATAACGCCGCGGACCTGTTCCGGAGTCCACGGACTTTCGTCACCGCTTACTCGTTGCACGGCGTTGACTTTCGGCAGTGGTAGGCGGCTGTCCCCGTTGGAGAATAGGTCGGTGAGAGTCATAGAAGTAGTGTATTACGGTCTAACGAGAATAAGGTCAGCGGGCGGTTGGCCCGCCGCGGCGGGTAAACCGTCGCGCGACAGGAATCTCTGGCAAGGATTGTAACCATGAAGGGAGAGGAAACAAGCCGGCAGCAACTGGAGAAAACTGCGTGGATCCAGGTCGTCGCGGAAAATGTCCTCTCGTCGGTTGCCCTTGCCGAAGAGGTGATAGATGGCGTCCTCATATTCCACTCCAAGTTGTCGCGGCCGGGGATGGCTGCATCTGGCTGAGGGCCGTGAACTGCGACGACTATCGCGGCAATTCATTCAGGATAAATCTGCGGATTGTGGCGTCGTAGCGTCAGATCCGCGCATCGATTTCTCCTAAACTTCAGCCTCCGACGCCAAGCAACCCGTCCTTAATTCGCTTAGACTTTTAACCTTCGCGTAACCTCGCCACCGATTTGGGACAGTACTGCTATGAACGGCCAGAACTGACTTCTCAGAACGGCCAGGGCCAAACGGCTGAAATAACAGGAGAAAAGCACATCATGAAAAATCGGAATCTTAAACCTGGAGCGTTGGTTAACCATTTAGCTCGGCTGAACGGCTCATTCTCGTGGGTTGGTTTACTGATAGCGTTCGTTGCGTCCCCGCTGTCCGCAAAAGCCGCCGATTCGAGCGATACCGCCTACGGTGCGTTCGCCCTCTCTGCGCTGACGAGTGACCGTTCGCTACGAAGCGGTAAACGCGATGCTACTCAATGAGTTTCTGAAAGAGCATCGCAAGGTCGAGGAACAGGGAGCGACCATCGCGCAGATGAAGAAGCAAATCGATAATCTGACCGCGATCGCGCAAAAAGTAAGCAATCAGCTCGAAGTAAATAAGTCAGCGACAAAGCTTGCCATGACCACTGACTTCTAACTGTTTTCTCTACCGGTCTTTGCCAAAAAGCAGTCTCAGCGCTTGCTGGAAGCAGGCAACATCATATTGGCTGACCGACTTCTGGTTTTTTGAATTTTGGGGTTGCTCTCCGGCATAGACAGTGCCGGCCTTACCGTCTTCGTTGAAGGCAGAACCGGGAGCCGATGCGGCGTGTCCTGGATGAATGTCTTCACACTCGACGTTGGGCTGCCCGGTGCCCGATGGATTACCGGCAAAAGTAGCACTGCCTATCGCCAAGGAGACAATGGCCGTGGATGTAATTAGTAATGTTTTCATAACCACTACATCGCATTCCCTATCGCAATTGGCCGCACTCGAAAAGGTAACAGAATTGTTACTTTGTTTGAAGCGAACGCCACGTTGGAGGAATGCGCCGAATGTTTGGACGGTGTCAGATTCAGAACGCGTAAGTTTTTGCTAGACATTTCGAAACGCAGTCCCTAGCATCGTTGCTGTCAGCAGGAGGTAAAATGGCGTCCCAAAAAGGCGACGATAAATCGCCGAAGAAGCGAACGATCGAGTTCGACATGTTTGTGGGCGACCTCGAGCCCGAGGACGAAGAAAAAATTCGGGGCGGCGGAAAAACCGGCGACCAAAAGAAGCGAGACGATCACAAAACGGAGCGACCTGATTGAGAAAGATCGTTGCGTTAGATTGCGCGCATCCGAACTGTCGCTGAGTGTGAACCTGTAGCCTCGATTCAGACGGGAACGCAGATAAAGCGGTTTGTGAAGATTCTCCCCGCGGTTTCCCTGCAAGCTTTAGTGTGTCTAACGATGTACGGCGGCGAGGAACCGCCGGCGTGGTCAGTAAAAGTATTCAATGAAAAACTGAGCACCCGATACGAGCTTGATCAGAAACTCGAGCCTTCTTTCTACGTCGGTGACTTCAACGGTGATGGGAAATCAGATGTTGCCTTGCTCATAGAGGAGAAAAGTACTGGCAAGGTTGGGATTGCGATTATCGAAGGTGGCAAACGGCAAATTAAGATAGTAGGAGCTGGTAAATCATTTGGGAATGGCGGCGACGATTTTAGTTGGATGGACGCCTGGTTTATTCGGCATTCAGGTAAAGTGGACCGGCTCTATGTCGCCAAAAGCGAGGCTGCGAGTGCTGTGATCTATTGGGATGGATCAAAGTACAAATGGCAGCAAGAGGGTGATTAATACCCGATGGGCAGACGTCGGGCCCTATCAACGTTCGCGTATCGTCTCGTTGCTTTTGCCAACGGGCATTTCGGGAGGATAAGGCGCCTCCGGGAATGGTCGAGTTGATAAGACTATATCGGGTTGTAGCGTAGGCCAGACATTACGCTAAAGGAGAGAACACATGCCAAAATATCTGATTCTGGGATCGTATTCGGACGAAGGTTTAAAGGGCCTGCTCAAAGAGGGCGGGTCGAAACGCCGCGAGGCGGCGGAGCAAGCCGTTAAAGGATTGGGCGGGCGACTCGAAGCCTACTACTATGCCTTTGGGGAGCACGACTTTGTAATCATTGCGGATCTGCCCAGCAACGTGGACGCAACAGCCCTGTCGCTGACCGCCAACATGAGCGGAACCGTGAAGTCGCGAGTGACGATACTAATCACACCCGAGGAAGTTGACCAGGCTACCAAGAAAACCGTCAAGTTCCGCCCGCCTGGAAAGTAGAGTTTCCCGGCGAGTTCAAAGTTTTTGTGTCCGAAAAGCTCGGAAGTGCAAAACGGAGAACTGGTAGCCTGGATACTATCTGAAAGGGAGGCTACCGGGTCATCCCATAGGCGCCAGCGCCATGATCGTGCTGGTAGGCACGCAGGGCGTAGCGTGTGCGAGACCCCATGATTCCATCGATCGGACCTCGATAGTAAACGGCTCGAGCTAGTCGTTGCTGCAAGCGCACCACGCTTGACTGGTAGCCGTGTCCCGAACCGTAGGCGTAGCTACTGTAAACGGGACTAGAATAACCGCCTGCGCCGTAATAACCCCCGCCGTAGTAACCGTTGCCATAGTAACCGCCGCCATAATAACCGCCACCGTAGTAGCCACCACCGTAGTAAGGGGGGTAGGGGTAGTAGCCGCCGTATCCGTATCCATAAGGATAACCGAAGGGGTACCCGAAGCCAAAGAACGGGAAGCCACCGATAAAGATGGTAGTGTTGTCGTGGTGGTGATGATGCCAATCGCCGCCGTTCCAGTTTCCGCCATGGAACGCTCCCGTCCCCGACCTAACGAACGAGTGCGATGTGCTGGCCTGCGGCGTGAATCCAGTGTTTCTGTGCGTTTGCGCGCGGACGTTGCCGGATGAGATTACGAACAGTCCTAACGCGACAGCGAGGATAACCAATTTCTTTGCATTCATAGAGGGAGAGTTCCAAAAAATATAACCCCGAAGCCCACAAACATCGCGCTTTTTTTCTATTTCTCAGAATCTAGCAGGCGTGCCGGCCAAGGGCTATTGGCGGCTGGCGTGACTAGTGCGTGGGCAGACGTCCAAAGACGTCTTCTAGCCAAAAGAACGTGTCCTTCGAGCCAGTGTCTTGACGAAGAGGTGAGTTACGGACCACTGAGTCGAGGCCTTTTATCTCTAACCACTCATCTGGATTTAACACGATAACGCATCGTATGGAAATTAGCTAAATTGCGATTGACGAGGCGGTGATTTTTTGCTCAGACTGCCAGAAACGTAACCCACAGGGTTCAAGGGTCGTAAGGACCGGAGGCTTGTGGGCTTCGCCAAACGCATAAAGGACAATCCGGTGAAAACCAAAGTCATCTTGCTCGTAGCCGTCGCCATCACCGCTGCACTCGTAACCCCGCCAGCATCCGCCGGTGCCATCCATAGCTTCGTAATTACCGAGAACTCATCTACGAGCCTCACGGTCACCTACGACGGCTCGCCTCTTGTAGTGACTTTTCAGGGGTCAGAAACTTGGACCTTTTTACTTCCCACAGGTTTTCTTTCTAATGATGTGGGAGGGCTTGTGCAGTGGACCGAGCCGGAGAATTCTAACCTTGCGAACCAGGTCAGTTTTGGCAGCGAAATTACGAGAGGCGGTTTCGTTGCGAGCGATCAATCCATCGTTAACCAATTTCCTACCACCGCGGATGGCACATCTATTGAGGTGGGGACCGATGGCGGCGTCCCGGTTTTTGCAACTTTTCATGACAACGCCGCCGGCTCCGAGGTAGCAGCCCCCGACTCCGGCTCCAGTCTGGGCCTGCTTTTTCTCGCTTTGACCGCCGTATTTGGCGCAAGCCGTTTCCGCTCTCAGTCAACCTAATCGACCGCAAGCCCTGCCTCTCCGAGAGTTTCTCAGGAATTCTATTTACCGGCTGAAACTCGCTACCTCCGTGATAAGCCCACCCACCACGATTGATCCGGGACTGGTCGCCCCTGAATAGGAACCATTCCCGCTCCCAGTCCAACTACTGAAAGTGTAACCCGGTGGCCGCCGTCGCAGTAGTCTAGTGTGGACCGGCCCCTATTTGCCTCCGAAACTTTCGACGGAATATTTCCAAGCCGATCAGGCCTGCGCCGAAGCAGACCATTGTAGAGCTAGTGTCAGGAACGTTCAAAAACCCGCGAATCTCTCCGCTGGGGAAATTGTCCGTATGAATATTGAAGTAGGCCCTGCCGTCGATCACAGCCGAAGCGAAGGCCGCTTCCGCATCCGCCACGCTTCCGTTATGGGCCGCGATAAAGTCGGGATTATAAAAGGAAGCAAGCGAAATATCGAAACTGTGGTCGTAAATGCCGCTGGTGACACCAATCGGAAAGCCGTCGAAAAACGGCACCTGGGTCGCGACACCAGCCTTACCGCCGAACCGAACGGGAGTGGGTGCGTGGATGTGCGCTGCGGTGGTTCCGCTCGTTAAGCCGCTAAAGGTCACGTGCAGGTCCAGTGTATGAGCTGCGAAATCGAATATTGCCGTCACGGACCCTGTTCCTGGCGACGCGTTTGGTGGAACTTCTTTTGCTCCGCTTAAGTTCGCCACAAACTCGATTGGTGTGGCAGTGGCGTTGGCCGCTAACATCAACGCGACGGCGACGATGGGCGATAAGACTAACAAGCACTTTAGTTTCATGGTATTGGCTCCGTTTTAGTTTCCCTGGCCCCACATCACGCTCCGGAACTTTGTAGTCTTTTGGCTTACATTCAAGCACGAAAAGGTAACAAAACTGTTACTTACGTCTGCGGGTTAATGGACGTCGGCGAAGTGGAGCGGAGTGATTCAGCTGTTATCCCTGAGTGCCAAGGCGACTTTCACAAGGCTTTCGCGAATCTGCGTCGGTGTCCAGGCCGCGAAACCGAAGACGAACGCTGGCCTTAGTTTCGCCCGAATACAAAAGAATGATAACGGTGACGGCCTTACTCCAATTTGAAGGGTAACATGACGAATCATTGGGAACTCTTCCTCGCGCTTCAGCCAGGCGACGATGTTCAATCCTGCTTCCGGAACCTCCAATGTGAAATGGTCACCAAGCAACTCATTGAATTGCTTGAGGAAGAAATCTCGCCGCTCGGAATACATTTTTCGCATCCGCTTGATGTGACTGAGGAAATAGCCCTCGGTGATGAAACGTGCCAGCGTCGCTTGGTCGATCGGAGACGAGTGTTGATCCATCGCGCTGCGGATTTTGATGAACGAGTCAACGAGGGGCTCCGGCGCAACGATGTAGCCGAGACGCAAAGACGGACAAAGAATTTTACTCACCGTTCCCGCGTAAATCACTCGGCCGGAGTTGTCCATTCCTTGCAACGAAGGAAGTGGTGGTCCGGCAAAGCGAAATTCTGCGTCGTAGTCGTCTTCGAAAACAAAGACGTCATGAGCACGTGCAAATTTGAGCAAGTCGGTCCTACGCTGGACACTCATCGTGACGCCAAGAGGAAATTGATGGGAGGGCGTTACATAAATGATCCTTGGCAGTGGTTCTTTTGGCGATCGCGCAATCATGATTCCTTGGTTGTCGAGCGGCCTGGGAACCATCTTGACGCCCGCCAAAGTGAGGACCCTTCGGGTCTGCTGATAACAGGGATCTTCGGTCCACGCGACTTCACCCGGATCTAGCATAGCCATTGCGCTGATCAGCATCGCCTGCTGCATACCAGCTACGATTACGACCTGATCGGGGTGACAGCGCGCTGCTCTGAAATCGCACAAGTACGCTGCAATTGCCTTGCGCAGATCGGCGTCGCCGCGATTCGAGGAATACCGCAGCAGGTTAAGTCCTTTTTTCGCCAGAACCTGTGCTCTGAGCCGTTCCCACACATCCATCGGAAATTCGTCGACTGCGGGAATACTCGGCACCAGCGAGACGCCTGCCCCTGCGCCCGTTGCCCCGAGGTCAAACTGATCTCCGATCCGCGCATCCGGAATTGTTCTCACCCGTTGGGAGATACGAACTACGTGCTGGATTGGCCGGTAAGTCTTCGGTTGGCCCGCGATCAAAAAGGTTTCGGGGAGAATGTTCGCAACAAATGTTCCGGACGCGGGCTTTAAGCGAAGATATCCTTCGGCATGAAGCTTTGAAAAAGCGAGTGTAACCGTCGACCTTGAGATTCCCAGGTCCATAGCCAGAGTTCGAGAAGAGGGAAGGCGAGATGAGCCATCGCTGAACCTGCCCGATTTGAGCTCATCCCGAATTTGGCGGTAAAGCTGTTGGTGGAGCGGTTCCGTTGCCGTCCGATCAAGCCGAATCATCTCAAATGATATGATCGAACGATTGCGCCGTTTCTTTGGGCGCGATTTCCTATTAAACACGCCAACTGCCATCGTTTCCTGCTGATCACAGTTCCACCGAATCGTACTTCAGGCGAATTGGAACTGGACTGTGGCAAGAACAGGAACTGGCTCTTGTTCGATGTAAACGAGCTCCAGAGATTTGCTCGTCATAGAGGAGACATTATGAAAAGAACAATCGTCACTCTCGCCTGCTTGCTAATTGCGCCGATGGTATTTGCCCAGACGCATTCGAAGCGCGCGAGCCACACAACAACTGTAACAGAACGACACATAACGGTAACGGGAAGGATCATAATGACGAGCGAGGGAGGATCGGCGGCGATTTACCAGCCGTTCAAAACTCTCGTTGTTAACAAGGATACTCCAGGAAGGGATGTTCTCAACGGACCTGGTCATGTTGTGAACTACAAGGGCGAAGTGATCCGAACTGCGATCAAACCTGGTGCCCGCGTGCGTGTTTATTATGTAAGCACAGGCGGTTCACGCATGGTTGATCACGTCGTCGTCGATTGAGCCTGCGCCGCCTGGGTCGGTCACCGATAAGAGCCGCACGGTTTATCGAAACCATGCGGCCTCTTCGCACCGACGCTGCGACGTGAAGAGTAGAACCTGGTAGTTTTGAAACCCAAGTCAGGGTTGTCTTGCCGGAGTCAGCAAAAAGCTGGAGGGCGGGGCCGGGGCACAAATCCGGCCGTTCCCAAAAGCAAGCGCGCTCATCGCAGCATCGTGAGCGCTTGCGCCCATCACCAGAATCTGACCCCGGGCATTGATTCCGTGTGCTTCCATAAAAACGAAACCAGGATCGGCTACATCCGCATTGTTTAGGTCCACAATGCCGGCGCGTTTTGTCCAGACAACGGCGTGATCTCCTGCCGCGCTCGTTGAACTACCCACCACTTCACCGCGGTCATTAATATCCATCGCCCTACTGGAGGTTCCGCCTTGAAGCACTCCAACCTCTTCCATTCCACCGCCACTGCTCCAGAAGAACGCCCTTGTTCCGCGTGGTCCTTTGGAGTTGCCCACAATCTCGCCGTGATTGTTGATGGCAGTGGCCTCACTCGCCCAATCTCCCGGCAGGGTTCCGAGGTCAATGACACTTCCCGTTTTTGTCCACAGCACCGCTCGCTCGCCATTGGGACTACCGGACGTGCCGGCAGCTTCGTCAGAGTCATTGATATCCCGAGCTGTGCTATAGTTACCGCCGGATAAAACTCCCAAGTTACGCACCCCTGTTTGGCGCCCCCAAAAAAACGCCTTCACGCCCGTGCGACCGGAAGAGTATCCGACAATATGCCCATGCTTGTTGATTGCAGTTGCCTGACCACAACTGTCACCGGGCAGGAGCTGAATTTTGTGAGCGCCGTCCTTTGCAGCCCAAACAAATGGAATCAGCCCGGTACCGGTGTTTGATACTCCAGCGATGTCTCCGAAATCATTAATATCAAGAGCCGAGCTATAGTCGCCATCGAGCAAACGACCCAGATGCTTGGACTTGAAGTCCGATCGATTCCACATCGTCGCCCGTGTCTTGCCTTCCAGAGCGCCGCCCACTCGACCGGCGATATCACCAAGGTTGTTAAGCTTGCACGGAACTGCATGCGCTTCTTCGGCCGACAGTTCGGTAACGATATATTGCCATGTCTGCCCGAATGCGCCGGCTGGCACCCACCCACTGGCGATTATTGCGATTGCACCACTTAAACAGTGCCATCGCCCAAGCGATAGCAGAACAAACTTTATATTCTGTGGACGATTCACGGCACTTTCACAACATTGCTGTAATGGGACAAACCCAGGTTATTTCTGGCAACTACTCGGTAGTAATTGGTCCGTCTAGCCCCCCTCCGGTCTCTATACTTCGTCGTATTCGCCGGGGCGGTTGCCAGGACGTCGAACGATATGCCGTTACTCGAGCGCTCAATCTGGAATCCAGTTTCGTTATTAGAATTATCTTTCCAGCTTAGGTTGACATCGTCGTGCTTCGCGACGTCGGCGGTCAGATTAGTCGGCGCAGCCGGTAGGAGCAGCGCGACCGTCGCAGTGTTTGATTGGGCAGAACTACCTGCGGAATTGAACGCAGCTACTCTGTAGGAATACGTAGAAGATATGGCAACCCCAGTGTCCGAAAAAGTAGTAATATTGGGACCTACCGTCGTAAGATTGGCGAACACACTGCCATTAGTAGAACGCTGGATCCGAAATCCCCTTTCGTTGTTTGCATGGTCTGTCCACGATAAGCTGATGCGGGACGCTGACACACCAGTGGCGGTCAAATTTGTCGGCGCTGCTGGAGTCGGCGTCGCAGTAGGAGTAGGAGTCGTCGTTGGAGTAGGCGTTGGTGTTGGCGTAGGCGTCGGCGTTGGGGTTGGAGTTGGTGTAGGGGTTGGCGTAGGACTTGCACTGCTGCTCACGGGGATGATTTTCGCTACTGACGGAACGCCGTTCCCGTTCAAGAGGAAGAGCATATAATATCCAGGCGGAGCGATGTTCGCGCTGGAGGGTGCGACGATATTTAGGCCGTCTGTACCCAGCGAGAAGGATGGCCGAACAATACGTTGTCCCATGTTGAAGCCATGAGTTACAGACGAGAGCGCGATCATGGTTACGCTGGTGATGTTTGCTGGATTCGGTGTACCCACAAAAAACAAGTCACCGTAGGCAACAGCCGCCGGCGCCGAAGTGATCGTGGGCCGTGGACCCTTGAACAGATAGGGCGGAGAATAGATCTCGGCTGAATTAACTCCGCTACCAACTTGACCGCCCGCCGATAGAACACGCCCATCCGGTAACAGCAACGCCGCGGCATGGTATCCCCTGAAAGTACTCAAGCTTGCCACGGTAGACCAGCTTCCAGTGGCTGGGTCCCACATCTCGGAAGGATAGGCTGGATCGGTCGAAGCGGTATTCGGATCTTCCGTTCCGCGGCTGCCCCCGGTTACCAAAACCTTCCCATCCGGCAGCAAGGTTGCGTTATGAAGTTTGCGTCCGCCAGCCATCGGCGCGGTATACCGCCACGCTGGATTTGCGGCAGTCAAATCAATGATCTCGGCCGTCGCAGTAGGTACTGTTGTGCATGTTGTTGAGTAGCTATCGCATGGCGTTCCACCCATCAACAAGATCTTACCGGTATCGTACATCACGGCAGATCCCCAATTGCGAAGACCATAATTACTGTCCCCAACAACACTCCACCCGCCCATGCCGGAAGTACCAAGATACCGAGTAGTTTGACCTGGCCCGGCGCAGAATACCTTACCATTGGGTGCTACGAACATGAATGGATAGAACGGCAACGCGAGATGCGCAGCTGTTAGATTACGCCAGGACGAGGAAGCGCTTTGCCACACCTGAGGCTCCACATTCACTCCTGTAGGTGTGTCAATCCAGCCACTAATAACCAAAACGTCGCCGGTAGGTAATGTGGTACTTGTCGGATACCAGCGGCCGTTATTCATATCCGGCAAGCGTGTCCAAGTATCGGTCAGTGGATCGAAGGTGTAGGCATTTGGCAAACCTACCCAACTGCTGACGTGTCCACCCGCTACTAATAGCTTGCCATCGGGAAGAAACGCGTGGCCGGCACAAAAAAGGTTCGCACCTGGCGGTAGTAGCGGCGTATTCGTCGCCGTCGCCGGATCCCATAGGTATGGATTGCCTGCATTAGCAGCCAAGCGCGGCCACCATAGTACATCCCCTGTTGGCAGCAGCGCAGCGTGAATCGCCTTTGACGGCCAGGCTGTTCGAGCCGACCACTGGCCCACGGTCGCTGGGTCTTGTGCGTTGGCGGCGGAAGCTACTAGGCCGACGATTAGTCCGCACGCATGCTTCGCGCACAAAGCGAAGCGATACCACGGACCACCTAGTGGGAAAGCGGTCATAGTCGTTGTTACCTTTAGTTGAAACAAAAACAGCGGCTGAAAGTATATAGGACCTTCGTCCTACTCGGAGTAGATAAGGTGATTTTGCTCCTGAATCTAGTTAGCTGCAGTAATTCTAGAACTACTAGAGAGTTGTAGTTCTTACTAAATAGTATGCTCGCGTAATCACTGTACGCGGCGGGTGTTCGCTATCCTGTAGGGCAAGTAGCCGCTTCTGCGGCCCTTCGCGCCCCGGTAGATTGAACAAAGCTAGTCGGCGATTTAGCCAGAATTTCTAATTGATACCGAATTCTATGGTTGTGAAGAAACCTCAAGCCGCCGCATAGTCGCGCACACCAGCGCAGTTGTAGCAAGCAATGCCGGTACGAAGTAGTTGAACAACTGGTCACGCTGGACCCGGCCGTCGGCCAGCAGAAAGACCATCACTGCCATGAAAGCTGTCAGCGGAGGGTAGTGCTGCTGATTGCTCTGCTGCGTCTGGCCCCGGGTGCCGACTGTATTCTCCGGTTTGACCCGGTACAACGTTTCCC